>DBWH01000005.1:35630-51225 GCA_002308595.1 Mageeibacillus sp. UBA1243 | reverse complement strand
CATATCGTCGTCGGCACAAAAGCCCCCGAGGTATGCCCCGTCTGCGCACATCCGCAGAGCTATTTCGAGGTAAGAGTTGAAAACTATTAATGATTTTTGAATTCAAAAATCTTGACAAGATTATTCGTTTCGGGTGGCTTTTCGGCTGCCCGAAATGCTTTTGAGTGAGCTTAAACATGAGAAAACCTTTTATCGCGGTCACACCTTCAACCGACACACCGGGAAGGTACCACGTTTCCGCACCTTATTTTGAATCTCTTGAAAGGGCGGGGGCAATCCCCGTGCTCCTTCCGATGCACCCCGGCGACGACGGTATAAAGGAAATCGCCAATTCCTTTGACGGCTTCCTCTTCGCGGGCGGCTGTGACGCGGCTCCCTATCTTTACGGCGAGGAAACGCTTCTTTGCTGCGGCGAGATCCAGCCCGAAAGGGACCGCCTCGAAATAGCCCTTTACCACGAGATTAAAAAGCTGAACAAGCCTTGTCTTGCAATATGCAGGGGCATACAGATCATAAACGTAGCGGAGGGCGGAAGCCTTTACCAGGACATCCCTACACAGTTCAAACCTGAGAACGGTTCAGGAATGCTCCAGCACCGCCAGGTCTTTGCCGCCAATATCCCTTCGCAGCACGTAAAACTTGAAGAAGGCTCCATGGTGCGTCAGATTATGGGAACTGACGTTATTTCAGTCAATTCGCACCATCATCAGGCTGTTAAGAAGCTTGGCGGCGGTTTTGAGGTAACGGCAAGGAGCCTTGACGGCATTGTCGAGGCGATTGAAAGAAAAGACATGTCTTTCTGCATCGGCGTACAGTGGCACCCGGAGCAGCTTTCCTCGCAGATGAAGGAAGAGGCGGCTCTTTTCAACGCGTTTGTTAAGGCATGCGGAAAATAACCTTGGCGAGTTGAATTAAAAGATTGTAAAGACTATACCGGCAATGGCGAGCACGATCCCTGCGACGTCTCCCTTGCCGGGTTTTTCTTTGAACGCGACAAGGCCGATGAGAGCGGAGAAGACTATGCAGGCCGCCGAGATGATAGGAAACTGGAGCGATGCGTCCATCGTTTTGGCGCAGTTGAGACTGAAAATGTTGCCGGCTCCGTTAAGAACCGCATAGAAGAAACTGATTACAAACAGAATAACGAAGGCTTTTGATTTTACGGGCTCGTTTGTCTTGGGGTCGAGCGGAAGAACATTCCGGTCCTTTTTGACAAGCGTCAGCGCAAGAAGAATCGCGGCAGCGCCGAAAATCCTGAGAACCGTGCTTATGAGAAGAAAGTCGTTGCTTCCGACGTGATCGGGAATCCTCTCGGACGCATTGGTGGCAATGCTGATGAGACCGTTTGTGAGAAACACGACGGCGCAGCAGACGGCCGCTTTCAGCCTGCTTTTGGCCTTGGCGGTTTCCTTCTTGGAAAGATTGTTGATAACGTAGGGTGCAAAAGCCGCAAGAATCATAAGCGTAACGCCGATCCAGCGGAAGGGCGAGGGCCTTTCGGATAGTGCAAAAACACCGTAAAAGAAGGGCAGAACGACACCGCCAAGGAGCGTGTACAGCGTGATAGCGGCAACAGTTGTGGCAGACATGCCGATGAGCGACGCCCAAGTGCAGATGATGCTTGACGCGGCATAGAGGACGGCCAAAGCGGCGGCACCCCCTGAAACGGTGAGCCTGAAGCAGTTGATGCACCAGAAAATGATGAAAATGGATATGCCGCTTAAGAGATTGCTCCACATTGCGGCGTGGACAGTGCCGTCGGTTCGGCGCTGGAAAAGCTTTGAGAAGATGAACTGGAGCGAAAAGCAAATGCAGCTTCCCGCGAGCAAGACGTATTCCATAGACTGATGAACCTTCTTCGTTGCCGCCAATGTCCTTGCCGGCAAGTGTAATTTACAACAGAAGCCCGTTTTTTTCAAGACAGTCAACTTAAAAAATCTCTTAAAACCGTGCGCCTTTTCGTTTAAAAAAGTGCTTGACAGCGTTTTTACTATTTGTTATCATAATGCGGCGCCTGAAAGCGCACGACTCATTAGCTCAGTCGGTAGAGCACCTGGCTTTTAATCAGGGTGTCCGGAGTTCGAGCCTCCGATGGGTCACCAAAAAACCCGGTTCGTTAAATCGCGCCGGGTCTTTTGTTTTAAGCAAAAATGTTATAAAATACCGGTGCGGCAAAGAAAGGCCGCCACATACTTTTACGGAGAAGAATTATGGGAAATTCACCAACCGAAAAAAAGCAGATTGTAAATCCTTCTCTGCCTTCGGGCTTCAACGAGTACCTGCCCAAAGACCAGATACTTTTCAACAGGATGCTTGAGACTATCAGAACGTCCTACGAGAGCTTCGGCTTCGTGCCGATCGACACGCCTGTCATCGAGCGTTCCGACGTGCTTCTTGCAAAGAGCGGCGGAGACACCGAAAAACAGGTTTACAGATTCCAGAAGGGCGACAGCGACCTTGCGATGCGTTTTGACCTTACGGTTCCTCTTGCAAGATACGTCAGCATGCACTACGGCGAGCTCACGTTCCCCTTCAGAAGATACCACATAGGAAGAGTTTACAGGGGCGAGAGGCCTCAGAAGGGCAGATTCAGGGAGTTTTACCAGTGCGACATTGACATTGTCGGCAACGGAACGCTCTCCATTCTTAACGATGCCGAAATCGTGGGTGTCATCTACCAGACGTTCAAGAATCTTGACCTTGGCGGGTTCACGATTATGATCAACAACAGGAAGCTCCTTGGCGGTTTCTTTGAGTCGTTCGGTGTCGCCAATATCACAGAGGTCCTGCGAGCGGTCGACAGACTCGACAAGGCGGGCCCGGCAGCGGTTTCAAAAGAGCTTTCGGAGCTCGGCATTTCTCAGGAATGCATAGATGCGACGCTGAAGCTTGCCGGCCTTTGCGGAAAACCTGCGGACGTGCTTTCGGAGGTTAAGACGTGGAACATTGAGAACGAACTTTTCAACGAGGGCGTCAGCGAGCTTGAGACGGTATGCGGAGCGGTCGGTGCTTACGGTGTGCCGGAGAATTCGATCAAGGTGAACCTCAGGATAGCAAGAGGCCTTGACTATTACACGGGTACGGTTTACGAGACTTTCCTTGACGAGCATCCGGAACTCGGCAGCATCTGCTCGGGCGGAAGGTATGACGAACTTGCATCAAACTACACAAACCAGAAGCTTCCCGGCGTCGGCATCGCGATCGGTCTTTCGAGACTGTTCTTCCAGCTTAAGGAATCGGGCCTTATCGAGAGCGGGGAGAGGGCTTCAATCTCCAAGGTGCTTGTCGTGCCCATGGACGATTCGATTGAGTACGCGATCAAGGTCGCGGCCGCGATGAGAAACAGAGGCGTCCCGACTGAGACTTACGTCAACGGCGGCAAGATGGCTAAAAAGATGGGCTATGCCGACAAGCTCGGAATCCCTTACGTCTTCGTGTGCGGCGAGAGCGAGCGCGAAAACGGAACGGTTACCGTAAAGAATATGAAAACAGGCGAGCAGACAACCGTGCCGATGGATTTTGAAAACGGTATAGAACTTGCGTTCTGAAATGATTGAAACGGGCGGAAAAACCGCCCGTTTGACCGTTATTTTAAGAATTTTGCATAACAGTCGTTATATTTTTTAAATCCCGATGATTTAGGAAATTTTTGCTGTTGCAAAATTATTGAAATTTGACGATTTCAAGCGTTTTTTAAAGATTCTGTTTTATAATTTTTGTCGGAAGCTGCGGACGGATAATCGTTCCGCAATCTGATTTGAAATTATAGATACTATACAGGAGAAAGGTTCAATCTTAATGAAATTCAGAAATGTTCTTACAAATATTTTTTATGTAATCATTCTGCTTTCACTCGTCGCATTCCTTCTGATTGAGTTCAAAGTATTCAATCTCGGAGACGGAAAGAGAGCTGTATCGTCTCTGCTCCTTGCTCTTGCCGTTGTAAGTGTGGCAGTGATAGAAATCATCCTTCCTGTTATCGCAAACAGGGACATGCTCGGAAACAGAAAATATCTTATCAGGACGATAATCAAATCCGTTCTGCTCGTAACGTCCGCTGTGGTTCTTTTCCTTTATGAGCCATTCGGAAAGATTAAAGACACGACGACGGCATTGATCATATTCTGCGTCACATACTTCATCCAGTTCTTCATAAGCCTCGAACCCAAGCTTGAAAAGAAGAGCGCGGACGATGAAGAAAAGTCAGGCTCAAGGAACCGCGCCGCAGCGGAACAGAAAGCCGCAACACGAGAAAGCACACACGCCGGGAAAGATTCTTACGAAGGCGATGAGTGATATATACCCCCTGGAATTTAAAAAACCGTGCCTTTTAGGAAAATGGAGGCACGGTTTTTTATTGGCGGTATCGGTTTCAAAAACGGTGATTAAGGCAAATTTCTTGCGAAGAAGGTAAATCTGTCTTATAATAGGGGACGCGCTCATATCGGCGTCATACACAATCTGTCACAGGAGGCTTTTATGGCCATCAGAAACGTTAGAACGGACGGGAATCCGGTCCTCAGAGAAATATGCAAAGAGGTTGCGGTCGTAAATGACGGCATCAGGAAGATACTTGCCGATATGCTGGAGACAATGTACGACAGCGACGGCGTCGGTCTTGCGGCGCCTCAGATAGGCATTCCGAAAAGAATGGCTGTCATTGACGACAGAGAGGGCCACGTTTACAAGCTCGTAAACCCCGTTATAGTTGAGAGCGAGGGCGAGCAGCTTTCACAGGAAGGGTGCCTCAGCGTTCCGGGTTTTCGCGGCAAGTGCAAGAGGCCGATGAAGGTTTACGTCGAGGCGCTTAACGAGTTCGGCGAGAAGATTTCGTTTACGGCGGAGGGTTTCCTTGCGGTCATCTGCTGCCACGAGTTTGATCACCTTGACGGCATCCTCTACAAGGACAAGGCCGTTGAAATGGAGCGCGTCGAAGAGGAATGAAAGACCGCGGAGGTTTTTGTGAACAGTTCTGATATAAAGATCGTTTTTATGGGCACTCCGGACTTCGCTGTGCCCGTACTTGAAAAGCTGAATGAAAACTTCAAGGTCATCTGCTGCGTGACAAAGGCCGACAGTCCGAAGGGTCGCGGAAACAGGATGGCTCAGTGTGCAGTGAAAGAGAAGGCTCTTAATCTTGGCATACCTGTTCTTTCGCCCGAAAAGATCAAGACACCTGAGTTTTACGAAGAGCTTTCGCAATACGAGGCGGACTTTTTCGTGACCTGTGCGTACGGAAAGATTCTTTCCAAAGAGATTCTTGACATGCCTAAAATGGGTACCGTCAACGTTCACGCAAGCCTTCTCCCAAAATACCGCGGCGCAAACCCGATTCAGAAGGCTGTCATGGACGGCGAGAAGGTCTCAGGCGTCACGACAATGATGTCCGACATAGGCATGGACACAGGCGACATGCTCCTGAAAGATGAGTGTGAGATTACCGCCAATATGACCCTTCGCGAGCTCAGCGACCGTCTCTCGGATATCGGTGCGGACCTTATCGTAAAGACACTTAAAGGTCTTGTCGACGGGACTGTGAAGCGCATTCCGCAGGATGATTCATTGGCGACATTTGCCCCGCCTCTTTTAAGAGAGCAGGAGATAATCGATTTTAAACTTGACGCGGAAAAGGTTCACAATCTCATAAGAAGTCTTGACGATAAACCGGGTGCGACGGCTTTTCTCGGCGGTAAAAAGTTCAAGCTTTTCAATACCGCTGTAAAGGAAGACGACAGCGGTGCCGCGCCGGGTACGATAGTTTCGGTCGATAAGAAGAGTTTTACCGTAAAATGCGGGAGAAACGCAATCGAAGTTTTTGAAATTCAGCCCGAGAATTCAAAGAGGATGGACGTAAGATCATACCTTAACGGACATACGATTTCGGGCGTTTTCGGTTGACAATAAGCCTCAAATCAAGAGGCGCACAGACGTTATTTAAGGCGGTTTTCCCATGGGCGAAGATGCAAAAATCAGGCTGCTTGATCTTGACCTCACGGAGCTTAAGGCTTTCGTGAGATCTTTGAACATGCCCGAATACAGGGCGGGGCAGATTATGGGAAGACTTCTCATCGGCGATGACATTGAGAATATAACGACGCTCTCCAAAGCAGACAGGGAGAGGCTGAAAGAAGCCGCAGTTTCCGGAATTCCGGAGATCATGCTTGTAAGGGAGTCAAAGCTTGACGAGACGGTGAAGTTTCTATTTAAGCTTTATGACGGAGTGCTTGTCGAGTGCGTGCTCATGAAGTACAACTACGGCTACTCGGTGTGCGTATCGTCGCAGGCGGGCTGCAGGATGGGCTGCAAGTTCTGCGCTTCCTCGGGCATCGCCTTTTCAAGAGATTTGACGCCGGGTGAGATACTCGGGCAGATCATTGCCGTCAATAAATTCAAAAACATCAGAATCGGCCACATCGTCATCATGGGTATCGGCGAGCCCCTTGACAATTACGACAACATCATAAAGTTCCTGAAGATTGTCACGAGCCCCGACGGGCTGAATATAAGCGCGAGAAAGATATCGCTTTCGACGTGCGGCATTGTCCCTAACATTTTTAGGCTTGCAGGTGAAAACATACCTGTGACTCTCTCCGTGTCTCTCCACAATCCCTTTGACGAGGAAAGGTCGGAAATCATGCCTGTAAATAAACGCTTCCCGCTTGACGAGCTTTTTGCCGCCTGCAGGGAATACGTAAAAATCACGGGAAGAAGGGTGACGTTTGAGTATTCGCTAATAGCGGGCGTCAACGACTCAAGAAGGCATGCGGGCGAGCTTGCAAGAAGGCTTTCTCATCTCCAATGCCACGTAAACCTCATACCGGTAAATAAGGTCACAGGCACCGGTTTTGAAAGACCCGACAGGTCGGCAATCGAAAGATTCAAAGGTTATCTTGAGGAAAAGGGCATCGAAGCGACCGTGAGAAGAGAGCTCGGGCGCGATATAAGCGCGGCCTGCGGTCAGCTGAGAAAGAGCGTTATAACAGAAGAGACTCAGCAGTAAATTTTGCGGATTTTATCGAAAGCGGGCTTTTTCGACATGTTTTTGCCGCATTGGCGATTTATTATTTATTAAAATTAAATTTATTTAATTGAAATCGGGACGATTTGTTGTATAATAAGCCGTGGAAAAATCCATCAGAACGCAGCGGACGGAAGTTAGCCGCTAAATCAAAAAGGAGACCGCCGTGGAAAGCTACGCAATCAGCCGACTTGGTTACGGGAAAAAGGTCAACGAAGATTTCTTCGGGGCCTGTGTTTCTGCTGACCGAAAAGTGAGGTTTACGGTTGTCGCGGACGGTATGGGCGGGCACGCTGCGGGTGATGTTGCCGGAAGTCTTTCGGTGTTTAAGTTTCTCGAAATCGCCCGGAAATACGTTTATGACGGAGAGGAAGGCCTTTCGGATTTCATCTCGGATTCGGTTGTGAAAGTCAGCAGGATCATCGAGGACGAGGCCGCGGGCAATCCCGACAGAAAAGGCATGGGCTCGACGATTGTAATAATCGCGCTCATCGAAAGCGAAAGCAGGGCGGTCATCTGCAACGTCGGCGACAGCAGAGCTTACGTGTTCAGGGGCGGCAAGCTTACTCAGCTTACTAAGGACCACTCAATTGCCCAGCTCATGCTCGACAAGGGCTACACGAGGGACGAAATAAGAAAATACCTCTCGACCAACGCAATAACCAAGGCCATGGGCTTCCTTTCGGGTACGGCCCCCGCAGGTCTTCCGGATATGTACGCGGTTGACGTTTTGAGCGGTGACATATTTATGCTTTGCAGCGACGGACTCTGCTCTGCCGCTGATGACTATGAAATAAGCGCCATTTTCCGCGAGAATAAACTTCAGAGCCTCGAAAACCTCTGCAAGTCTCTCATAAGATGCGCGCTCGGCTGCGGCAGCGAGGACGACATAACGGCGGCTCTCGTTGCTGTATAATCTTTTTTGACGGGTTTTACCGCCCGTGAAGGGAAAAATGGAAAAAACTGACTTGATTCCCGTTGGGACAATACTTAACGACAGATATGAGGTCAAGAGCTTTCTGGGCATTGGCGGCATGTCTGTTGTTTATGAAGCAAGGGACATTGTGCTTGACATCGACGTCGCCCTGAAGGTGCTGAAGAGTGAGTACTCGGACAGCCCGGACCACATCGAGAGGATCAAGCGCGAGGCTGAAAACGTAAGCGGACTCCGCCACCCCAACATTGTCAAGGTCTACGGCCTCGGCCATTACTGCGGCAAGCATTACATCGCGATGGAAAGAATCAACGGTGTGAATGTTGACGAGCTCATACGCCAAGGCGGCGCTCTTGAATGGCAGGATTGTGTTGAGATTATGAAGCAGGTGCTCGCGGCTCTTTGCTACGTGCACTCAAAAGGCGTTGTCCACAAAGATATCAAGCCCCAGAACATACTTGTCGACGAAAACAAACACGTCACTTTGACCGACTTCGGTATCGCCAAGACCAACCGCCCCGACTCGTTCACGAGGATGGCGGGCGACCGCGACGGCTCTGTTTACTACATGGCGCCGGAGCAGGAAGAGGACGGAACGACAAACCGCAAGACGGACATATACTCGCTCGGTATAACTTTCTACGAGATGCTTGTCGGCAACGTGCCTTTCGACGGCGAGTCCGCAGGCTCTGTTGCAATCAAGAGGAGCAAGTATAACGTTATACCTGCCTGCGTCGTTGACGAGACCATTCCGAGAGCTGTTTCGGACGTTGTCGTATTGGCGACAATGAAGGACCCTGCAGACCGCTTCTCGTCCGCCGAGGAGATGCTCGATATGCTCATCGCGGCTGAGAAGGAACCTGAGGCGATACTCGTATCCGCGCAGTACATGCTTGACAAGGACATCATCACCGAGGACTGCGACCTTGCGAGAAAAGAGGGCGCACATAAGGTTGAAAGGCCCGAAGGCGAGGCTCCGAGCGGCGTCGAAGAAGTTTCAAACTACGACTACGACCAGCAGAGAGGCCCCGAAGGCGACAAGAGAGCCCTTGACGAAATTCACGCAAAAGAAGACAATTTCACGGCGGCTCCCGCGCGTATAAAGAGGCACCCCGGCAGGATTGTGATCACTGCGCTTGCGGTTTTCATGTCGCTTATCCTTGGCGGTGCCATCATCTGGTTCTACGTTGACTATTACCTTGACAACATGACGGAGAAGGTCACCGAAGAGCAGAAAGAGGTGCTCATCCTCACGGATTACACGGGCTACAACAGGGTCGACGTGCAGAAGATGCTTGCCGAGAAGAACATCGAGGTCGAGGTTCACTATTTTGAGACCGACCTTTACCCGACCGACTACATCACGAGCCAGCGTCCCGCCAAGGACACGGAGGTTACCTCAAACGACAGAGTCATCCTCACGTGTGCGCGCAACAAGGACGACGTCATTCTTGAAAACTACATCGGTCTTAACCTCAGCGAGGCAAAAGAGGCTCTCGGAAGGCAGGGACTCAAGGCCGAATACATAGAGGTCGACTCGTCGGTGACTCACAACACTGTCATCAGCATGTCGCCCGAATCCGGAATGCCGGTTAAGAAGAACACGACAATCAAGCTTTATATATCAAAGCAGAACGTTGGCGAGAAGGTTTTTGTGCCTGACCTCACGGGTCTTACATATGACGAGGCGCTCGTCGCTATCGCCAATGCGGGTCTCAAGCTCGGAAACGTTTACCCGAGCCCCGACGAGGACATGACGCTTTACTTCATGACTCCTACGCCGACGCCTTCACCGACTCCCGAGCCGACAGACACTCCGGAACCCACCGAAGAGGCGACAGAGGAGGCAACAGAGCCTTCGGAAACAGAGGGACAGGAGACTCCTACAGCCGAAAATCCGGGTGATTCCGAAAACCCCGGCGAGGATACTCCGACCCCGACACCGACTCCCACGCCTACACCCACTCCGACGCCGACTCCCACTCCGACGGCAACACCGACGCCCACGCCGACTCCGACCGACACGCCTGAGCCGACAGATACGCCGGAGCCCACAAGAGGGCCTTATCAGGCATTTGATACGGTTGTAGGACAGTACCCGGCAGCCGGAAGCAGAGTCTCGGTAGGAACGGAAGTTACGATTTACTTCTACGACAAGGAGCAGCTTGACGAGCACTCGATACCCGTTGTAGTTGAAATACAGTGCCCCGATGAGTTCGTATCGGGAGGCGTTGTGGATGTCATTGGCGTCATCTTCAGCGAGACCGGCGAGGACGTTGAGCAGAGGGCAAAGGACAAGAAGTACGATTTCAAGCGTTCAGGCGTTCTTAAGAGCGAATTCCCGCTCGAGGTCACCGTTCCCTTCAACTGGGGCAAGACCGAGGTCAGAATGTATGTTTACGTCAACGTCACGGACCTTTACGAGATGAGAATCGTAAAGAGAACCGCGGAGCAGATGATCGCAACTCCGACGCCCGAAGAGTGGAGCTACACACCCGAGCCGACTGAGCCTGTTGAGACTCCCGACGTTTACCCGGACAATTTTACACCTACTCCTTTTTGAATGAGGAAAACTGCTCTTGGCACAGAAACGACCTGCTGAAAACGTTATAGACAGGAACAACGGCGCAGCTGCTTTAACAGGCGCAGCGGCTGACGGAATCATAATCCGCGGCATCGGAGGCATCTACACTGTCGCTTGCGGCGACGCTTTGTACGACTGCAAGGCGAGGGGAATCTTCAGACTTGAGTCGATAAAACCGATGGTCGGCGACCTTGTAAAGATTTCACCGGACCGAGAGGACGGCAGCGGATTTGTTATAACGGAGATAAAGCCGCGGAAGAACTCGCTGGTAAGGCCCGCCGTCGCAAACGTCGACTGCGTTCTGTTCATAATCGCGGCGGCGAATCCCAAGCCAGACCTGACGCTCCTTGACAAGCTTCTCCTGTCGGTGAGGCAGAAGGGCGCGGGCGTGATCCTGGTGATAAACAAGAGCGACATTGACAGGAAAGAGGCAAAGAGCCTGAAAGACGAATACGAAAGTGCTGTCGACGGCGGCGTTTTCATCGCCTCCCTTGAGGGAAAAGATGCCGAAAAGGACGCCGAAAAGATAAAATCGGCAATACCGCGCGGCGTGACGGTTCTCTGCGGACAGTCGGGCGTCGGAAAATCGACGCTCACAAACAAGCTGCTTCTGCGAAAAGCCATGGCGACCGGCGGCCTTTCAGCTAAGACCGAACGCGGCAAACACACCACGAGGCACTCGGAGCTTTTTGACGCGGGCAACGGCAAGTACGTCATCGACTCGCCCGGATTCAGCTTCTTTGACGCGTTCAACGTCGCGCCGAAAGAACTTGCCGATTTATATAAAGAGTTTGACAACAGGGGCCCTTGCAGGTTCCAGGACTGCAGCCACACCGGCGAGCCGGACTGCTGCGTCGGCGAGCTCCTCGAAAAAGGCATCCTCTCTCCCGGCAGGTACGGGAGGTACAAAGAGATTTACAAAGAGCTTCTCGCCAAGGAGAAAAACAAGTACAGATGATCCGGCCTGATTTTGATTTACCGGCCGGAACGGAGGATTAAAGATGAGAATTGTTTCCTGCTCAATGCTCTCATGCGACTTTTCGCAGATGGGAAAGGAACTTGTAAGGGTGCAGGACGCCGGATGCGACTATGCGCACCTTGACGTCATGGACGGCGCTTTTGTCCCGAATATCACATTCGGAGCGCCTGTCATCAAGTCGCTGCTCCCTTATAAGAAGATTCCGTTTGAGACGCACCTTATGATTGAGAACCCGGAAAAGTACATTGGCGATTTCAGGAACGCGGGCTCTGATATTATAATCGTGCATGCGGAGGCTACGAATCACCTTGACAGGCTCGTAAATCAGATTAAAGAGACCGGCGCCAAGGCCGGCGTTGCATTGAATCCCGCGACACCTCTTTCCGCCTGCGAGGAGATACTCGGAAACATTGATATACTGCTTCTTATGACCGTAAACCCCGGCTTCGGCGGCCAGAAATACATTTCAAGCGTTACCGACAAGATAAGACGCGCGGCGAAGATCAGGGCCGAAAAAGGGTACGGATTCATGATTGAGACCGACGGAGGCATTGACAGTGTGACAGGCCGCGAAAGCGCTGCTGCGGGCTGCGACATACTCGTCTCTGGATCATATCTTTTTAAGAGCAAGAACCTTGAGGCTGCTGTTTTAAGCCTTAAGAACGCATAAAACCGGGAACCTTATTGTCATGATAGTCAAGGCCAGCATTGCGGGAATAAACACCAAAATCGACAGCGAGAGCAAGCGTTTCCTGAGAAACCTGCAGGCTTTCCGCAGTGATTTCAGGGGCGAGCCCGCAGTGTCTTTAAAAGTCACCGATCTTGAGCTTAAAAACTTCTGCTCAAAATATAAAGGATACGACCGCGAGCGGGCAACCCTCAGGCTTTTTGCGGAAAAGTTTTTCGCAGCGCTTCCGGAGCTCGGAGGCTTCGGAATAAAGGCTTCGGTTGTTCTCATCGGCGGCAGGGCGTATGTCGTTGCCGGAGGAAATGACGGTGAAGGCGGCGGTTACATTGGCGGTTTGGAGGAGAAGTTTGACGACGTTTCGGCTGTCGATGATTCATACGCCGCGGTTATGAGCGAGGGCGGTGCGCTTTACGTTT
The DNA here is from genome assembly GCA_002308595.1 of Mageeibacillus sp. UBA1243. Lineage (GTDB taxonomy): Bacteria > Bacillota > Clostridia > UBA1212 > UBA1212 > UBA1212. The sequence continues at coordinate 38,606 of DBWH01000005.1, read as the reverse complement.
ACACTACGCCGTTTACGAAGACTCCCGTGAGCGAAAAACATCTGCTTTCGGGGATTATTTTCCCGGGAAATGTGAAAAGCGTTACGAGCGCGTCGAGAAAAGACATTTTTGACAGGTTTTCGGTGCTTCTGCCGCTTCCCAAACGCGGCGAGCAGCTCGCTTCGGTATTTGCGGGATTTGACGGAATTGAAAACAGGGTGCCGTGCATTTCGGTGCCTGAGAACGACCCGGAGGCGCTTTATACTTACTTGAAGAACCTTCAGGGAGAATAAATATACGGAGTAATTGTTTTGGCTTTTGACGGTATTGTTGCAAGATGCATAAAGTGGGAGCTTGAGGGGCTTGCCGTCGGCGGCAGGGTGTCCCGCGTTTTTGAACCCGAAAAAGACGAGATCGATCTTATCATCAGAAACAATTCGAACAATTTCAGACTTGTTATTTCGGCAAATGCCGGCAACGCGCGCATAGGCATCAGCAATATCGCCAAGGAGAATCCGATGGACGCTCCTTCCTTCTGCATGGCTCTCCGTAAGCATCTCATCGGCGCCGAACTCACATCAATCGAGCAGGTCGACTGCGACAGAATACTGAACCTGTGCTTTGCGACGAGAAACGAGATGGGCGACCCCGTGACGAGGGTGCTTGTATGCGAGATAATGGGTCGCTATTCAAACATAGTACTGCTTAACGAAAAAGGCGTCATCATAGACTGTCTGAGGCGCGTTGACGAGAGGACAAGCTCTTACCGTGAGGTCATGCCGGCAAGAATCTACACTCTCCCGCCCCCGCAGAACAGAATCATACCGTTTGAGGAAAATGCGTTTGAACTCTTCAAAAAAGCTTTTGAGGATGCTTCGGGCATCTCGGCAACTGCTTTTTTGCAGAAGATCTTTTCGGGTTTTTCCAGAAAGATTGCCGACTGCTGCGTAAGGGCCGCCGGAAAGGACCCGCAGATGCCTGTTGAGGCATTAAAAGACGACGAAGAGGCGCGGGAAAAGTTCACTCTTGTCATAAAAGACGTGCTTTGCGACATTGCGGAGAATAAGTATGCGCCGGCGATTCTTGCCGATTTTTCGGGGAATTTTACAGATTTTCACGTGCTTTCCGTGTGCCGCGAGGACAGAGTTATACCTTACTCGACAGCGTGCGCGTGCGTTGACGATTTCTTCAAGGGGAAGGACGAGGCGCTCCACAGAAAGAATGCCACTCAGGAACTTGCCAAGGCGCTCAAAAACGCCATCGAAAGAACCGAGCGAAGGCTCAAGGGCTACGAAGAGGACATCGCGGGCTCCGAAGATTTTATGGACTACAAAATAAAGGGCGAGCTCCTTACCGCGAATCTTTACGCGCTTAAAGGTGGCGAGAAGGAGATTAAGGTCGTTAACTATTACGACGAAAACCTTCCCGAGGTCACGATTGAGCTTGACCCGCATCTTTCGCCTTCCGTCAACCTCAAAAACTACTTTAAGGTCTACAGGAAGAGAAAGGGCAAGGCGGAGAACGCGGTGAAGGGAAAATCCGCCGCCGAGGCTGAGCTTGAATACCTCGCGACGGTGAGGTATGCGCTTGACGTTGTCGAGGCACAGGCTTCCGTCGCAGAAATCAGGGAGGAGCTCATCGAAGGCGGCTACTACAAGCCCCGCAGGGAACAGGGCAAAAAGCGCCCGCCCTCTGTCAAGAAAAACAATTTCGAAGAGCTTACTACGTCTGACGGCATACCCGTCTGGGCGGGCAGAAACAATATACAGAACGACCTTATAACGACAAAGCTTGCGGCGCCTAACGACATGTGGTTCCACGTAAAGAACTACCCGGGCTCGCACGTTATACTGAGGCTCTCGCTTTCGGGCGGCTCGTACACGAACGCGCAGCTCGTAGAAGCCGCGACTATTGCGGCAAAGCGGAGCGGTTTTACCGGCGGCAGCTGCGAGGTTGACTTTACAAGGGTAAAACACGTAAAAAAACAGAGCGGGGCAAGGCCCGGCATGGTAAACTATACGGATTTTAAGACAATAGTCGTAAAGACTGACTGACGATTTTCGGAGGTTTTTAAGATGGAGAAAAGCTGCTTTGACCGTTTCGGCGTCATGATCGACAATTCGAGAAACGCCGTCATGAACGTCCCTTCAGTAAAGAAATACATCGATCTTCTCGCCAAGGTCGGATGCGATTTCCTCATGCTCTACACCGAGGACACATACGAGGTAAACGGCAGACCGTATTTCGGCCGCTACAGGGGAAGGTATTCAAAGAGTGAGCTTAAGGAGCTTGACTCTTACGCAAAATCCCGCGGCGTTGAGCTCTGTCCGTGTATCCAGACGCTTGCCCATCTTAACGCGATAATGCGCTGGCCCGAGTTTTCGAGGCTTGCCGATTCGGGAGACACTCTCTGCGCGGGCGACGAAGAGGTTTATAAGCTCATTGACGATATATTCGCGACTTTAAACGAGTGCTTCACTTCAAAAACCGTCAACATAGGCATGGACGAGGCTGAAAACATAGGTCTCGGAAGGTACCTTAAGGAGCACGGCCTTGAGAACCGCATGGATATACTCGTGAGGCACCTAAAGCGCGTCTCTGAAATTGCCGCAAAATACGGATTCAATCTTCTCATGTGGGGCGACATGTTCTACAAGCTCACGGGCGGCCCTGAGGACAAGGCTGAGTTTGACAAAAAGCTTTCCGAGAGCATACCCGCCAATGTGAATCTCATCTACTGGGACTACTATTCACTCGACAAGGCGCACTACGACTCACGCATAAGAAACTACAGAAAGCTTCAGGAAAACATCTGGTTTGCGGGCGGTCTCTGGACATGGACGGGCTTTACTCCTCATATTTCATACGCTCTCAAAGCCACAGAAGAGGCTGTTAAGTCATGCATCGAAAATAAAGTGAAAAACGTTTTCATGACGCTCTGGGGCGACAACGGCGGCGAGACGAGCAGATTCTCCGTTATACCGGCGCTTTTTGCGG
>DBWH01000005.1:25012-35615 GCA_002308595.1 Mageeibacillus sp. UBA1243 | reverse complement strand
GAAACTTTGACATGGAGATTGTGAAGGAGAAGTTCATTGACGAGTTCGGAATCGCTTTTGACGATTTTATGCTTGCCGAGCTTCCGGACACGCCGAACACGGACAATCTTTTCATCAACAATCCCGAAAAATATATGCTCTATTCGGACCCGTTTATGGGAATTCTTGACGCGCTCGCGGACGGAAGCGAAAACCTTCGCTACAAGGAGTGCGCCGACAGGCTTTGCAAGATGACTGAAAACGGTGAGTACGGGGTCGTGTTTGAGGTGCCGTACAGGATTTCAAGGGTTATGGAACTGAAGTTTGACCTTGGCGTCAGGACGAGGAAGGCTTATCAGAGCGGCGACGTTAAGGCGCTTAAGGAGCTCCTGCCTGTTTACGACGAGACGATTCTTCGCATAGAAGATTTTTATACTGCGCTTGAGAAGTGGTGGATGTTTGAGAACAAACCGCACGGGTTTGACGTTCAGGATATAAGAATCGGCGGACTGATTCTCCGCATGAGGCATTGCCGGAAAAGGCTCTCGGACTACGTTTCGGGCGTTATTCCGCGCATCGAAGAGCTTGAGGAAGCGGAGCTCCATCCGTTCTGCGCAAAAGACGGCGGGAAGGGCGCGGCATGCTACAACAACTGGGCGCTTACAGCATCCTGCAACGTGCTCTGACACAGCTGAGGTTTTGCCATGATCGTAAAGCAATACGTCAAGAATTTTGAGAATATGGGCCTCGGGATGTTCGTCCACTTCGGACTTTATTCGCTCATCGGCCATGGCGAGTGGGTGAAGTTTCTGGAACGCATTCCCGACGGGACGTACGATAAGCTGACGGAGAGGTTTAACCCGAAAAAGACGTGGGCGCTTGAACTTGCCGAAACCGCCAAGGAGGCCGGCTGCGGCTACATCACAATCACGTCAAGGCACCACGACGGCTTTTCGCTCTACGACACATGCGGGCTTTCGGATTTTGACGCGCCGCATTCTCTTTGCGGCAGGGATCTCATTGGCGAGTTCACGGACGCGTGCAGAAAATATGATATCAAGCCGTTTTTCTACCACACGCTGCTTGACTGGCACGAGAAGAGCTACAAAGAAGATTTCAAAGCCTACCTTTCATACCTCAGGAAGAGCGTTGAGGTGCTTTGCAGAAATTACGGAAAAATAGGCGGAATCTGGTTTGACGGCATGTGGGACAGGCCAAACGACGACTGGGAGGAGGACACGCTTTACGGGCTCATCAGAAAGTATCAGCCCGAGGCGATGATCATTAACAACACGGGTCTTTCGGCAAGGGGCGCTCTCGGCCACATCGAACTTGACAGTGTAACGTTCGAAAGGGGCAACCCGAAACCCATCAATCTTGAGGATTCGCCGAAGTATATCGCGTCCGAAATGTGCGAGGTTATGAACGACTGCTGGGGCTACGGCGAGAGTGACATAAACTATAAGTCGCCCGCGCTTCTCATCGAAGAGATGGTTCTTTGCAGAAGGACAAGGGCAAACTTCCTGATGAACACAGGACCTCTGCCGGACGGGTCGCTCAGGACTCTTGACAAGGGCGTTTTCGAGCTTATCGGCAAGTGGACATCAGTCTTCGGCGACGCTTTCAGGTTTGCTGTTCCGACCGTGAAGGCTTCTGTTCTAAGCCCCGAAAAGAATTTTGTGCTTGAAAAAGACGGCTGCCTTTACGTTTTCTGCTTCGGCCTTCCGACGGTCGCAGATCCTAACGTTTCGGTACACACGGGCAGCGATTTTGACGTAAAAATAAAGATAAACGGCTATAACTGCGACAATCTCAAGATAACCGCGATTGACACGGGCAACGTACTGTCGTATGATTTCCGGGACGGAGTTTTGACGGTTCACGGAATACCTTTTGCGTTCGGCGGAAATCTTGTCGTAAGAGTAATTAAAATCGAAAACGGAGGAAAAGATAATGGCTGATATAGTTGCTTTGGGAGAAGTTCTTATAGATTTTACGTGCGAGAGCACTGATGATGCGGGTTACCCGATGCTTAAGGCCCATCCCGGCGGAGCACCGGCAAACTTCCTTGCAGCGGCGGCAAAGCTCGGCGTCAAGGCCGCATTTATCGGCAAGGTCGGAAACGACGCGTTCGGCAGGCTGCTTCTCAAGACGCTCGCCTCAAAGGATATAGACACGTCGGGAATCATTGTCACTGACGATGCATTTACGACTCTTGCTTTTGTAACGCTTGACGAGAAGGGCGACAGGGAGTTTTCTTTTGCGAGAAAACCGGGCGCCGACAGCATGCTCATTCCTTCCGAGGTCTCGGTCGAACTTATCAAAAACGCCAAGGTGCTCCACATGGGATCACTCCTCATGACCACAAAAGAGGGCACCGACTCAACTCTATTTGCCTGCAAGGCCGCAAAAGAGAGCGGCGTCATAGTTTCATACGACCCTAACTACAGGCCGCCGCTCTGGAAGAGTCAGGACGAGGCCAAAAAAATGATGATACTTGGCGCTCAGCAGGCCGATATGATGAAGATATCGGAAGAGGAGGCCGAGTTCATGTTCGGCGTCAAAAGGAACGAGGCCGCAAAGAAACTGCTTGAAATACTGCCGAACCTGAAGCTTGTTATGGTAACGCTCGGCGGCGACGGCGCGATAATTGCGTCAGGAAAGCACGAGGTAAGAATAACCGCGCCGTCGGTAAAACCCGTCGATACAACGGGTGCGGGCGACATATGCGGCGGAAGCCTTGCCGCAGGCCTTCTTACGATGAAAGCTTTTGACGCAAAGAAATTTGCCAAGGGCGAGCTTGAGCTTACGGAAGATATGCTGAAAGAGGCAGGCTCCTACGCGGTATGGGCGGCGAGCATGTCAACGCTTAAGCACGGCGGCATGGACAGCGTGCCCGACAGGAAAGACTATACGAAATAAAGCAGGCGCCCTAGAAAAAAGGGCGTAAAAAGAGCTCCGCAGCGGCCGCGGTTTAAGTCAGGGCGCTGCGGAGCGTTTTTCATTGGCGTGTTCGCAATATTACTTGAACGAGCCCGGCGGAAGAATCCTGTCGAGGAGCTTCTTGATGAAGTCGTGGTCGTGCATCAGCTTCCTGCCGATGAAAAAGCCGAGGTAGACGCATGCAAGAACGATGAGGGTGCGCCAGATGCCTAAGAAAACAAGCATGAGGCCCGTCACGAGACCCAGAATCGCTCCGTTAATGCAGTAGTGGTATTTCCTGTAGAATTTGTACATTTTGCGAAGCATAGTTTAGCCTCCCTGCTGAGAAACGTTCTCCACGTTGACGGTAACGCTCTTGACCTTGATCTCCGTGGAACTTTCGACCGAATCCCTGACGCGCTCCTGAACGCCTTTGCAGAGGTCCGGAAGACTGACTTCGGTGTATGCCTGAAGCTTGATCGAAATGATGAGCTCGCCTTTGCTGAAGATCGCCTTGGCTTTTGCATCCTTGACGCCCTGGAATCTTTTTGACATCACGAGGGCAATGTTTTCAATCGAGTTTGCCGAAATGTTGATCGTGCCGCTCTCGTTCGTCCTTGAAATGTATTTTGAGGAGCGCTTGCCCCTGATGCCGCTGGAAAGAATTGCGATGCTTATCAGAAGAGAGACGAGACCTATGATGAATATCAGAACGTCGTACGAGTTTCCTCTGTAGAAGTTTGCGTCCGCTTTCTGGAGAATCAGGTTCATGAGCGACTTCTCGCCAAAGGGAGAGATCATTATAACGACCGATATGAAGGTCGATATGAGAGCGTAGATCGCAACTGTTATTCTGAAAAATGTATTCATAAATCCTCCTGTCAGGAAAAACTTCCCGATCCTAAGACTTGATACCTCGAAAAATTACAGAGCCTTTTTCCTCGGCTTCTGAAAATCAATGCCTGTTATGTGTATGTTTACGGAATCGACAACGGCGCCCGTCATGTTCTCGACTTCGCGCTTCACGTTTTCCTGAATGTTCCAGGCGATGTCGGAAATTTTATTGCCGTATTTGACGACGACGTAGAGGTCAAGAACAACTTTGCCTTCCTTGGTCCTGACCGTGACGCCTTTTGTGGGATTCTTGATGCCGAACGATTCCGCGATGCTTCCCGCGACCGTAGAGCTGAGAGCCGCGACGCAGTCTGTCTGCATTGCCGCCTGTCCCGCCACGATTGCAACAACTTCATCGGTTATAATGACGTCCTCGGAGCCGTTGTCGGAATTGTCAAGAAGCGAATAATCCTCATACTCGCCGTCTATCTCGCCGTCAATCTTAAAAGACTTCTCCTCCACGGACAGTCACCTCCCGAAAATCCTGCCGCCAATGAAACAGGGCCCTAAGAAGCCCGCTTTTTGCCCCGGAAGGGCAGCTTGATACATTGGCTATAGTCACTGAAAATATTAACATAATCGATTTTTAAATGCAACAAAGTCTTGATTTTAAGGGCAAACCGGTCGGCTTCACGATGGCTTCCGGAACGCCTTGGCGACAGTCGCTCCCGCCAATGTGACAAACTCCGTCACGGCTCCCTTTCTCTTGAAATTCTTAAATCGCAGGCGTATAATAAAAAAGAATATTAAATAACGGAGGGTAATCCTTTGCCTGAACCTCAAGTCCAGAAGATAATAACGATGGATGATTTTCTGCCTCTCAGAAACATTGACGAGGAGCTTTCCGTATACGATGAAATGGCCGTCGAGGGGGAACAGAAGTTCTACGAGAAAATCACTCCCGAGAGGCTTGTGATTGAGGGTATGGCGTCCTTCCACGACGAGGTTGACGCGGGAACTCTCATGATTGAGGGCAAGGCTGTTTTTGCGGAAAAAGTGCTTGCCGATTCTTTTTTGTGCTCGGGCGAGGCTCTCGTGAAGTCAAAGCTTATCTGCGACGAGGTGCTCATCGAAGGAAGAACCGAGTGCTACGGGCGCTTCCACGCGGGGAAGATTGACGTCAAGGGCGAACTTGAGCTTAGCGGCAGGCTCGACACGATAGACATCGACGTCTCGGGCACGTTCCACTCGCACGGAAAAGTGGTCTGCGACAATTTCACAGTCAGCGGATTTGCGACCGTCAGGAACCCTATAAGAGCGATCAACGTGATTGTCGAGGGCACGGCGGGCGCCGTTGAAGCTTCATCGATAAACTGCGACATGCTTCTCGTCAAAAACAGCGGCGGGAGCCTTGTCGACTACATACTGAAATGTGATTCGGTCTTCTGCGACACGGTTAAGATTGAATACTGCAAAATAGACAAGATACTTTGCGAGGATGCCGAAATAGGCGAGGGCTGCCACGTGAGACTCCTTGAGTGCCACAGCGAACCCGTCATAGGCATTGGCGCCATAGTTGAAAATATTGCGTACATTTAAAAGGATTTGTTTGTGATGGATAAACCTGAGAAAAAAACATCCGGATTTTCGGTCTGGTTTACAAAGACGTTTGATACAACGGTTAAACGTGTCTGGGCAATAGTGATTCCCGCGCTTGTCGCAGTGGGTCTTCTTATGCTCCTCATATCCGCCGTCATGTCGGGTCTTCAAAACGGCAAGGTCGTTTTCTACGAGGATTTCGAGAATTATTCGTCCTCGGGCTACGCCTTTGACAGCTACACTGAGAACATTACGTCTTTCAGCGTACCCGCCAAGGGCGAGGGCGTCGGAGGCGGCAGCGCTCTTAAGATTTCAAGCTCTGACGACAACGACGCAAGGCTCACCAAAAAGATTGAGCTCACCGGCGGAAGGTACTACAGAATTGACGCCGACGTCAAAGTTTCCGGAATCACAGCCGAAAACACTGACCGTATAAAAGGCGCCAACATCTCAATTCTCGAGTCAAAGGATTCAAGCTTTGCCTGCGTAAACGGCGGCGACAGCTGGGTCCATATTACGGATTATTTCACATTGGCGAAGTCGGGAAGCTACACGCTCAGCATGCGACTCGGCTTCTACTCAAACTCGACGTCCGGAACAGCCTGGTTTGACAACGTCAGGGTCACCACAGTCTCCGGCGCTCCCGCGGGCGTAAACGTCGTTAAAATCAACACGGCTTCATCCAAGTCCGACACGAAGGGCGCGACTTACACCGAGAGCCTCTACGAAAACATGAGGTTTGCAAGCTGGCTCATACTCGCTATCGCGTTCATAATCCTTCTCGTCTACGGCCTTTTCATCAGGTCGTACGACAAGCTCGGTTACGAATACATACCCGCCAATGCAAAAACCAGGTTCATCCCGCTCCGCTACAACACGGAAGGCAAAGGTCCGCTCGCGACCCTCGGAAGGCCGCTCGCGACCATAATAACTGTTTTCCTCGTTGCGCTCATCGTCAGGCTTGTGCTCACGGTCACTTATTACGAGTGCTCGATAGACGTCGGCCTGTTTAAATACTGGGGCAGAGTCGCGACCGAAAACGGCATCGGCCAGCTTTACAAGGTTGCCACAAATTGCGACTACCCGCCGCTCTATGCATATTTCCTTGCCGCTGTCACCGATATCGGAAACTTCCTCGGCCTCGGCACAAAAGGCATGACGCTGATGATAAAGCTGCCGTCGATACTTGCCGATCTCGGTATCGGACTTGTCATTTACGGAACTGCAATCAAAAAGAGATACTCTTTCGGCAATGCGGTTTTCTTCGCATCCGTCTGGCTTTTCAACCCTATCGTGCTCCTCGACTCGGCTTGCTGGGGTCAGGTTGACTCGATTCTTGCGCTGTTTGTGGTGCTCTGCTGCATCGCTCTCAACGGAAAAAGGTACTTTGCCGCAGGTCTTTATTTCGGCCTCGGACTCATGCTCAAGCCGCAGATGTTCGTGTTCCTGCCTGTTGCGGGATGCGTTTTCATTGCCGATTTCATAATCTCGGTCGTTAAAGGAAAGCCTAAGACGGCTTTCGGTTACCTTGGCAAGGTTATCGGCGGAGGACTTACGGGTCTCATCGTTCCCTGCATACCGTTCTTCGGTATGGGCATGGAAAACGTCAGCCTGCTCGGCAAAACGGTCCGTCTCCCGTGGATGTTCAGCCTTTTCCTCGGAACGATCGACCACTACAAATACGCAACTGTCAACAATTATAACTTCTGGTTCCTGCTCGGCAAGAACTGGGTCAGCGACAATGCAAAAATCGGGCCGTTCACAATCTACACTGTTGCGATGCTGTTTATCGTGCTGATAAGTGTTCTTATTGTCGGGTTCTACGTTTTCAAGACTGTAAAAGCCGTTAAGAACGCTGTTGAGGCAAAGAGGAGCGGCACGGAATATAAAGAGAGGGCGTTCCACCCCGGTTTCGTATTCCTTGCGGGCGCTGTCATGTATGCGATGGTTCCCTGCTTCGGACCGAGAATGCACGAGAGATATTTCTTCCCCGCAATTCTCTGCCTGCTCATGGCCGCAATCTGCTACCACAGAAAAGGTCTGCTCGGCGCATACGGATTCATGTCCGGTATAGGTTTCATCACCGTCCACGAGGTAATGATGGGACTTCTTGTCGGCGGCTCCATAAACTCTGCGGGCGGCTCGCAGTCGGCCTATGCGGATTACTACTGGCCGAAACTCAACGACTACAGAGGGCTCCTTGCGTTCATCACGGTGACCGCGGCGCTTCTCACAACAGGCGTGTTTATTGCCAATAAACTCCTCGAAAGAAAAGAGTTTGCAAACGAGCTTGAAGAGCCCGTACGCGTCAAACGCAAAAAGAAGGTCAAAGTCAGATTTTTCGGAGAGGAAGCTTCTTACCTCTATGATGAAGAGGCTGAAAGCAGCGAGACGACCGTTGACAATCCTGATAAGAACTAATTGCTGAAGGTGGATAAAATGTCAGATACAGTGAAAACCAAAACGAATATGAGCGACGCTGAAAAGGCAAGACGCAAAAAACTCCGCCTCAGGATATTCATCTTCGCGGGTGTTGCGGCCGCTCTCCTTATAACTCTTGCATGCATTTTCATCCCTAAACTCATCCCGATCACCTATTACGAGTGCGGCTTTGAGAACACGGATATTAAATCGGGCTTCGACTGGAGCGTCTACAACTACAGGGGCAACTCAAACGGAACCAACGCCTCAACCATCACTTTTGTGAGCGGCGTCTCCCCGAACGGCAAGTGCCTGAAAATTGAGAACACGTCCCCCAACGACTGCAGAATCCACAAGAGCTTCAAGGTATCGCCAAGCTCATTCTACAAGGTCACGCTCTCCATCAAGACCGAGAACGTCTCCGACGGCGCGGGTGCAAACCTGTCCGGGTACAACTACAACGGAAAAGCTTTTGCAACTACAGGTACGACGGAGTGGCGCACGGCAAGCGTAATACTTGAGACCGCAGCCGACCAGAAAAACGTCAACATAAGTCTCGGCCTTGGCGGTTACGGAAGCGAGTCCACGGGCGTTGCATACTTTGACAACCTCAAAATCGAAAAAATCTCCAAGGACGAAGTGCCCGAGGGTCACGTCACGTTAAAACTCACTCCCACGGGAAAATCAAGTACAAGCAAGCCGGCCGGCGTCGGAACCTGGTTCAAGATTCTCTTCGTGCTTGTTCTTCTTGCATCCATAGTATTCTGCTTTGCGGTTTCGTTCAGAAACGACAGGACTGCAAGACCGGCAAACGACCTCAGAATCTCGGAAAAGAACGGCAAGTTTAAGAAAAATGACGTTATAATCGTGCTTGTCATGACGTTGATCACGGGCATCTTCTCTTTCGTCGGCATGGGCAGCACTTCAGGCTCGGCTAACACGTACTGGAAACCTGCCCTAAAGGGCGATTTCGTCCGGGTGTCGTTTAAAGAAGTGAAGAACGTGACAAGGGTCGTCTACTACGGCGGAATCCCGGAGAAGGGCACGATGTCGGTGCAGTACCTTGGCGATGACGGCGAGTACCACGACGCTGCGGACATCCAGAAGTCTGATATTTCGTTCTACAGATGGGACTACAAGGCGGTCAAGTTTACCGCAAAGACTGTCAGGGTTGTTGCAAAATCCGAGGGACTCTGGCTCAACGAAGTCGGTTTCTACGAGGAGGTCGACGGAAAGCTTCAGCCTGTCGAAATCGACCAAACTTCGATTTACTATGAATATAACGAGACGGATACATCCGGAAATCCCGGTTATCTTTTTGACGAGCAGAGTGAGTTGAGACCTTACCGCTCGTACACCGACTCGACTTATTTTGACGAGATTTACCATCCGCGCACGGCCTACGAGCAGATTCACGGGCTTTCAATTTACGAGAGAACGCACCCGCCGCTCGGCAAGGTCATCATGGAGTTCGGTATTCTCCTGTTCGGTATGAATTCATTCGGATGGAGGTTCTCAGGAGTTCTGTTCGGCATGCTCCTCGTGCCCCTCATCTACGCTTTCGCACTGAAGGTGTTCAAGAAGAGCCAGTGGGCATTCGTCGCAGCCTTCCTTATGATGTTTGACTTCATGAGGCTCGCGCAGACGAGGCTTGCCACCATTGACACGTACGCCTGCTTCTTCTCCGTCGCAATGATGTACTTCATGTACGACTACTTCTCGGTGAAGTCATACGAGAGAGGCCTCGGCAAGTCCTTTGTCCCGCTGTTCCTGAGCGGTCTCATGTTCGGCCTCGGTGCCGCATCGAAGTGGACTTGTCTCTACACGGGCGCCGCTCTTGCAATCGTATTCTTTATCGCAAAAATACGTGAAATACTTGACGTCAAGGCCGGCAGGGCATACGATTTCTCAAAGAAGGACGGCTCTCTGAAGAAGATTTACATGTCGGATTACGTGTTTACGAATCTGCTTCCGACGCTCGGAATATGCGTCGTCTTCTTCGTGATCATACCCCTATGCATCTACGTGCTGTCATATCTCCAGTATATGCCCAGCAACCCCGGTAAGTCACTCATACAGGTTGTTCTTGACAACCAGAAATATATGTACGACTACCACTCACAGCTTGTTGCAACGCATCCTTACAGTTCAATGTGGTACTCGTGGCCCTTCATGGCAAGACCTATCTGGTACTACGTCGGAACCTCCGCTGCCGGAATGCGCTCGACGATAAGCTCGTTCGGCAACCCTGCAATCTGGTGGCTCGGCGTTCCGTGCCTGTTTGTAGGCAGCTTCCTCGCCTGGAGAAACAAGGACAGCAGAATGGGCTTCTTCGTTGTCGCCTACGCGCTTCAGTTTGCTCCGTGGATCCTTGTCAACAGGGTCTGCTTCATCTACCACTACTTCTCGGCGTTCGCATTCTCGATTTTCTTCATCGTCTATGTGTTCATGACGCTCGTGGAAAAGAAGATAATCTCAAAGTGGGTGGTGTTCATCTACCTTGGCGTTGTCCTTGTGCTCTTCGTTGTGTTCTACCCCGTGCTCACGGGCATGACTGTTCCGGAGAGCTACGTGAACAATCTCGAATGGCTCAGCACGTGGTCATTCTGACGGATTTTTGAAAAATGAAGACCGAAGATTTTGTAAAAGCGCTCGATACGGATTTCTTTGCGGGTGTGCCGGACTCGCTCCTCGGCCCGCTCTGCGACTGCCTCTACGAGTCGTACGGCGTTTCGGAAAAGCATATCGTTGCCGCCAATGAGGGCAACGCGGTCGCTCTTGCCGCAGGTCACTACATCGCGACCGGCAGGAAGGGCACAGTCTACATGCAGAACAGCGGCATCGGCAA
>DBWH01000005.1:0-24953 GCA_002308595.1 Mageeibacillus sp. UBA1243 | reverse complement strand
GGCGAGCCCGGCGTCCATGACGAGCCGCAGCACGTTTTCCAGGGCGAGATAACCGTACCGCTGCTTGAACTGCTCGGCCTTGACGTCATGATTGTTGACGGAAATACAACGGCGGACGACGTAAAAATGTTCCTTAAGAGTAAAGAGGGCGCTTTTGCTGAAGGCAAATCAGTTGCGCTCGTTGTAAAAAAAGGCGCGCTCACGTATGACGGAAAGCCGGCTTATTTCAGCGCCGGCACAATGTCAAGAGAGCGCGCAATAGAGCTCATTGCCGATAAGATGGACGGCTCGGTTTTCGTTTCGACTACCGGCAAGGCGTCAAGGGAGCTTTTCGAGATAAGAGAGAAACACGGCAAGTCTCACAAAACCGATTTTCTCACCGTCGGCTCCATGGGTCACGCGTCTTCAATCGCTCTTCAGCTCGCAACAGAGCTTCCCGAAAGAAGGGTTGTCCTGATTGACGGCGACGGCGCGGTCGTAATGCACATGGGCTCGCTCCTCGTTGCAGCTGAGACGGCGCCCAAAAACCTTATACATTTTGCCATAAACAACGGGGTCCACGATTCCGTCGGCGGCATGCCGACTCCTGCAAAGCAGAAGAGTCTTTCTGACATCGCAGCGGCCTGCGGATACGGAAGAGTTTTCAAAGCTGAAAACGAAGATGAGCTGTCTAAGCTCCTTGATAAGCTTTCGGCAGAAGACTCTGAGGCACTGACATTTGTTGAGGTGATAACGACGCGCGGCGCGAGAAAAGACCTCGGCAGACCGACGCTTACGGCAAAGGAAAACATTGACAATTTCACCGCTTTTTTGCGTGAATAACATTACTAAAGACGTTTGCAGAGAAAACGTCCGAGGGCGGAAACATGAAAGCATTGATTTTGAATTCGGGTATGGGAACCAGAATGGGTGTTCTCACAAGCGAGCAGCCGAAGTGCATGACAGAGATTTTCTCGGGGGAGACGATCCTTTCGAGACAGCTCCGCATGCTGTCGGACTTTGGCGTCAGAGAGGCTGTTATTACCGTCGGTTACCTTGGCGATGTCCTCATGCGCTACGCGGAGTCTCTTGACATCAACATAAAGCTCACGTTTGTGGAAAATCCCAAGTACCGGACGACGAACTACATCTATTCGATTTACCTTGCCGAGAAGGAACTCCGGGGCGAGGACATTCTGCTCATCCACGGCGACATGGTTTTTGAGAACAGCGTTCTTGAAGCCGTGATCGATTCCGAAAAGTCCGTGATGTGCGTTTCATCGTCCGTGAAGCTCCCCGAAAAGGATTTCAAGGCGGTTCTTTTTGACGACGGCAGGGTCGCAAACGTCGGCGTGAAGATGCTCGACAGGAAGCAGGTTGCATGCCAGCCTCTTTATAAGCTCACCGCGGAAGACTTCGGCAAGTGGCTCGACTCGATTGACAGATACGTCGAAACCGCCANNGCTACGCGGAAAACGCCTTCAACGAGATTTCGGACTCCATGGACGTCTATCCGCTTGATTTTGAAGATATGCTCTGCTCGGAGATTGACACAGCCGAAGACCTTGAGACCGTTTTAAACAGGCTGAAAGAGGTCCTCAACAAGACTGTCTACATGTGCTTTTCTACCGACATCCTGCACGGCGGCCACATTTCAATCATCAAGAAAGCGGCAAGGCTCGGAAAACTTATCGTCGGCGTTTTGAGCGACAAGGCGGTCGTCAGCTACAGAAGATATCCGCTCGTCCCCGAAAGCGAGAGAATGAAGCTGTTTGAGAGCATAAGCGGCGTCAGCAGAGTCGTAATCCAGGAAAACCTCAGCTACAGGGAAAACCTCCTTCGCTACAAACCTGATTTTGTCGTCCACGGCGACGACTGGGTGAGCGGCTTCCAGAAGCCCGTGAGAGACGAGGTGGTTGAGGTATTGGCGTCTTACGGCGGAAAACTCGTCGAGTTCCCGTATTCCAAGGACAGCATGTACCTTAAGATTCAGGAGCAGAGCCGCGAAACACTCGGCATGCCCGATATGAGAAGAAAAAGGCTGAAGAGGCTTCTTGAAATCAAACCCCTCGTCACAGCTATCGAGGCGCACAGCGGAATCACGGGACTCATCGCCGAAAACACGACTGTTTACGAAAACGGCAAGGCGTACCAGTTCGACGCAATGTGGGTCTCCTCTCTCTGCGACTCTACCGCCAAGGGCAAACCCGACATCGAACTTGTCGACATGACGAGCAGACTGAGAACCGTTGACGATATAATGGAAGTCACTACCAAGCCTATAATCCTTGACGGCGACACAGGCGGCCTCGCCGAACATTTCGTCTATAACGTAAGAACCCTCGAAAGGCTCGGCGTTTCGGCAGTCATTATCGAAGACAAAACCGGGCTTAAAAAGAATTCGCTCTTCGGAACAGAGGTCGAACAGTGCCAGGATGACATTGACAGCTTCTGCGCAAAGATAAGAGCGGGCAGGGCGGCAAGAAAGACGTCCGACTTCATGATAATCGCAAGGATCGAAAGCCTCATTCTCGAAAAAGGAATGGATGACGCACTGAGCCGTGCTTTTGCGTACGTAAGCGCCGGCGCCGACGGCATTATGATCCACAGCAGAAAGAAGGATCCGTCCGAAATATTCGAATTCCTGAAAAAATTCAGGGAAACCGACAAGACCACCCCTGTTGTTCTCGTTCCCACTTCCTACAATTCGGTCACGGAGGACGAGCTTCAGAAGGCGGGGGCGAACATAGTCATCTACGCAAATCAGCTCACAAGGAGCGGCTTCCCGGCAATGAAAAATACCGCCGAAAGCATCCTGAGAAACCACAGATCCCTCGAGGCCGACTCGATGTGCATGCCGATAAAAGACATCATATCCCTCATCCCGGAGGAGTGAATAACTGATTAAAAAGGCGGCCCGGTGCCGCCTTTACTGTTTTTTCCGGCGGCAACAAGGCACCTTAACCTTAAACTAACTTTAAAAATTTATAATTAAACAGATATAGAAAATACTTGAATTAGTCATTCGCTCGTGGTATTATTTGGTTGTCTATTGTGTGTAAGAATATGCCAACAGAACATCTTCTTGATACCACACACCGGAATCATCTTTCTTTGGAGGTTTTATTTCATGAAGACGAATGCAAAGAGTCTTATTAAGATGGCATTAGCTCTTGCAGTTGCGATTATCATGACTATGGTTTTCTTCGGCTGTAAGGATTATGTCGTCCAGGGCGGCGAACTCCCACCTGACTACAAACCGGAACCGACAGGTAAAATTAAACTTCAGTACTATATTGCTAACAGCGAATCTGATAAGAGATCTGTAAATGACTGGGTAGCTGCATTCCAGAAACAATATCCGAATGTAACTGTTCAGGCTGACCTCTCTCAGGTAGGCAAGGAAGTTATTGCAGCTCAGATTGCTTCTAAATCTGTTGGCGATGTATTCTTCCTCTGGGAAACTGACGTTTACAACTACGCTTCCGTTCACAAAGCACTTATGCCTCTCGACTACTATGTTGAAGCATTGAACATCGACCTCGGTGATGTTTTCTCGGCTATCAAAGATATGGGTACCGTAGAAGGCAAGCTTTACATGGTAATGCGTGACTACAACCACATCGTTCTCAGATACAACCGCGACCTTATCAAGGCTGCTCAGCTCATAGATCCTATTGAGCTTGAAGCCGAAGGTACATGGGATTGGGATACGTTCAGATCTTACTGCATCCAGCTCACAACTCAGGATGAGAGCGCAGACGTTCAGACAGTCGGCTGCTCACTGAGACTCGGCTATGCTCCTATCTACATCCCGTTCCTCGAAGGTTGGGGCGGCTCATGGTACGACAAGGAAGAGAAAAAGGTAACCTTCAAATCCGACGAGAGAGTTCTCGAAGGTGTAAATGCTATGGTTTCCTTCGTTAAAAACGATGACTGCTGCCAGTACAATCCTGCAGGCGGCGGCGGATCAATCAAGAACACCGCTGAACAGAATGATTTTGCAGGCTACAACACTGAGAGCCAGATCGTTTTCAATGACACTGAATTCCCGAGCTTTGCATCAGCAGGTCAGTCCTACGAGAGCAAAGGCATCGATTGGGATATCGTTTCAATGCCTGCTTTCCCGACACACAAAGTCGGTACAGGTGCTACAGGATTTGCAGTATTCAACGGAACCAAGAACCCTGATGCAGCCGCAGCGCTTTGCCTCTCCCTCTACACTGAGGAAGGCCAGAGAGCTTACAACGGCCAGGTAGGCGGATCTGTTCCGAACGTAAGATCGCTCGCAGACGCTCTCTTCTGGAGAGTTCCATTCGCTGACAAGTCCATCGATCCTGATGATGGAAAGAACTACTATGCATTCATTTCATTCCCTGAGGCTGATACTTACGGCCAGGTAGAGTGCGTTGTTCCTCCGGAGATTGCATCGATCATCAAGGACTACATGGCAACTGTCGTTCCGAACGCAGTTAACGGAACAAGATCTGTTGACGATACTCTCAACAAACTTGAAACCGAAGCCAACGAAAAGTGGGGCACCCTCTACACAGACTGATTTCCGGACAAACAGATATCAAACATGACCTGTAAGTTTTACAGGCATTAGAAAAAGAGAGACTCGGACTTCCGGGTCTCTTTTTAATCTTAGCCTTTTCGGCAGCATATGCCAGGCCATGGCAGATGCCATGCTGAATGCCGGCAAGGTCGTTCTTTTCGGCTGCAGCACCGGATGTTGACTACGGCCGTGTAATTTATTACCATTAGAGTAGATGTCCTGAATGAAAAATACGTGCGGGGTGTCGAAAAAACACTTTTTTGAGGGAAATACCATGAAAAACATGAAAAGATTGTTAGTTCTTTTACTCGTTGCTGCTCTTGCAGTCGGACTTCTTGCCGGATGCGGTAAGAGCGAACCTAAAGAGGAAAAACCGACGGCAGAACCTACAACCGTAGCAACAGAAGTTCCTGAAGAGACTCCGAAACCGACTCCGGTACCGACTCCGAAACCGACTCCGGAACCGACAGGTAATATTAAACTTCAGTACTATATTGCAAACAGCGAATCTGATAAGAAATCTGTAAATGACTGGGTGGCTGCATTCCAGAAACAATATCCGAATGTAACTGTTCAGACTGACTTCTCTCAGGTAGGCAAGGACGTTATTGCAGCTCAGATTGCTTCTAAATCTATTGGCGATGTATTCTTCCTCTGGGAAACTGACGTTTACAACTACGCTTCCGTTTACAAAGCACTTATGCCTCTCGACTACTATGTTGAAGCATTAAACATCGACCTTGGTGGTGTTTTCTCGACTGTCAAAGATATGGGTACCGTAGGAGGCAAGCTTTACATGGTAATGCGTGACTACAACCACATCGTTCTCAGATACAACCGCGACCTTATCAAGGCTGCTCAGCTCGTAGATCCTATTGAGCTTGAAGCCGAAGGTACATGGGATTGGGATACGTTCAGATCTTACTGCGTCCAGCTCACAACTCAGAATGAGAGCGCAGACGTTCAGACAGTCGGCTGCTCACTGAGACTCGGCTATGCTCCTGTCTACATCCCGTTCCTCGAAGGTTGGGGCGGCTCATGGTACGACAAGAAAGACAAGAAAGTCACCTTTGTTTCCGACGAGAGAGTTCTCGAAGGTGTAAAGACTATGGTTTCCTTCGTACGGGATGATGACTGCTGCCGGTACAATCCTGCAGGCGGCGGCAGATCAATCAAGAAAACCCCTGATCAGAATGATTTTGCAGGCTACAACACTGAAAGCCAGATTGTTTTCAATGACACCGAATTTCCGAGCTTTGCAACAGCAGGTCAGTCCTACGAGAGCAAAGGCATCGATTGGGATATCGTTTCAATGCCTGCTTTCCCGACACACAAAGTCGGTACATGTGCTACAGGATTTGCTGTATTCAACGGAACCAAGAACCCTGACGCAGCCGCAGCGCTTTGCCTCTCCCTCTACACTGAGGAAGGCCAGAGAGCTTACAACGGTCAGGGCGGCGGATTTGTTCCGAACCTAAGATCGCTCGCAGACGCTAACTTCTGGAGAGTTCCCTTCGCTGACAAGTCCATCGATCCCGATGAAGGAAAGAACTACTATGCATTCATTTCATTCCCTGAGGCTGATACATACGGCCAGGTAGAGTGCGTTGTTCCTCCGGAGATTGCATCGATTATCAAGGACTACATGGCAAATATCGTTCCGAACGCAGTTAACGGAACAAGATCTGTTGAGGA
Source organism: Mageeibacillus sp. UBA1243 (assembly GCA_002308595.1). GTDB lineage: Bacteria > Bacillota > Clostridia > UBA1212 > UBA1212 > UBA1212. The sequence continues at coordinate 18,721 of DBWH01000005.1, read as the reverse complement.
TACTCTCTACAAACTTGAAATCGAAGCCAACCAAAAGTGGAGCATCCTCTACACAGACTGATTTCCGGACAAACAGATATTAAACATGACCTGTAAGTTTTACAGGCATTAGAAAAAGAGAGACTCGGACTTCCGGGTCTCTTTTTAAGTTTAATTAAAAGCTTTGAAGCGCCTCTTAATTGATTCCTGCAAACACCTTCATCGCTTTGAGTGAGTCCTCAAACATAGCCTTTTCGGCAGCATATGCCAAGTCGTGGAAGAAAGTCACGTCCTGCTTTTCAAGCATCTCTTTTACGGCAAGCGTCCCCGCGTGCGACATATATGTATAGTAATTAATCTTTCTTAAACCGTTATTAATGCCTTTTCTGTAGTCCTCGTCAGAAACGCCGCTCCCTCCGTGCATTACAAGCGGAAGGCCGGTCTTTTCGTGGATGATCCTTACCCTTTCAAAATCAAGCATGGGTTTTGACTTGTAAATGCCGTGGGCTGTACCGAAGCTCGGAGCGAAAGCGTCAATCCCTGTCTCACTGCAGAATAAAAGCGCCTCGTCGGGATCCGTGTAGACCGGGCCTCCTGCATTCCCGTGTCCCGATTCTCTTGACGCCAATGCGCCCAGTTCAGCTTCAACACCGCAGTTGAAGTTTCGTGCAATCCTAACTGCCCCTTTTGTGTTTTTAAGATTTTCTTCAAAGGGCAGGGTGCTTCCGTCGTACATGACGCCTGTAAAGCCGATTTCAAGCGCCTCTTTCATATAACTTATGGTTTCGCAATGGTCAAGGTGGACACATACAGGAACGCTCGATTTCTTTGCAGCCTCAACCATTATCGGACCGATAACCGAGAGTCTCGAAACGTTTTCATGAAGCTCTGCGTGAGATATTATTACTGGCACACCGAGGCTTTCTGCCGCGTCAAGCACCGCATTCAGACATTCAAGGTTCGGCGTGTTGAAAGCGCCTGCCGCGATGCCATTATTTTCGCATAATAAGAGAATTTCTTTAAGATTTATTAGCATGCTTCAAACTCCTCAGACTAGCGGTCTTACCGCATTGTAAAGCTTCCTGTACCGCTCGTAGACTGTCATATATTTTTCGTGAATATCCCTGCGTGGATAGTACGTTGTTCCTTTTCTTACCATGACATCGGCGGCATCGCCAATGTCTTTAAAAAGCCCCGCGCTGACTCCCGCAACCATGGCGCATCCTGCCGTTCCTGCGTCGATTGTGAGCAGGGCGGTTATGGGTATGTTTAAAACGTCGGCCTTCATCTGCATCCAGAGACTGCTTCTTGCCCCTCCGCCGCTTGCGTTAATGCGGTCAAAGCTTATGCCTGAGGGCTTTAAGGTCTCGTAATTCAGCATCATCTCGTAGCAGACTCCCTCCATACAGGCTCTGTAGATGTCTGAGGGGGACGTTGCCGTTATAAGGCCGATTATAGCGCCTTTTGATCCTGTGTCCATGTATGGCGTTGCCGCTCCCGCAAAATGGGGCAGCACTAAAAGTCCTGTCGGTTCGTCTTTGCTGCAGGGCTTTTCGAGCGAGTCGTACGTCCCGTCCTTTCCGAACGTGTCAACACACCACTTAATCAGCGCTCCGCCGGTGTATGAAAAAGCGTATGCGCAGTATTTGCCGGGTATTACGTGCGGTACGATGCAGTAGTTGCCTGACGCCATGACTGAGACGTCGGGCAGGGAGTTATAGACAGGCGTCAGGCACTCAACTGTGCCGGCGCCTTCGCAGGCCGTTTTTTCGTCAAACACTCCGGCGCCTGCGCAGGCCGCTACCTGGTCGTGCGCGACGGAGACGATGCTTATGCCTTTCCACTTGCCGGCAACGGTTCCAGCCTGAACGGGCTTTGACATTTTGGCGATATCGACTCCCGCCGCGTCAAAAATCTTCTCTGACCAGCAAAGGTTTTTAAGGTCAAAAGCCATGGTGCGCGTTGCGAGCGAGTAGGTGATATTGGCGGTACCGGTGAGCCTGAAAATAATATAATCTTCTATAAGAAATATATGCTTTGCCCCGGCGTAAAGATCGGGGCGGTGCTTTCTCACCCACATGATCTTTGAAATCGAGTACATTTCGTGGGGAGAGAGGCCTGTTATGGCGGTGATTTCGGTTTCGGAAATCTTACTTGTAAGCTCCCTTAGCTCGTCTTTCCCGCGGGGGTCCGTGTAGAGCATTGAGTCGCAGAGGGGCAGGCCGTTTTCGTCAGTCAGTACGAACGTCTCGCCGAAGCTTGTGACACCGATTGAAGCGATATCGGGGAAGCGTGCAGACATCTCGGAAAGAACTTCAAAGACGCTTTCTGTCATTGCCGATACGTCAATTTCGTGGCCAAAGGATGCGCGCCTCACCGGGTAGTCCCTGTAGGCTTTGCCGGCAATATCTCCGCGCTCGTCAAACACGGTAATCTTGCATCCCGTTGTTCCGATATCAAGGCCGCCTATCTTCATGAATGCTCCTTAATTTAGAATAAAAGTTTATTTTTTGCTTTCAATTCTCTCTGAATCCGCCAAGGCATATTATAATCCAAATCGCCGAAATAATATAGCGTATATTTTTGCGCGAAGGAGGGCATTTTTGTAAAAAACCTCTTGCAATCGCATTGGTTTTGTTGTATGATGACTCGGATTGAAATTCACACGGCCCTGACGTTGGCGGCTGTGGGCGCATGATTGTGCGCTTTCCGCTTTCGGATGAAAGAGCCGGAGGAAAAACAGGAGGTTTAAAATGGGTGTTATTTCAATGAAGCAATTACTTGAAGCCGGTGTACATTTCGGACATCAGACCAGGAGATGGAATCCTAAGATGAACGAGTACATCTATATGGAGAGAAACGGTATCCATATTATCGATCTTCAGAAGACCGTTAAAAAGATTGATGAAGCATATGCTTTCGTTCAGCAGGTTTCGGCTCAGGGCGGAAATATCCTCTTCGTAGGAACAAAGAAGCAGGCCAAGGATTCCATTGCTGAAGAAGCTCAGCGCTGCGGCATGTTCTACGTTACCAACAGATGGCTCGGCGGTATGCTCACAAACTATCAGACAATTAAAGCCAGAATCAACAGACTCAACGATCTCTACGAGAAAGAAGCTAACGGCACATTTGATTACCTGCCCAAGAAGGAAGTTGCAAAACTGAAGCTCGAGCGCGACAAGCTTGAGAAGAACCTTGGCGGTATCAGAGCTATGAGCGCTCTTCCGGCAGCTCTCTTCGTAGTTGACCCCAAGACTGAGATGAACGCAGTTCTCGAAGCAAGAAAGCTCGGCATCCCGGTTGTAGGTATTGTAGATACAAACTGCGATCCTGAGGAAGTTGATTACGTTATTCCTGCAAACGACGACGCTATCCGCGCAATCAAGCTCATCACCGGTAAGATTGCAGACGCTGTTATCGAAGGCCGTGAGGGCGCAGAGTCTTCCGCAGCTAAGAAAGCTGAAGAAGCAGATGCCGCTGACGAGTCACTCGAGGCAGAAGAGCTCGAAACAATTGTTTCCGGTAAGTAATCCGGAGATGCATTGGCGATAATTGTCGCCAAAATATTACACAGGAGGATCAATTATTATGGCTGTAGATATGAATTTACTTAAAGATCTCAGAGAGAAGACTCAGGCCGGCATTGCTGACTGCAAGAAGGCTCTTGAGGCTTGCAACAACGACATGGCTAAGGCTATTGACTATCTCCGCGAGAAGGGACTTTCCACCGCTGTTAAGAAGAGCGGCAGAATCGCTTCCGAGGGTGTTGTTGAGTCATACATCCACGGCAACGGCAGAATCGGTGTTCTCATCGAAGTTAACTGCGAGACAGACTTCGTTGCAAGAAACGCTATCTTCAAGCAGTTCGTTAAAGACATGGCAATGCAGATCGCTGCAAGCCAGCCTCTTTACATCAACAAGGAAGACGTTCCCCAAGAAGCTCTTGACAGAGAAGCTAACGTTCTCAAGGCTCAGGCTCTCAACGAAGGCAAGCCCGAGAAAGTTGTTGAAAAGATCGTTCAGGGCCGTATGTCCAAGTACTATGAAGATTTCTGCCTCCTTGAGCAGAGCTTCGTAAAGGATCCTGAAGTCAAAGTTAAGGACGTTCTCACTCAGACTATCGCAAAACTCAACGAAAACATCAAGATCAGACGTTTTGTAAGATACGAGATGGGCGAAGGCCTCGAGAAGAAAGAGGAGAATTTCGCTGAGGAAGTTCAGAAGCAGCTTAAAGGCTGATAAGCAATTAAAGCTCTATTCAGGCACGGTGCCGCAAAAGACCCCGTGCCTTTATTATAACTATCGGGAGAAAAAGAATGGAAAAGAAGTACAACAGAGTAATGATCAAACTCAGCGGCGAGGCTCTTGCGGGCAGCGGAAAGACCGGTATTGACGAGGCTTTTCTTGACAAGCTCGCTTCCGTCATCAAGACTCTCACGGTCGACATGGGCGTGCAGGTTGCAATGGTCATCGGCGGCGGAAACTTCTGGCGCGGCGCCAAAAACCCCGGATTTGACAGGACGGACGCCGACCACATCGGCATGCTCGCAACTGTCATGAACTGTATGGCTTTTGCCGATAAATTACGCCAAAACGGTGTGCCCGCCTGCGCTATGTCAGCCCTCCAGATGGACCAGGTCTGCGAGTTCTACGTAAAGGCCAAGGCAGACGACATGCTGAATGCCGGCAAGGTCGTTCTCCTCGGCTGCGGCACCGGAAGACCTTACTTCACAACCGATACGGGAGCAGTTTTAAGGGCTGCCGAGCTTAAGTGCGACGTCATCCTTCTCGCCAAGAACATCGACGCAGTCTACGACGCAGACCCCGCCAAGGTTCCTACCGCCAAGAGATACGACCGCGTTTCCCTTGCCGAGGTCCTCGAAAAGCAGCTGAAGGTCATGGACCTCACAGCTACAGCTTTTGCGATTGAGAATAAGCTTCCGATTAAAGTCTTCGGCGTAAGCGAGCCTGAGAATATCATCAAGTGCTGCTGCGGCGAGAACCCCGGTACGGAAGTTTACTGCTGAATTCAGGACATAAACTGCATGCTTGAAGAAAAACTTTTGAGCCTTTTGCGTCAAAGTGTTTGACTATGTGGCTGTAATTTATTACCATTTAGAAAACATCTCGTGCGACTTTGCCGCGCGGGGTTAAAAAACAATTCATTTGAGGTATTGAAAATGAAAAACTTTAAAAGACTGTTAATCTTTGTGCTTGTCGCAGCTCTTTCAGCCGGAATGCTGGCAGCTTGCGGTAAGTCCGAACCAAAAAATGACAAACCGACAGCGGAGCCTGCAAACACTGCTGCGCCTACAGATGCCCCGGAGGGAACTCCTGAAGTGACTGCAGAGCCTGAGCCCACACCAACACCGAAGCCGAAGGCAACTCCGAAGCCTGAGCTTGGTGATAACAAGGGCAAAATCTTTGCTGAAGGACAGGAGGGCGTTGAGGTTCTCTATTCCGAGAATTTCGACGACAGGGAAATTGACGACGTTATGGAAGACGCAGGTTTCCTCACCGAGCCTTCAAACGTTGAGATGGTCGACGGCAAACTCTGCCTTTGCTTTAAAGAAGGTGTTCCGGTTAACGAGCTTCAGTCCTTCTACCCCATCCTCGACAACTCCTTTGACGATTATGAGCAGTTCGAGATTTCATTCGACTACAAGATCGCCTACACAGATCCTTCTCTTAGGGATGCTGAGTGGATGGCTTTGATGATCGGTTTCTTCATTACGGAACCCACAAACCGCATAGCAACATCAACCGGCGACGGTATGTTCATAGGCCTTAACAGCAAAGGTATTTTCCCTGTTTACGGCGTAGGTGAGGTCGGAACAGCCGGCGGCTGGCCGGAGGGCGCTTTAAAAGTCAAGACAGGTCTTAAGGATGTTTTCGATGAGGAGCATCGCGTCACTCTTGTTGAGACCGGCGATATGAATGCTTACCTCTATATTGACGGAGTGCTCATCTGCAGAATAGAGATCGGTGAGGAAAAGGTTTCCACCTACAACGGTGAAGGAAAACTTCTTAACTCAAGGAAGAACGATCCCGAGAACCAGCAGGGCGCCAACTTCCTCCTCTGGACTCACTGTACAGGCGCTATCATCGACAACGTCTGCGTAAAGGCTTATTAATACGAAATAACCAATGTGACAGGGCGCCAAAACCCCTGCGCGGTTAAAGAGGGCGGCAGCACCATACGGCTGCCGCCTTTTGACATTGGCGTGTTAAATTTAAAAATAGGGGTTGACACGCTTTTAAAATGATGGTATCATCTATGAGCGCTTTGACGATGGCTCTTTGGTCAAGCGGCTAAGACGCCGCCCTCTCACGGCGGAAACACGAGTTCGATTCTCGTAAGAGTCACCAAAACACATAAGGGTCCGAAAGGATTCGACTTAAAAATCCGGCTTTAATCAGCCGGCTTTTTGGTTTATACGCACTGACAATAAGACTCCTGAAAAAGATATTGGTCTGTCTTTCCGAATGAAGCTTTTTGTTGAAACAAAAAAGCTGATATGGTATAATTCAGACAGTGAAAGGAAGCTTTGCCCGGCATGTTGTTCTTGCCGATTTATAGATTAAAGGAGCTACGGATATGGCACAGCAGAGTTTTTCAAGTCTTGAATATGAAAACAGAAAAACCTCTACCAAACGTGATGAGATGCTTGCCTTTTTTGACAAGCTTATTCCGTGGGATGAGTGGATTATTGTTGTGAAGCCTTTTTACTATACGGGGAGGCGGGGAAGAAAGCCTGTCGCGCTTGAGATTATGATCAGGGTCTATGTTCTGCAGCAGATTTTCGGTCTTTCGAGCGAGGCAATCGAGGACTGTGTCTATGACAGTTTCGCGATGAGAAACTTCCTTAACATTGACTTCTTCAGTGAGAACGTTCCCGATGCAACCACCATTCAGCGTTTCAGAAGACTCCTTTCCAAAAATGAAATCGACAAGCGTTTTGACAAAGACCTTGCCATGCTCCTTGCCGGAAAGAACTACAAGCTGAAAAACGGCTCGGCGGTTGAACCGAGACTCCTTAAGATCAAGCGCAAACCGCGCAAGAAAAAGACAGACAAATAACGGATAACAAAAGCTTAAAGAGCCTGCTCTCATTTCATTGACAGGGCTCTTTTTATATGGGAAAACGGGAGACGGTTAAAGATGGATTCAAAACAATGGTTCAGAGAAGCTAAATTCGGCATGATGATCCACTGGGGCCTTTATTCGCTGCTCGGCGGCGAGTGGAAGGGCAAAAGGATGAACGGCTACATTGGCGAGTGGGCGCAGCAGTATTTCAGGATTCCATTGGCGGATTACAAGAAGCTTGCTGAGGCATTCAACCCTGTCTGTTTTGACGCGGAGGAGTGGGTGAAGCTCGCGAGAGACGCCGGGATGAAGTATATCGTTTTTACTTCAAAGCACCACGACGGTTTTGCGATGTTTAAGACCGACGTTACAAGCTATAACGTGTGCGACGCGACACCTTTCGGACGCGACGTTGTAAAGGAACTTTCTGAATCCTGCAAAAAGTACGGCCTTAAGCTCGGCCTTTACTATTCGCAGGATCTTGACTGGGCTCATCCCGACGGCGGCGGCTACACCTTCGGAAAAGTCTGGTGCGACAATGCCGCATACCTTACAAACAACTGGGATTATCCCGATGACAGTGCGAAAAACTACGAGGTTTGCTTTGAGGAAAAAATCAAGCCTCAGGTGAAGGAAATTCTCACAAAGTACGGCGACCTCTGCCTCATCTGGTTTGACGTTCCTGTAACTTTAACAAAAGACCAGACGGACGAGCTCTACAGGATGGTGAAGCAGTACCAGCCCGACTGCCTCGTGAACTCCCGCATCGGCAACGGCTACGGCGACTACGTCTCCGCTGAGGACAATTTCATCCCATCTGAAAATGACGCCAATATCCTCTACGAGTCTCCCTGCACCTTAAACGACACCTGGGGCTTCAAATATTATGACGACAACTGGAAATCCGCAGACGTCATCCTAAACAACCTGAAGCACATGAACGGAATGGGCGTAAACTACCTTTTAAACGTTGGCCCCGACCACCTCGGAAGAATACCGGCACCCTCTGTCGACATACTGAGGGAAGTGGGGAGAAGGCTTAACTCATAAAAAGAATCACCCCGAACACGCCAATGCACCCCGCCCCCGCACGAGCCTTAACACAAGCCTTAACACGTTGAAATTATCTTTAAAAAACGGCTTTACAAAATTTTAAGATTGTGTTATACTCTCTCGGCGTCGGGGTGTAGCTCAGTTTGGCTAGAGTGCTTGCTTGGGGTGCAAGAGGTCGCCTGTTCAAGTCAGGTCACTCCGACCAGAAAAATCCGGCTTATCGGCCGGATTTATCATTTTACCAGGGTAAGCTCCGCGGCGAAATGCCCGAAGGGGACTTTATTTATATATTGCAAATACGTTGGCGGAATGGTATACTTTATGTTGGTTATTGCAGAGAGTTCTGCTAGTTTTACATAGACATCTCATCTATTTGAAAGGAGTCAAACAATGGGATTAATCAGAGGAATTATCAGCTTGGGCAGCAATCTGCTCACAGCGGCCAAGGGTGCCGCCGGCTCAGCTCTTCAGGACCAGTGGAAAGAGTATTTCTATTGCGAATCAATACCGAACGATACTCTTATGGTGAAGGGCGAGAAGAGGGTGAATACCGCGAGATCTGCCAATACTAAGGGGAGCGACAATATCATTTCTAACGGTTCGGGTATCGTTGTTGCAGACGGCCAGTTCATGATCATTGTTGAGCAGGGACAGATCGTTGAAGTTTGCGGCGAGCCCGGTATGTTCACATATAACTCTTCGACAGAGCCCAGTATTTTTGCCGGCAAGTTCGGAAAGAGCATTGTTGACACATTCAAGACAATGTGGTCAAGGTTCACATACGGCGGTGACACGGGAAAAGATCAGCGTGTTTACTACTTCAACATGAAGGAAATCCTTGACAATAAATTCGGAACAGCCAGCCCTATCACATTCAAAGTCGTTGACTCGAAGATCGGTCTTGACATAGACGTTCCGATCAAGTGCTCCGGTGTTTACACGTTCAGAATTCAGAACCCGCTGCTCTTCTACACAAGCATTGCCGGTAACGTTCATGACACATACAAGAAAGACGAAATCGCTTCCACAATGAAGACCGAGTTCGTAGCGGCTCTCCAGCCTGCTCTCGGAAAAGTTTCGGCTCTTGAAATCAGACCTTCAGACCTCATCAACCACGTTCCCGAACTTCAGGACGCAGTCAACGAGGCTCTCTCCAAGAAGTGGGGCGAAGGCAGAGGTATCATCGTTTCTGAAATCGCTCTCAATCCTATCGTGGTTGAGCAGGAGTGGCAGGACAAGATCAGCACCGCTCAGTACGAAGCAAGGCTTGCAAACAACCCGAGCCTCGCGGCAGGCGCTCTCACACAGGCTCAAATCGAGGCTATGAAGCTCGCTGCTCAGAACGAGGGCGGCGCTATGCAGGGCTTCCTCGGAATGGGATTTGCTCAGAACGCAGGCGGCGCAAACGTTGCCAATCTCTACGGTATGGGTGCTCAGCAGCAGGCTCAGCAGAACCAGCAGCAGGCTCCCGCAGCTGACGCGTGGAAGTGTCCTTCGTGCGGAGCTACAGTTTCCGGCAAGTTCTGCCCTCAGTGCGGAACAAAGAAACCCGCTCCTGAAGGAACATGGAAGTGCCCCAAGTGCGGAACCGAAGCAACAGGTAAATTCTGCCCCGAGTGCGGCGAGAAGAAGCCCGAAGCTGAAGAAGGCTGGACATGCGTTAAATGCGGCGCTGTCAATAAAGGCAAGTTCTGCCAGAACTGCGGTGAAAAGAAACCCGCAGACGCTCCTCTCTACCGCTGCGACAAGTGCGGATGGGAGCCCGAGGATCCCAAGAATCCTCCGAAATTCTGCCCGCAGTGCGGCGACAGGTTCGATGAGAACGACAAAGTTTAATATTTATTAACCCGTTGGGTTGTTGAAAAAGGCGTACGTGAAACATTGGAACACTTTAAGATTTCAAATTTTTCCATATAGCGGATGTTTGAAATGATGTTTAGCGTACGCCTTTTACCATGCAGACAAGCGGCCCTTGGTTATTTCAAAGGGCTTCACAACATACAATACTACACTTAAGGAGTGCGTGATGAAAAGTCATACCAAAACAGAAATCATTTTCCCCAAGAGGATTGTTCTTTCGGAGGGAAAGTTCACAAATCTTGACTCTCTTTTAAGAGTAAAGACGCTTCAGATAGGTCTCAACGAGCCTGATTACGTAACCGTTGAAGGAAACGGCTTTGTCGTTCTCGATTTCGGCAAGGAAATCTGCGGCACCGCAAGGTTCCTCACATTTCTCGTGAGCGGTCCTACAAAGGCAAGGCTTCGCTTTGGCGAGTCCGTCGGTGAGACGATGGCTGAGCTTGGCTATAAGGGAGCCTGCAACGATCACTCGAACAGAGACGAGGTCGTGGAGCTTTCGAATTTCTCGGACATGAGATTTATGCAGACAGGCTTCAGGTTCCTCAGAATTGACTTCATTCAGGAGGGCGTGCTGCGTCTTAAGACTGTTGTCGCGGAGGGCGAGATTTACTCGAACAAGACGATTTACGAGTATGACGGAAAAGACGAGAGAGTAAAAGAGATCTTCAATGTCGCCAAGAGAACCGTTGACCTCTGCGGCTCAAGCGGATTTATCTGGGACGGCGTCAAGAGAGACAGGCTCGTCTGGATCGGCGACATGTACCCGGAGACGATGGCTTATGCTACGCTTTACGGAAGGTGTGACGTTGTCGAGAGGTCGCTTGACTTCATCGTAGACCAGACTCCTCTGCCGGGCTGGATGAACGGAATGCCCGCATATTCGATGTGGTGGATCATGATCCTTACGGATTATGCCGTAAAAGTAGGCGCTTTCGACTACCTTGAGAAGCAGATGCCTTACATGGAGAAGCTTGTGAAGCTCATGAACGAGCACGTCGGCGAAAACGGCGAGCTCCTTTACCCCGGACTCTTTGTTGACTGGCCGACGCACGACCAGCCGGATGAGCCGAGCGGTGTGAGAGCGATCAATATCATTGCCGCCAAGAGAGCCATTGACAATTTCAAGAGATTCGGCATCGATACAAAGGACGCTGAGGAGCTCCTCAAAAAGCTTAACAAGCAGGACATGCCTGTCGAAAAAGCCAAGCAGGTTCTCGCGCTCAAGTATTTCGCAACCGGCAAGCTTTCCAAAAAGGAAGCAGACATGCTCATCGAGGGAGGCGCCAAGGGCTTCTCAACGTTCATGAGCTACTTCATCCTCACAGCCATTGCCGATCTTCACGGCAAGAAGGTTGCGTATGACCTCATGAAGGAATTCTACGGGGCAATGCTCGACAGAGGCGCAACAACGTTCTTCGAGGACTTCAATATGGACTGGCTTGAGGGCTCAGGCAGAATCGACGAGCTCACGCCAGACGGAATGCTTGACATCCACGGAGATTTCGGCGCTTACTGCTACATCGGCTACAGGCACAGTCTCTGCCACGGCTGGTCGGCCGGCGTCATTCCGTTCATCAAAGAAAACTGAATTTAAGAAGGCTTAAGTTTAACCGAAAGGAAGTATTTTCGTTATGGTTGGCATCATCGTTGCCTTAAAGATTGAGGCGGAGAGCTTTATTGAAAAACTTACCGACGTAACGTCGCAGAAGATCAGCGGAATCCTTTTCACAAAGGGAAAGCTTTCGGGAACCGACGTTGTCGTTTGCGTATGCGGTGTCGGCAAGGTGTTTGCAGGCGCGTGCGCCGAAATCATGGTCTTAAGGTACAGCCCTGACTACATTATAAACACAGGCGTTGGCGGAACTCTTACCGATAAGCTTGACATTGGCGATGTCGCGATAGGAACTTCGGCCGTTCAGCACGATATGGACACGACACCGATCGGCGAGCCCCGCGGATACATTGACATCATCAAGGAAGTATACCTTAAGTGCGACGAGAGGATTGTCTCCCTTATCGAAAAGGCCTGCATTGCGGAGGGCATCCGCTGCGAGAAGGGCACGATTGCGACAGGCGACCAGTTCATCCACTGCGAGGAACAGAAAAACGCTATTAAAGCGAATTTTGACGGCTGCATCTGCTGCGAGATGGAAGGCGCCGCAATCGGACAGATTTGCAGGATAAACAAGGTTCCTTTTGCGGTAATCAGAGCGATTTCCGACAATGCGGGCGGCGAATCTCCTTCGGACTTTTCGGAGTTTGCAAAATCGGCTGCTGAGAACAGTATCAAGGTGCTGACAAACGTTGTCGGCAAGCTCGACTGAAAAGCTCGACTGAAAGCCGCTATCTCCTTAAGCGTTAGACTCAAGGCACAGACCGAAGCACAGAAATTATAAAATAAACTTAATTAAGAAGAAGCAGGGCCCGTCGCCTTGCTTTTTTTGTTTTTTGATGTTAAAATCGAGAGTGATATTTTTTTCATGGGAGGGTACAAATTTTGTACACACGGCTCCAATTGCAAAGCGCCTGCGCTTCAAGAGTTGATTTCCAGAACGGGCTTGATTATTTTAACGAAGCACGGTCTCTGCGCTTTAACTGCGTCAATTTGGGCGGTCCGGAGAATGCATATCTGCATGAGATTTCCGCGACAGTTAAAGGCGTTCACGACGAATACGCGGCAAGGGCTGTTATTGATGATGTTGACGATAAGGAAGGCACGGGTAAACTTGTCTCCTACATTTGTTCATGCCCCGGAAGCAACGAAAAAACGCGTATTTGCAAGCACTGCATTTCGCTCATCCTTAAATACATCGATATGAGAGACCAGGGCCTTATCACCGACGAAGAGCCGGGCTCCTCTGAGATTATGGTTGAGGACATCGCCAATGAAACCGACAAGGCTTTCCTCAGCATGCTCAGCGCCGAAAAATACCGCCGCCATATTGAGATTGCGATGCGCAGCCGTGAGAACAGTCTCAAAATCGTACCTTATCTGACGCTCACCGATTCGAGTATATTTGCCGAGTTCAAGGCGGGCGACGGAAAGCTCTATATAGTTAAAGACATTGTCGGCTACGCGGCTGCTGTGCTTCACAATAAATCGCTGAATTACGGTAAAAACAAGGCCATCGTTCACTCGCTGAGCCTTTTTGACGACGCCGGTAAAAAGATGATTCTCTTCCTTGACAGGTACAGGAAGAACAGACATACGTATATAAAATCATATTCGACGCCGAAATCCGACGATGACCTAAGGTTCCTGAACCTTAAGAACGAGCTTCTTGACAAGTTCTTTGAGTGTGTCATTGGCGATACCGTCGAGATTGTTGACAGGACCTCCTACAATAAGGACGGAGGCATCGGTATAACGGTAACAGACAGGGCCGGAAGCGAAGACGCAAAGCAGGAGACTCAGGACGCTATAAGGCCTCTTTACAGGCAGTACAAGGTCAAAAAAGGTCTTCCCGACATTTCGTTTACGGTTACTGGGCTTGACAACGGCGCAATCATTACGGGCACGTTCATGCCTGTTTTCGTAGGCCTTGACAAGGTGCTTTTTGTCGGGAAGGATTCGGTTTACCTTGCCGATATGGATGACATTGGCGGTACACTGGCGTTCTTTAAGTACGTTTCGAAGAGCTGCTGCACGAGCATATTCATTTCGGAGAAGGACCTTCCGATGTTCGTCCCGGAGATGCTCCAGGAGCTGAAAAAGCGTTTTGATATTGCTTTTGTTGACTTCAACGAGAACCAGTATATGCCCAAAGAGGCTGTCATGAAGTTTTACTTCGACATGCCTGCGGTTGACACAATTTCCTGCGAGCTCTGGGCCTGCTACGGCGAGGGCGAAGAGGAGAAGCGCTACAATGTGCTTGACGAGAGAGATTACGAGGGCAGTTCGCGCGACGAGGCTGCGGAGATGGCGGCTTACGAATCGCTCAAGAAATATTTCAACAAGTACGACCCCAACCTCAAGGCGGCTATCATGGCCAAGGGAGACGAGGCTTTTTACGACTTCATCACCGGTCAGGTTTACGAGCTTGAACTGATGGGCGAGGTTTATATTTCCGACAAACTCAGAAACGTCAAGGTTAAGAAAGCTTCGCGTATCAGCGCGGGCGTTTCGCTCCAGGGAGACCTTCTCATGTTCTCCGTGCACAGCGACGACTTCACGCCGGATCAGCTTGCTGAGATATTCAGAAAATACGACAAGAAGAAAAAGTTCTTCAGACTCACGGACGGCACGTTCATCAACTTTGACGGCGAGGGTATCAAAAACCTCGTAAACGTAGGCAAAATGCTTGAGATGAGCGGTATTTCGCTCTCGGGCGCAGGCACGGCCGTGGTTCCCAAGTTCAGGGCTCTTTTCCTTGACAGCGAGCTTTCCGACAACGAGAACGTTCTCATCAGCAGAAGCCGCGACTTCAGGGCTCTCATCAGGAACATGAAGACATTCGAGGACAACGACTTTGAAGTTCCCGCGTCTTTGAAGGACACTTTGAGAAACTACCAGAAGTACGGATTCAGGTGGCTGAAGACACTGAAGCACAACGGCTTTGGCGGTATCCTTGCCGATGAGATGGGTCTCGGCAAGACAATCCAGACCATCGCGTTCTTAAAGTCCGAATATGAAGAGGGCGCAAAGACCGGCACAATCATCATCTGCCCGGCGTCCCTTGTATATAACTGGAAGAGCGAGCTTGAGCGTTTTGCGCCGAACCTTCCCGCAGTTGTTGTCTCCGGAAAACAGGAGGAGCGCATGGAGACAATCCAGTCGCTGAAACCCTCCGACATCGTCATCACGTCCTACGACCTTCTGAGAAGAGATATCAGGCTTTACTCAAACATCCGCTTCGGCTACCAGATCATCGACGAGGCACAGTTCATCAAAAACAGCGCTACTTTATCGTCAAAAGCCGTAAAGCAGATAAAGTCCGACTTCAGACTTGCACTTACCGGCACACCGATCGAGAACAAGCTCTCCGAACTCTGGAGCATTTTTGACTACCTCATGCCCGGCTTCCTGCACGATTACCGCCAATTCAAAGAGGAATACGAGACACCTATCGTAAGCTTCAGGGAGACAGACGCGCTTATAAGGCTCAGAAAGATAATCCATCCGTTCGTCTTAAGGCGTCTTAAGCAGGACGTTCTTAAGGATCTTCCCGACAAACTTGAAGAGATCATCACGACTCAGCTCACCGATGCGCAGGAGGAACTCTACAAGGCAAACCTCACAGGCATCAGGCAGAGCCTCGGAAGGCGCACGGACGAGAAGTTTACGGGCGTCACGGTGCAGATACTTGCCGAGCTCATGAAGCTGAGACAGATCTGCTGCGATCCCGCGCTCATTTACGAAAATTACGAGGGCGGTGCCGCCAAGGTCGATCTCTGCGTTGACCTCGTAAAAGGCGCCATCGAGGGCGGACACAAGATACTCATCTTCTCGCAGTTCACGAGCATGCTCTCAATCATCGAGAAGCGTTTTGACGGTGAAAAAATCAAGTACTATTCGCTCATCGGTCAGACTCCTAAGGAAAAGCGCACGAGAATGGTTGAAGACTTCAACTCGGGCGACGTACCCGTGTTCTGCATCTCACTCAAAGCCGGCGGAACGGGACTTAACCTCACGAGCGCAGACATCGTCATTCACTTTGACCCGTGGTGGAACATAGCTGTTCAGAACCAGGCAACGGACAGAGCTCACAGAATAGGTCAGAAGAACATTGTGACCGTCTACAAACTCATTGCCCATAACACAATCGAGGAAAACATTATGAAGCTTCAGGACAGAAAGAAAGAACTCGCGACAGAGCTCCTTTCGGGCGAGAGCTTCGACAACATCTCAATCACGCGCGAAGAACTGCTTGAGATACTCGGCTGAGGCGGTATTTCCGCAACGAAGACTTTTAAATAACCAAGAGGTTTTGTCGTGAAGTTTTTTATTTACACCTTCGGCTGCAAAACGAATACATATGAATCCGAAGCGATGAGCCGCCTCCTTCTTGAAACAGGGAAGTACGAGGCGGCGCTGACCTATAAAGGAGCAGACGCAGTTATCGTAAACTCCTGCATGGTGACTGAGGAAAGCGAAAAAAAGGCGAGGAAGCTCATAAGAAGAATCCGCCGAGAAAATCCCTCATCCTGCATTCTTCTCTGCGGCTGCATGCCCCAGGTGAAGGAAAAAGAGTGCCTTGACACGGGAGCAGACATAATCTGCGGCAACACAAAAAGAGCCGATATCCCTTCGCTTATAGACAGCTTCTTTGAATCAAAAGAAAAGGGCGCTCCGGAGAAGATACTTGCCGTCGCGCCTCACGGGAAAAAAGAACAGTTTGAGATGCTCGCGCCCTCCGGCTACAAGTCGCTTACGAGGGCAAACCTTAAAATCGAGGACGGCTGCGACTGCTACTGCTCGTACTGCGTCATTCCTTTTGCAAGAGGGCACGTGAGGTCAATGCCCATTGAAGAGGTCTTTAGAGTTGCAAAAGACCTTGTCGGTTCTGGCCACAGGGAGATTGTCCTTACGGGTATCAACATAGGAATGTACGGGAGAGACATTGGCGTGTCCATTTATGACGCGGTTAAGGCAGCGGCTTCTGCGGGCGCCGAAAGGATCAGGCTCGGCTCTGTTGAAATCGACCTCATAAACGATGAGACAATAATGAAATTATCGCAGATTAAGGAGCTTTGCCCGCATTTTCACACTTCTTTACAGTCGGGCTCGGACACCGTTCTCAAGGCGATGCACAGAAGGTATGACGCCAAGGAGTACCTCAGAAAGATAAATCTTTTAAGGGAAAATTTTGAAAATGCGTCGATAACAACAGATGTTATTGTGGGCTTTCCCGGCGAGACCGAAGAGGATTTCCTTGACACGGTAAGCTTTGTCAAAAAGACCGGCTTTTTCAGAATCCACGTTTTTCCTTACTCAAGAAGGCCCGGAACCGTTGCGGCGGATTTTCCGAACCAGGTCCCGCAGGAGGAAAAGAAGAGGCGCGTGCACGTACTTGAAGAGGTCGCGGCAGGGCTCAAGAAAGACTTCCTTAGTAGCCAGATCGGTAAAACCGCCAATGTGCTCTTCGAGCGCATCGAATCCGGCACCGCAAGGGGCCACGCCGAAAACTACGTTGAGGTGAGGGCAAAGACGAAAGAAAACGTCAAAAATCAGATTCTCAAGGTTAAGATTAAGGGCGTTTCGGACGACGGCGAGTATGTCATTGGCGATATCGTGACTTAAAAGACGTGCTTTTCCGCCTTACAATCGGAAACTCTTTGTGGTAAAATTGGCGTGTTCAAAAACACGTTTACGCATGAGGTGTTATGGAAGAATTCAGACTTCAAAAATTCCTGGCGCATTCGGGCGTCGCATCGCGCAGGTCTGCCGAAGAAATCATTGCTTCGGGCAGAGTTTTTGTGAACGGAAAGCGCGTGACCGATCCTGCCACCAAGGTGACCGCAAGGGACAAGGTGACCGTTGACGGAAAGACGGTGACAGTCACCAGGACCAAGACGTATATTATAATGAACAAGCCGCTCGGAGTATTGTCGTCAGCGTCCGATGACAGGGGCAGGAAGTGCGTTGTCGACCTGGTCGATCTTGAGGACGTGAGGCTTTACCCGGTCGGAAGGCTTGACTATGACACGCAGGGAATTATTCTTCTTACCGACGACGGCGATTTCATGCAGCGGATAACCCATCCGAAATATGAGATGGTTAAGACTTACGAGGCGCTCGTTAAGGGCGAGCCAGAGGAAGAGGACCTTCAGAAACTTAGGACCGGCATTGAGCTTGACGACGGGATGACGCTTCCCGCCAAGGCAGACGTTGTGAAATTCAACGGACCGAACGCGGTCGTCAAGATTGAAATCAGGGAAGGCCGCAACAGGCAGGTCAGAAGAATGCTTGAAGCGATCGGTTTCCCGGTTCTGAAACTCAAGAGAACTGCCATTGGCGGTTTAGAGCTCGGCAATCTGAGACCCGGCATGTGGAGACAGCTCAAGCACCGCGATTTTGAGGCGCTTTTCGGAAAGCAGGAAGCTAAAAAACTGAAGTTCGGATGATTCATTCGGATGACTTTGGAGAGATAAAATGACAGATATTGAAAATGAGAAGATAAATACTGAAGACGTGCCGGAAGAAGAGACTGCGAAAGAGGAAGACTCTTTTAATCCCGTTTTTGAGATTGAAGAAACAGGGACAGGCGCTCCGGAGGATGTTCCCGAAGAAGCTTCGGATGTTATTGAGTTTTCGGAGACTGCGGAGAATGCAAATGAAGCCGCGCCCGGAACGGAAGGTCTTATTGAAGGCGATATTTCTGAAGACGGTTTGAAACCCGAAGAGGAGCCTAAAAATTGGTTTATGAAGTTTATGAAGGCGAAGAAACCGAGCCCGCTTTACTGGGTCAGGGAGGCGCTTTCTTACGTTCTCATTTTCCTTCTTGCGATTGTAATCGGACTTTTCATCAACATTTATATCGTAAGGCTCACGAGGGTCAACGGAAACTCGATGTACCCGACGCTCAAGTCGAACCAGCTCCTTGCCGCAAGCAGGCTGCCCGTCATCTTCAACGACATCCACCGCGGCGACGTTGTCATTTTCAACCACACGGGCGAGAAGAGAACTTTCAAAATTGACTTTTCGGAGGCTCTCAGCGACAACGCAATCACGGCTCTTTTCAAAAAATCCAAGAGCCAGGAGGAACACACGTATTACATCAAGCGTGTCATTGGCGTCAAAGG
>DBWH01000041.1:3685-12319 GCA_002308595.1 Mageeibacillus sp. UBA1243 | reverse complement strand
CGCAGAAGCAGCAGAAGCCGCCAAGGCACTCATCAAAATCTGCCCTTACTGCCTCTCTGAAATCAACGTTAAAGCGACACGCTGCCCGCACTGCACGTCACAGCTTAACTAATCTGTCATCAGATTGATTTCAGTTAAAAAGAGCCGGGCGCACGCCCGGCTTTTTGAACGGAAAACGGAAGAACGTTTTTAGCTTCTTTTAAAGTTGCGGGGTTATTATCTTTCTGTCAACGAAAAAACAGAGTCATAATGCGCGCTTTTAAGCGCACTGTGATCGGACCGAAATTGCAGAAAAAAGATATGCACACCATGTTTAAGTCTTTTGTATATTGAAAGAAGGAGTAAGAATGGAAACAAACGAAAGAATTGAAGCCAGGTTCTGCCCCGAGTGCGGAACCCCTATAAGACCGGGAACAAGATTCTGCATAAACTGCGGAACTAAGATTGCCTTGCCCGAACAGACTGCGGTTAAACAGGAAGCGGAAGTTAAACCAGAGGCACCTGCGGCACCCGTTGAGGCTCAGGCGGCTCCTGCGGCATCACTCGAGGCCCCGGCAGCTCCTGTAGAGACAGCTGAGGCTCCGGCTGATAACGGCTTCGAAACGGCGGAAGCTCCCTTCACGCCTGCATACAACGAGGCTCCCGCATACGCAGCCGCGCCTGCAGGTCAGAGCGTTGCCTCAAATTATGCGGACGAAATGGAAAGATTCCGCGAAAGACAGGCTCAGTACGCAAGAGGAACTTACGTTCCGGAGAGAAAGCCTGACACAAGAAAAGGACTGCCCGGCTGGGCCGCCGCGCTTATTATTATCGTAACGGTTCTCGTTATCGTTGGCGTGTTCGTGCTGATCGGCTTCTTCGGCTATCAGATTTACAAAACCACGTCGAACGCGGTATCCGGCAGCAAGACGTCGTCCGAGCCCAAAACCGTTGAATACAGCGGCAGCACGAAGGTCGGCGACCAGACCGTTCCCGGCGGAAGCAACGTCACAATCAACATAACGGGCGACTCGACAAGCCTTGCCACGGCTGTTTACGCGAAATGCAAGGACTCGGTCGTAGGAATAGCTATTTTCTATAAATCTTCTTCTTCGCCGTGGGAAGACGCTTCCTACAGCGTTGTGGCAGAGGGCTCGGGCGTTGTCTATACTTCTGACGGAAACATTATAACGAATGCTCACGTGGTGCAGCCTGCGCTTGACAAGAACACAAACACCCTCTCGAGCTCCTACCAGATCAGAGTTTACACCGACAGCACGCTTTCAACCTATTTCATTGCCGATGTCGTCGGAGTGGACTACACTTCGGACCTTGCCGTGATCAAGATTAACGCCAATGGGCTCATACCGATTGAAATGGAGTCTTCAAAGACGGTTCAGATTGGCGATGAGGTGTTCGTGATTGGCTGCCCCGGCGGCATTGAGTTTATGGGATCGATAATCGATGGAATCGTCGGCGGTCTCAACAAAAACCTGCTTACGAGCGACGGATACGCTTACGACCTGATCCAGACGAGCGCTCCAATCAACCCGGGTGCCAGCGGCGGCGCCATGGTAAACCGCGAGGGCAAGCTTGTCGGCATCTGCGAGATGAAGATTGTCGATACGGGTTATGAGGGCATGGAGTTTGCAATCGCTTCCGACACAGTCAAGGAAGTCTGCGACACCCTTATGAAAGACGGCAAGGTCGTAAGACCCGCCATCGGTATCAAAGTCAACTCGTATTACGACGTGCTCACCGCGAGCGACACGGGCCTTCCCGCAGGCGCATACATTGCCGAGGTCGAGAGCGATTCGGTTGCCGGCAAGGCCGGCCTCAAGGCTGACATGATCATCACCGAGTTCAACGGCGTTGCGGTTTACAACTTTGTTTCTCTGAGGGCCGAAATTATGAAGTGCCAGATCGGCGACGAAGTTACCGTCAAGGCATACGTTTACGACTCAAGCGACAAGGCCGGCGGAACTTACAAGACGTTCACACTGAACCTCCAGAGCATGGAAGACGAGTACCGCGAATTTGAATGATAATTAAATCGCCAATGTGACATTGGCGGTGTCCCGGGGCGCATCCCGGGTTTTTTTTTGATTGACTGGAGCCGGAGAGTGTGGTAAAATACACATGATTTTAGGATCGCACTGAAAGCCGCACCGAAGGCGGCATTCACAAAATAAAAAATTTTAAAATCAAATATATCTGAGAGGAGAAGAAGTTTATGGACAGTAAGCTCATCATCTCCTTGATTTCCGTTGTTGCGGGTCTTATTGTCGGCGGTGTAGCGCTCTTTATCTATGCCAAAGTCAGTTCCCGCAAGAATGCTGAATTGGTTAAGAACGCCTCCGAAAAAGCTCACGAAGAGGGCTATGATGAAGGTGTAATTGACGGTTACGAAAAGAGAAAACTCGAAGCTGAGGCAGCTATCAACACTGCCGAGGAAGAGAGCCTGAGAATTGTACAAGCCGCCGTAAGAGAGGGCGAAGTTAAAAAACGCGAATATGTTCTTCAGGCAAAAGATGAGATCAGGCAGCTCCGATCTCTTTTTGAGAAGGAAGTCAGGGAAAATCAACAGGAGGCGATGCGTAAAGAGCAGCGCCTGACAGCCAAGGAAGAAATCCTTGATAAAAAGCTGGATGCTCTCGAACAGAGAGAGTCCGCAGTGAAAGAAAAGGAAGTCAGGGCAGACGAAAAGATTGCCGAGGCAGAGAGCTTCTATTCAAAGCAGCAGGAAATGCTTGAAAAGATTGCCGGCCTTTCCGCCGATCAGGCGAAAGAGATGCTTTTGACGCAGCTTGACGGCGAACTGACACACGATAAAGCGGTACGCATACGTGAATACGAGGCAGATCTTGCAGACGAGAAGACGGAACTTGCCCGCGAGATTATTGCTACGGCTATTCAGCAGTGCGCCGCGGATTATGTCTCCGATGTCACTGTTACGGTTGTTCCTATCCCCAACGAGGAAATGAAGGGCAGAATTATCGGCCGTTCGGGAAGAAATATCAATGCAATCGAGACGGCTACGGGCGTTGACCTTGTTATTGACGATACCCCTGAGGCTGTTATCCTGTCGAGCTACAACCCCGTCAGACGCGAGGTCGCAAGACTTGCTCTTGAAAAACTCATCGCAGACGGACGTATCCACCCCGGAAAGATTGAGGAAACGGTTGAAAAGGCCCGCAAGGAGCTTGACGCGACCATCAGAAGAGAGGGCGAGAACGCAACGTTTGAAGCGGGCGTCTTCGGACTCAATCCCGAGATCATCAAACTCCTCGGTAAACTCAAGTACAGAACGAGCTACACGCAGAGCGTGCTCATCCACTCGATTGAGGTTTCAAAGCTTTCGGGCATCATGGCGGCGGAGCTTGGCGTTGACGTAGACCTTGCAAAGCGCGCGGGACTTCTCCACGATATCGGTAAAGCCGTTGACTTCGAGACAGAGGGAACTCACATCGAACTCGGCGCTGAAATCGCAAGGAAGTACAAAGAGAACGAGACTGTCATCAATGCGATCATGTCCCACCACGGAGACGTCGAGCCGACTTCGGTAATCTCGGTGATCGTCGCCGCAGCGGACGCGATTTCGGCAGCGAGACCGGGTGCGAGAAACGAGCCTCTTGAGTCCTACGTAAAGCGTATCGAAAAGCTTGAGAACATCTGTAACTCGTTTGAAGGCGTTGACGGATCCAAGACGTTTGCAATCCAGGCCGGCCGTGAGGTCAGAGTCATGGTCAAACCCGACGAGATCAGCGACGACGCTATGACGATCCTTTCAAGGAATATCGCCAAGAAGATCGAGTCAGAGATGCAGTATCCCGGACAGATCAAAGTCACTTTGATAAGAGAAACCAGGACTACTGACACAGCCAAATAACCGGATTTGCGAATTAGAATAAAAAGCAACTGTTTCAGAAACGCTGGTTAAGAACTTAATCAGCGTTTCCTTGACTTAAAGCTTAAGTTAATGAAAGTGATGTATATTGGCGTGTGAAAAGAGGTGAATTCAATGTCAACCATCAGCGAAAGCAAGAAAATAATAGTACAGAACAGGAACGCTTACCACGACTATTTCATTGATGAGAAGTTTGAGTGCGGCATTGAACTCTTCGGCACGGAAGTCAAGTCGATAAGACAGGGCAACGTGAACCTCAAACAGGCCTATGCCGTCATAGAAGGCGGCGAGTGCTTCGTGTGCGGAATGCACGTGAGTCCGTACGACCACGGAAACATATTCAACAGGGACCCGCTCAGAAAAAGAAAGCTGCTCCTGCATAAAAGGGAGATTATGAAGCTCTTCCAGGAGGTAAAGCAGCAGGGTATGACACTGGTCCCGCTTGAGATATACCTCGTCAAGGGCAGGGCAAAGCTCCTCCTCGGCCTCGGAAAAGGCAAGAAGCTTTACGACAAGCGCGAGCAGGCCGCAGAGCGTGACGCCAAGCGTGAGATTGACAGAAACCTCAAGCAGAACTGAAAAACCTACGAAGAATTATTATCAGAGGAACCGCAAATGAGCGATTTTGTACGCGAAACGATTAAAAACCACGCTAAGAGCATCGGAAGACTGCTCCTTGTGCATATGCTTGCCGTGGCGCTGGGATGGGCGGCCTATCCGCTTTTCCTCACGACTCTTGCGCCTCACATGAGCATCGCAATACCGCTCACGGTCTTCTCCGTGATTGCGTCCCTCGTTTACGCCGCCATGCTCGTGTCCCAGGGCAACGAGTACGGCATCCAGGACACAAAGCCCTACAACTGGGCAAGGTACAAAGGCAAAGGCTTTGCGCTCGGCGCAGCAGTCGGCCTTGTCATCTACATTCTGGTCCTCATCTGCATCGCAATCGCCAACAGACATTTTTACGTAAACCACCCGCAGTTTCCCGTTGAAAGCATCAACAACTACATCAGGATGATATTCTGCATGCCTTTCTTCTGGTTCTTCAAGCTTGCGGGCAAGGGCGATATAATGCCGAGAGTCACAGCGCTCACGGCTCTTTTCCCGATGGTTTTCATCTCGGGCTTCACGGGCCTCGGCTACCTGTTCGGCAGGTCGGGCGTTGTCGTTGACTTCAGGCCCAAAAAGAAGAGGGGTTGACCGGCATGGGTGATATTGGCGATTTTGAAAAGGCTGCATTTGCGCTGCCGGAGCCGGACGGGGAAATCCTGAGGCTCATGACGGATTTCACGGAATATTGCGACACTCTTGTCACGGAAGAGGACAATGCCGCCAATGTCTACGAAAACTGGATTGCGCGCAAATCGGACACGCTCTCGGGTCTCACACCGTTTGAGTTTATAAAGAATTATGCCTGCGGCGGCACTTCGGGCGCGCCGGTGTTTGAAAAATACGAAAAACTCGTGCTCTGCATGCTCTCAAGGGGCGTTTACTCGCTTCCCGACGAGGTGCTTGACGATTTCTTCGCGGCGTGCGAAAACCCCGATGACTGGCGCGAGGACATCACCAGAAAGTGTCTTGCAAACCTTGGCGGAGAGGACAGGGACCTTGCCGAGAGCTGCTTCATGCTTCTTTACAAGCTGAGCGAGATCCCCGGGGGCTTTGGCGATAACCTTTACGACGATTTCATCGACACCGCCAATGCGCTCATGGACAAAAACGAGGACTACGCCTCTGACCTTCTCACCACGGCTGTAGCCTTCTGCGGAAACGGGTTTGAAAAAACCGTTGAAACGCTTGCGGAAAAGGTTGCGGCAAAAGCAGGTCTCGGCCCGGTCGAGACGAAGCTGCTTGCCGTGCTCTGCATAAACGGGAAGAGGGACGAGAGGCTCTACACGATGCTGCGCTCGCTCGTCAAGACCACGGACATGTTTGACAGCGAGCTGGAGTTTTACTTCGAGCTCGTGAAGGACTACGGCGACCCTCGCGCGGTCACGTTCCTTAGGACCAAGGTCAATCAGATGCGCGAGGCCTATATGACCCTTAACGCCGACGACAAAGCCGCCAAGGTTCTTTTCGAGAACGCATACCGCGGCGACAGCGTCATTAAATACCTTGGCGGCGCCGGACTGTTCTGAATTTATAGGAACAACGGGAGCCTGCAAAAACTGTTATAACGGCAGTGTGAATTCACGGAATCCGCACTGCTTTTTCTTTTTTCCTAAATTATCGTTAAATCAGTAAACATATTATAGTAGTAGTGTATATTTTTGACGATATAACCGGCCTGTTAGCCACGGTACTGTGTTGATTGTTATGGACAATTCCTATAAAATTACAGCTAACAAAAAAGACAGGTTGCTTTCATTTACAATATGACCGGGGAAGTTCCCTTGGCGGGTGCAGATGAGTGGGCGACCGCAGTTGAATCATTTTTTCAGGTCAGCCGAAACGGGGGAATTTTTGCCTCTTTTTGGCTGTACCCGGGGGAAAAAGAAAGGAATAAACATGAAAAACAAACTTAACTTGATTTCTGCAATCGTCT
The DNA here is from genome assembly GCA_002308595.1 of Mageeibacillus sp. UBA1243. GTDB lineage: Bacteria > Bacillota > Clostridia > UBA1212 > UBA1212 > UBA1212. Next base: position 5,888 of record DBWH01000041.1, on the reverse strand, counting down.
GCGCCGTGCTTGCGTTCGGCATCATGGTGACGATGATATTCACACCTTTCATAAGTGTGATGGTTGACAGTGTAGATCCGGCCCTGGCTTTTGCTGTGGGGCGTGTTGCGCAAGATTACCCGGACAAAGCAGCTGAGTATGCGTCATGGATGGCAGACGCTGCTTCCGACAAGGGGTATACGGTTTCACTATCGTTTTTCGATGCTATTACATCTTTCAGAGGCATGATTTTTTTAGCAGATCTGTCTTCGAGTATGCAGAAAGACGAAAAATCCATGAACGCTGAGGAGGCAGCGCAGACACAGAAATCAATCAAAGATGACATCAGTGCTCTCCGAAATATGTCGAAAAAAACATTCGACATGGTGCTTCTGTTCTCCTCCGGAGCTTTCAGATATGGAATTGCAGGCACAGGCAATGATGCGTTGGCGGATGCGTTAAAAGTGTTTATGATTGGATTTGTCCTTGCGGCATTTGTGCTTTGCGCAATCACGTTTGTAAAATCCATCATCACATTTATAAAGTGCCTTGTAAAAATGAAAAAACCTGACGGAGAAGCTGCGGTCAACAATGCATTCTTAAAGTATTCAAGGTTTTCTTTGATTACTCTTGTGTATGTATTTTTCGCTTTTGTACCGGTAGGTATGGTGCTTCCGGGAGCACCCGCAATTCTCATACTCCTTCTCGGTCTTGCATATGTGGTTCTGCAGTTCCTTAAAGGAAAGAACATTTCGTACGAAAATCCTGAAATCGAGGCAAGCAAAAAAATTCTCAGCTTCACGGGCATTATATTCTATTGCATTTCCTGCGTGCTCGTAATCGTTTACGGAATAATGGCCTCTCTACCGTTCAGCGGTGAAGCAATCGGAAAAGTTATTCTTAAGAACGGAACCGACAAGGGTGGACTGATGGCGGCAGCTATTGCGGCTCAGTGGATATTTGGACTGGTTATAATCTTTACAATAGCCACCGCAGATGACCGCGCGAAATTTGTGACAAATACTACCTTTAAAGGACACTACAAGAAAGGATACGGAAAGATGATACCTGACTTGTATGTCGCAGGTGAGGTTATACCTTCAATGGTTGCCGGAATCGTACTGTTCTCGTTTTTCCTGGTTGCGGTTATACTTGAAATAGCTGCAGGTCTGTTTGAGACGGCTGCCGCTGCGACGATAATCTTTATGGTTTTCCATATTGCTTATGTGGCATTGTCAATCGTATACAAGCAGAAACTCATGAAGGTTGCTCCGACAGTCTGCCGGAACAAGGTTGTCATGATCGGTGGTCAGCAATAAAGTTGTAATACAGATATAAAGGCTAACTACTGCCTTAATTGATTAATAAAAGGGGCTGTTAAAAAAACTGTCAAATTGCCGGTTTTTTAACAGCCCATTTTAACGGTTATTGGTTTTGCATTGGCGGCAGGCAAGGCTCAATCAGACAGGGTTCAGTCTAAAACGAAGCTCAGCTTGAACAGTCTTGCGCCGTCGCCGGAGTAGAAGTTTACGTAATAGCTTCCGTTTACGAAGAACATCGATTCGGATTCGAGGGTGCTCGGGATTGTGACGGTCGTTATATACTTGCCGGCCCAGTCGTAGACCATGAGAATGTTGTCGGATGAGCCGCTCATCGGGAAGTAGATGAAGTCGTCGTCGGAACCCATGCCCTGTGCCGTGTAGGCGTCGTTCCGGGTGCGTTTTACGGTCTTGACGTAACTCAGGTCATTGTTAAGGAAAATCACGTTTTTGCCGCCTTGGCTGATTGCAAAGCTGTCGCGCGTCGGAGAGTAGGTGATGGCGCCGGAGCCTTTTTCGATGTTTATGGTCTGTTCGATGACCTCGAGAGTGTCGGGGTTTACGGAGGTCAGAATTTTGCCCTCGGACGAGCCGTGGGAAATGTAGATTATGTTGCGCTTGGTGTCGAGCGTCATGTCGTTGCCGTGGAAGACGTAAATGGGCTCGCTGCGCTTGATGTACTCGCCGGTTGCGAGGTTGTATTTTTTGATTATCGTGTTGCCGTTTTCGGGCGTTCGAAGCAGAAAATACACGTAGGTGCCGTCAGAGCATGCACCCTGGCCGACGGTGTAGCTGCCTGTTGTGGAGCAGTGCACGGCAAGCTTCAGCTTAACCTTAAAGCTCTTCTCCTCTTTTATGAGGTCCGAAAGAAGGTACTCGGGCGTCGGCGTGGGAGTGGGCGTAGG
>DBWH01000041.1:3009-3626 GCA_002308595.1 Mageeibacillus sp. UBA1243 | reverse complement strand
GTGGGAGCAGCAGTAGGCGCGGGTGTCGCGGTCGGCGTCGGGTTTTCGGTATCTGCGGGAGTCGGTGTATGCGTCGGCTCCTCAGTCGGCTCCGGCGTTTCGGTCGCGGAAGGCGTTCCTGTTGCGGCAGGTATTTCTGTCGCGGAAGGCACTTCGGTCTCCGCGTCTGTCTCCGCAGGCGTTTCCGAGGGCCCGGATGTTACAGTTGCAGCGGGCGTCTCAGTTGCGACAGGTGTCGCAGAAGCTGCAGGCGTGTCCGTTGCCGCCAAGGCCGTTTTTTCAGGCGCGGGCTGCGTCACGCCCCCTGCATTGCAGCCCGCAATCAGCCCCGCCGCAGCAAGCAAAGTCAGTATAACGACCAAAGCTTTTCTCATGGCTTCACCTTTCCTCTTTCGATGTAACCTATATAGCACATTGGCGGCAGTTATTCAACGGTGACGTGAGGGGCATTGGNNGGTTTCGGGAAAAACGGGCGGAAATCGCGCAAAAATACGCTTAAAATATATATTAAATAAAAATAGTGCTTGACAAGGGCAAAAAGGTCTGTTAAGATGGGTCCCGGTAGAGGATAGTCGGCAGAAAGAGTGGGAAGAAACAACCCGCTCTTTTGTTTTGAT
>DBWH01000041.1:0-2975 GCA_002308595.1 Mageeibacillus sp. UBA1243 | reverse complement strand
GGCAGAAGGCAAGACAGCGGCGGTTGTCCGCGAGGCGGTTTCGGGCACTGTTGAGGCGATGGGTTACGAGCTCGTTGACGTTGAGTACGTGAAGGAGGGACCGAACTGGTACCTGAGGCTTTACATCGACAAGGAAGGCGGGATTTCGATTGACGACTGCGTTGCCGTGAACGATGCGACCGAGCCGATCATCGACAAGCTTGACCCGATTGAGAGCGCCTACATTTTTGAGGTGTCGTCGCCGGGACTTGACAGGCCGATAAAGACTGAAAGAGATTATCAGAGGTCTCTGGGAAAGAAAATTGAGATTTCGCTTTTTGCGCAGCAGGGCGGCTCGAAGCAGCACATTGGCGTGTTGAAAGAGAAGCGCGAGGGCGCGGTGGTGATTGAGGAAAACGGTAAAACCGTTGAAATCGAGGAAAAAAATATAGCAGGCGCAAGGCTTGCAATAGAGTTTTAAACAAGTAAAAATCTCCGGGAACACCGCTGATGCAAGGCGAAGCGGGGGATGACCGGAATAACAGAATATTACAGGAAGGACACAAAAGGAAAACAAAATGGCAACCGGAAAGAAAAAGACAAAGAACGCATCAAATTATACCGACACTTTCTTCAGGGGTGTTGACGCACTTGCCGAAGAGAAGAAGATGGACCGTGAAGTGGTTCTGGCATGCCTCGAGGACGCTATCGCACGCGGCTACGAGATGAATGAGCAGGATGCGGTAAGCTTCGGACTCAAGGATCAGAAGGAGTCAAAGAACAAGAACTACGCGGTTGAAATCGACAGAGTTACGGGCGAAATCTTCGTGAGCACAGTCAGGACCGTTGTTGAGGAAGTTGAGAACCCCGACATCCAGATCTCCCTCGAGGAAGCGCGCACGTATGACCCTGAGTTTGTCATTGGCGATGAGATGTACACCGACGTGACCCCCACAAGCTTCGAAAAGATGGGCCGCACCACTTCCGCCAAGATCAAAACACTCTTCATCCAGAAGATTTCCGAGCGCGAGCGCGCAGGCATTGACGAGAAGTGCCACGACCTCGAGAACGAGATCATCAGCTGCGAAGTTGAGCTTGTCGAAGAGGCTCAGTACTTCGACGTTAAATCGAACAAATACAAGAGGAGAAGAAAAGTTTTCGCGACACACGACAATATCGAGTTCGTGATGAACGAGGGCGACCTCCTTCCCGGCGACAATTTCAAAACGCCTACAATTACGGGCAAAAAGGAAGTTTTCAAGGCTCTCGTGCTCCCCATGAAGGACGAGGAGGAAAGAGCCAAGGGCAGAGACAGGAACAGGGACAGAAAGAGAGACATCACACCGAGACTTTCAAGGACCAGCGACAAATTCCTCGAGAGACTTCTTGAGAGCGAAGTTGCCTCCATCAAGGACGGCAGAGTCGAAATCAAGGGCGTTGCAAGGAAACCCGGCCAGAGGTCGAAGGTTGCCGTTTACTCGAACGACCCCAACGTTGACGCGGTAAGCGCATGCGTAGGGCCCGGCGGACAGATCATCACAGCAGTCAGCGACGAGCTCCGCGGCGAAAAGATCGACGTCATCCTCTGGAGCCCCGACCTTGCAGAGTTTGTCGCCAATGCACTCAGCCCCGCCAAGGCAAACTACTACCCGATCGTTATCGAGGACGACTACGAGAAGGCTGAAAAAGAGAAGTCCGAGAAGCCCGGCGACAGAAGAAAAGACAAGATCGGCAAGGTTGCCCGCGTCGTTCTCAAGAGCGACCAGCTCACTCTTGCCATTGGCGCCAAGGGTATCAACGTGGCCCTCGCAGCAACGCTCTGCAAGTGCAGAATCGACATCAAGGGCGACGGCGACGAGAACACTGATTCAAGGAGAGATCGCGAATTCCTTAGCGATATGATGAGCCAGCTTTGATGAGAGGGGGTGTCTGGTACGGCTGATAAGAAAATACCCATGAGAATGTGCCTGGGATGCGGAACCAGACAACCTAAAAGGGAACTGGTAAGGATTGTCAAAACTCCTGAAGACGGAATCCTGCTCGATCCCACAGGCAGACTGAACGGCAGAGGCTGCTACGTTTGCCGCAGGCAGGAATGCATGGATTTGATTATTCGAAAAAAGAAGCTTTCAAGAAGTCTCGAAACCGAAATTGACGGAGCGACGATTGAAAGACTGGCAGCCGAATTCGGGAAGTTGCCTGGCATAAACGGAGGACAAACTATTGAGAAATATTAACGGAAACAAAACAGTTCGTGAACTGGCAGGAACCATCAACTGGGACATCTCGCGCGTGAAGAGCAAGCTCAGAGAAATCGGCGTGCTCGTATTCAGCAACGAGTCCGAGGTTGACGCCAATGACATCGAAAGATTCTACAAACACATCGGATACAGCCTCGAGGCGGAGAACAAAAAAGAGGAAGAGGACAAATCAGCCTCCAAAACCGCCAATGCAGGCGTGCAGGAAGGCGTCATCTCGCGCACAAGGTCCGACTACTCCGCCGACTACAACGCCAATGCCTCAAAGAAGCAGAAGCAGGCAAAGGGCGGCGTCGCGGGAACCGCAGACTCAAACCTCAGAAGCGGCTACGTGACCGTGACTGACGAGGAGAGGGAGCAGTACGAGGCATTGGCAAGGAAAAACGCCAAGGCGGCAAGGGCCGCTTCCGCGAAGGACGCAGGCGAGTCCGCCGAGACCGCTTCGGACGAGCCTGAGACGAAGGCGGCAGAGAGGCCTCGCATCAGACGAAGGGCGGCAAACCCCGGTGTGAGTGCTTCGACGGCAGGCGCCGAAAGCAGGCAGAGCGAGGCCGCTCAGCCCGCCTCGGCAGCAGACGCGCCCTCAGCTTCTTCGTCAGAGGCCGAAAGCGCAACCCAGCCCGCCGCAAGAACCGTCATAAGACGCAAGGCTTCGGGCGCGCAGGAGGCAACTCCCGTGTCACAGGGCGCGGATGAGACCAAAGCGGAAGAGGCAGCTCCGGTAAAGGAAGAGGCTCC
>DBWH01000031.1 GCA_002308595.1 Mageeibacillus sp. UBA1243 | reverse complement strand
GGCCCGTCATCGGGCCGCCTTGCCGTTTGCCTTCCGGTCACAGCTTGTTGAAGGCGTAAATCCGGTAGTAAACGTCCTTCCTGCCCTCAGTGATGAGCAGGCTTATCCTGTCGCGCACCTTCTTTGAGGAGAGCGCCTTGGCGGCTTCAGCCCCGTACTGCGTTCCGGCGGCCGACTGTATCTCGGCGATAAGCTCATCGATAGTTTTTCCCTCGTTATAGGGTCTTCCGAGGTAGTCGGTCGCGGCGTCCAGGCTGTCCGCTATCGCCAATATATCCGCAAACGGACGGTTTTTCGTCGGCTTGGCGGCAGGGTAGCCGTGTGTGCCGTCGTGCCAGAGATGGTGCATCAGCGCGCAGTCGCGAATGCACTTCACCCGCTCGTCCATACCGTCAACGGCCTGATAAATGTGTTCAAAATGGCCCGGGTGCTCCTTGATGAGGCTGAATTCGTCCTCCGTCAGGCGGCGCATCGAGTTTTCGACAACGTCAAGCATGAAGAACTTGCCGATGTCATGGAACATGCAGCAGTCAGAAAGCAGCTCGCGCATCTCGTCTTTGTGCTTAGTTATGTAGTCCGCGTCGCGGTTTGCCACGCCGTCAAAAGCTCTTGGCGTCTTCTCTATCATCTCGTCAAAGATTGCCCGGCTGATCTCGCGGACCATTGCCGTGTGAATGTAGAGCACCTTGTCGGCGTAGACCGTCGTCTCGAGGATGATGTCCGCGAATTCGTCAAACGAACCCGTCAGCGAAGCCGCGCCGAGGAACAGGACAATGCACCTGTTAAACTGTATGTTGTTGACCGCCCGCGACACCTCCATGAGCTTCGGCAGCACCTCCCGCACGCGCTCGCGGCCGCGCCTCACGATTTCCTCCTTCGGCAGCGGGCTGTAAAGGAACAGGAAAGTCACGTACGCGTAGTTGACCTCGGCAAGCCCATTGGCCTGTTCCACAGGGTCTTCACTCTCCGAAGCGGCTTTTTGAATATCCGTCAGGCCCTCCAGCAGCCCGTCCAGCGTGATCCTGCCAAGGTGATACTCCGCCGTCAGCAGCAGGTACCTGAAGTTGTTCACGACAAAGCCAAAGCTCTTCGCCTCCTCCCGCCGCTCCTTCAGCCATGCAAGAATCTCGCCGACAAACGGCCCCGCAGCCTCCATATCGACCTCAAAACCGTGCCTGCGCGCGTACAGACAGTGTGAGTTGAACACCTCAAGTACGTTCACGTTGTAGCTGAACAGCAGCCCTCNNAGCTGAACAGCAGCCGCTCCTCCGTCGCGTCCGGCGGGCAACTCATATTGGCGGTAAGCTTCTCCCTGATGTAACGGTAGCGCTCAACCGAAAAGCTTTCCGGCCCCGAAATCACCATGTAGACCAGCATCTTGAGCGCGAGCAGCCTCGCATTGCCGCCAATGCCCCCCTCATCCATTTTCTCCGCAAGCGCCCTGATTTTCTCCACGTAAGGCAGGTCGCGGATGTAGTACGAGTGCTGGTTGACGAGCATCTGGTAGGCCACGCAGCACTTCTGCAGCGCAAAAGCATAGCTCTCCGTGTCGCCCTGTCTCTCGTAATACTCCGAAAGCAGCTTCGCGATGCGCAGCATGATTCCGTAGTCCGTCACAAAAACCGCCAAGTGCACTCCGCTCGGCATGAGCGTCGCCAGAAACTCCTGCAGCTTCGCCGCATCCTCCGGCGTCATCGCGCCCGGCTCCTTCTCAAAGGTCTCGATGTACTCGCGGATCATCGTATTGGCGATTTCGGCAATCAAAAGCTTCTTCGCGGAGCGCTCCTCCAGCTTCGACACGACAAAATCCTTCCCGTCCTCAGGCGAGAAGCGCATGTTCTCAAGCTCGTTGTACTCCCTGAGCTGCCTCGCGTATTCCTCTACAGAATATGTGTACTTCATCCTCCGGATTTTCCCTTAAAATGCGCCCAAACCGCCAATCATTATCGCCGCCGCCATTTTGCTTTAACGCACCGCTTTCGCCTCAGCGCGCCGCTTTTTGCTCCTCAGCGCGGTGCTTTTTGCTCCTCAATGCGCCTCAAATACGCGACCCATGCCGCCAATGTCTCCCGCCCAAACTCTCTGAGCGCCTTGGCGTAAACCTCAAATGCCTCGCCGTCCGTCTTCTCCATGCGCCGCAGCGCCTTCTTGGGGCCCTCGTAATACTCCCCTTTAATGTCGCAGTAAATCTCGAGGCTCTCAACAAGCAGCAGATGCATGCGGAAGTACCCCTCAGCGTCGTTTCGCACCGCCCGCAGCACCATCTTCTCGCACCACCCGATATCCTCGCTGATCTCGTCAGCGCTCTTCTTCGGCCTCGAATCAATGAACGCAGCAACGCTCTCCTTCAGCCTCGCCGCCGTCCCGTCCCTGTCAAAAACAATCCAACCGTCGCGCACCTGAACATACTCCCCCGGGTCAAACTCACCGCGAAAAGTCTCCGCACCGCGAATGAAAACGTCAAGCACAACCCCGCCAATAACACTCGAGTCATGCCTCTTCTCACTCTCCGCAATCACAAGCGCATCAAAATCGCTGTGCTCGCCCTCGCTCCCGTCCGCAAACGACCCATACACAATGATCGCCTCCGGGCTGTACGTTTCTCTCAGGTACTTCAAAATCTTCTCTGTCGTGTTCATCTTATTATCCTTCCGGCTCCGCGCGCAAAGCCTCAAACTCCCGCGCTTCTTGGCGTTTTAATTATAATCTGTCACCGGATTTTTCTCAATCAAAAAACATCTGAAGTTCGTTCCGCAAAGCTTGAAAAAGGCTTGATTTCATCCGGTTGCTTATTTTCTCAAATATGTTATAATTAGTATACAAGATACTATTACATCGTTTCAGCTGGGTTTCCAGTTAATATATGACCGGTTCAAGCCTGTCATACACTATTAGGAAGGGAACTAATTATGAAAAGAATAATCTTTTTGTTTCTTTTCGTGATTCTATTGTTTGGATTATCATTTACACCTCAAGCAGTAGAAATGGATCCGATGAGTTTTAACGGCTTTTATGAAGAAGCTTTTCATTATTTCGGTTCTTCTAAATCAATTAGAAGGGATAGTTCAGTTATATCACTAGTGGAACATGTTGTTGATATAACCGAAGGAAATACAGTTTTACTTCATGCCACATCATCTATCCCAGGTGCAACAATTAATTGGATTAGTTTTAACACTTCAGTAGCAACGGTCAACAACAACGGCCAAGTATCCGCTATAAAAGCGGATTGCTCTGCCGTCTCAATTCTTGCTTATGTTCTAGACGCAAATAACAACCTTTACTTTGACGGTTGTACGGTATATGTAAAGATTCCAGACGGAACCTACTATTTCAAAAACAAGAGTACAGGACTATATGCCGATGCTACCGGCTATTATTCTGGTAGCGAAGTGTTACAATGGATATTTCACGGGGCAGAAAATCAAAGGTGGGCTGTAACCTACCTCTCTAATGGTGTGTACTCTGTTGTTAACGAAATGAGCGGTTTGTATATGGGGATAGAAGCCCTTAACAATACTACTGCCAAAGTTACACAATCTAATTATCTCAATGATTCTTCAAAATGGCGTATTTCAAAAACGGCTTCTGGAGCGTACTGCTTTTACGCCAATGGCAATTATGCCTATAATTATGTCATTGGTTCAACGTTGACAGGTAATACTGCGGGTACAAGCATAACAAACATGTCATATACAAATGACAGCGATTTCAGAGATGAGTGGATTATTGACAGAATGCAATGGAATTACACTAATTGGTATGATTCCTCATTTGCATATTCTACAGATTATGTTTCAAAGATAGGTGGTGCTAACGTTTTTTCTAGCAATGTCTTTTATAGAGAATTTGAAATGCCAATTGGAACAACTTCTATATACAGAAAATATGATATTTTGTGTGATTCTTGCACAACAGGCATTCATAACGAATGTGATGATAATATTTGCGGAGATGACTGTTCAATCAGTCATCACAAAAACTTTTATCGTATTTCTGACCAGCTCTATAATCCGCAACTTATCAATAATATCACATGTTTATGGACCAATAGGCAAGATGGCACATTCTGTTATAACAGTAGTTTCGACGGAGAGCATACCTTAGTTCCAGACAACACAATTGCAGCTGTCAAGACGGTTGGAAGACCTGTTATACAGTTTTTCAATGTGGAACCCGGAATTGATGATTCAGTTGAAGCACGTATGGGTTTAATTTTGCTTCATGAAACAGCACATGCTTTTGGGCTCTCAGAACAATACATTCAAACATTTCCCATTCAAAACCCTTGGTACTATAGTCACAGCCAGTTTTATTATAATTCAAACGGGTATTCTTGCGTAATGATGGAATACTATGAATCAGACGCTGATAGTTTTTATAATTCAATTAAAGTAGGATTATGTGATGCATTTTGCGAGCACTGCACGGAAAGCATCGCAAGTTTAATAAACCGGTAACAGATATATGGAAGGAGATATCAGAAATGAAAAAAAGTATTAGCATAATTGTTGTATTCGTGCTTCTTTTGACTTTACTCTGTCCCTCATGCGTAAGCACACCGAAGTCGCAGAACAAAACAAAGGAGGAAACAGCATCAGCCCAGCCGAATGAAAAGACAGGCGAAAACACGGGAGCAGAGGCCGGAAAACAGTCATACGAGCTTTCCCACTATGTGCTGGAAAAATCCGGCAATCAGTGGCATCTGAGATTTACCGATATTCCGGAACAGGACGGGTCAATGACCGGATCCACCGTTGCGGGTATCAGCTGCAGCTCAGTGGATGAACTGGTAAGCAAAATCAAAACCGACAATTTCACCGACGGTGAGCGGAAAAAGATTTTTTACGAATCATACTGGGACGCGGACGGAAACATTCCGGTCTTTGACGTCGACCATCCGGTTTACGCCAACGGACCCTCCGGGTTTACGGTTAACAGTGTGACCTGGTACGGAACCACATATGTTTTTAGCATTGGCGATTCCGAAGGCAACAGTTTTACCGTGAAATGGTTTGAGGATGCAGAGTCATTCGAAACATTTTTTGACAGGCAGTACGTCAATCAGTTCAAGAGCACCGTAACCGTTTCGGAGCCTGAACTGCAGGACGGCAAGTCAGTCTTCACGGTCACCACAGACCGCAGCGTCATAAAAATGGTAAGGTACGAACCCGAGCCCGGTGTTTACGTAGAGGAAATGTACATGATCGACACCATGGGAAACGAGGACCTTGAAGATCTTAAGGGAGGTACCGAAGGACTGCCCTTCCGGATCCACATGTTCAACGGCTCCGGACCCGTCAGATTTACGGCTTTCATCGAAAAGCCTTCAAGGCTTTTCGCCGCCGAAGATCTGCTTCAGTTCGGCGTAACGAAATAAGATCCGGCAGCCGATGCTTGGAACCCGCC
>DBWH01000016.1 GCA_002308595.1 Mageeibacillus sp. UBA1243 | reverse complement strand
TTAAGATATTTGTCAACGCTCAATATATTTGGCGGCAGGCAAACAGTTGTGAGCTGTTGTGAGCAACTAGCTCTAAGTGTTTTATAGTTATCGCTTGTTTTCCCTTTTTACCCCGTTATTTTACGCATTTTTCCCGAAAAAAACACTTCTATACCTGCCTTTGTTTCGTCCTCCGGTCAGTCTTCAGGCGACAAAAAAAGACCCCTTGGCGGAGTCTCTTTTCGTGCAGATTCATATCAGGCCGCGGCCGCTGTCCTTTAATCAGAACGGAGCGGGCAGGTACTCCTGGATGGAAAGCTTGAAGTTTGCGTTCAGAGTTCTGAGCTCGTCGATGAAAGCCTTTGTGTCCTTGGCGTCTTTGATCTTGATCGAATACGTGAGCTCGATGAGCGTGCCGCCGCTGATGACCCTCACGCCGACAAGCTTGTGTGCGTTTGTGTACTTCTGAAGCACGGGCTCGAAAACACCGTCGTAATCGATGCTCTCCGGAACCGCAATTTTAAGCGTCTTCTTGAGGTTTTTGGTCTTCTCGATAGTGAGTATCGCATGAATGACCGCAACAACTGCGCAGATGAAGACAAAAATCAGTCCCACCAGGTAATATCTGACGCCCGCCGCATAGCCTGCTGCAACGGAAATGAAGATAAACGCCAAATCCCTTGGCTGCGTCAGCGTGCTCCTGTAGCGAACGATCGCGAGAACGCCGGCAATGCTAAGCGCGGTGCCTATGGTGAGTCGCGTGGAAATCATGAGCGCCTCCGCGGCGGGAACCAGCACCAGGACCAGACCGAGACCCTTGTCGTATTTGAACTCATCGCTTGTGAATTTGTGAACGAAGAGCACCATCAGACCGAGGAGCACGCCAACGAGCACGCACACGCCGACATCCACAAGCCTGAGGCCCGAATTGGTCCTGGAAAGGACGCTGAACCAGTCCGAAAACGACTTCAGCTCGGCAGCTTCGGAAGTTGTAGAGGTGGTAGAAATTAGATCCATATTATTTGTCCCCTTTCGAAGAATCAGTTGTCTTCAAAGCATGTATGTTTCCGCTCTCCGGACCCGCCAACATAACGTTCTGCGGTGAGTAGTGAGAGCAGTATTTTGAGAATGTCTGGTTCCTGTACCCGTAAGTCGCCAATATCTTCACCAGCCACATTGGTATCGCCTTCGAGGTCTTCACCTCGAGAATCGCCACCCCCTCGGGACAGGTGCTCTTGCCTCGTGTGCCTTTTGTCAGATCAAGCTCGTCCGCGCGCGTTCTTATGTTGTAGTCGAACGTTATTCGGAGATCCGGGTCGGCGGTGCACACGAAAGGCAGCCTGTCGTAGCTTACCACGTTCACGAACTCAAGATTGTTAGAAACGATGACCCTCTGCAGTTCTTTCAGGATCTGCGGGTTTGTGCTCTTGTATTTTGATATATCGAAGCCGTATCCGTTTGCGACGCAGTCTTTCACAAAATCCATGGCGTCCGAAAGGACCATTTTAACCCTTCTCTTCACCACGAGACCTTCGATTTTACCCTTTATTTCCAGGAATGAAGGAGAGCTGAGAGTGTTGTGCTCACCGTAGACCCGGAGCCGCACCTTCTGTCTGAAGTTGTCTCCGTTGATGGTCTCGTAGTAACACTGGAGCTGTTTATTGTCCATGTAGATACTGCTTATCGTATACATGCCGTTCCCGTCGGCATGCTCGTCAGGATGCACGAAAGGACGCAGATCCTCTATGAGACAATCCACGTCCGAGTACGTCATTGGAAACTTGAATTCATATCTGCTGAAATTCTCCTTGAACAATGCGTATTTCTTCCTTTCACGGTTCACCCTGGTTTGGAACTCTAATTATACTGTTAAACCCTGAGTTTTTCAACCGTGTTTGCATCCCGTCATTGTCCGACTTGCTTTCAGGTCGTCTCTTTCTCCTTCTTTTTGAAAAAAGAGTGGCTTCTGACCTCTATGATTGAGTTCTTCGTTGACTTTACGTTCATCAGCACAGCCATAATCACGGCAACGCCGACAGTGGTCAATATAATCTCAGGGATCATATACAGTCCGTTGTATACCGTACTGTAGACCAAGGATAACTGATTTCCCTTAAAATTAGCCAAGAACCATCCGCCTGCAGCATTGCCCCATCCTTCTTCAAAGAACCACTCAGCATACTCGCCGTAGAGAACGTATCCCGAAATGATGTGGCAGACGTACCTCAGAAGCGTAACGATGAATGCGCCGAGTGCCGCAAGGAAAGGAGCGCTCTTTTTCGCAATATTCTTTTTGGTGATAAACACGCCGCCAAGGCCGAGCACGCCAAATGCAAGCACGAAGTCAAACAGTATGATGAGCACAACCGCACCGCCGTTCTGTCCGGCAAATGAGCTTCCGCCCGCCGACTGCACAAGCTGAAGCAGGCTGTACACAAAGCTCATCACGAGTCCCCACGCCGGTCCGAAAACGCACCCGATGATCACCACCGGCACCATGCTGAACAGCGTCACCGACCCTCCGTACGGAAGTCCCGGCAGCTTGATGTACGAAAGCACGAAAGCCATTGCCACCAAAACCGCGCTGAGCGCAATCTTAAATTCCATTTTTTTCATAAAAAATCACCTCTGATAGTGTAGTATCGGTAGTCCTGTTATGTTACATTTGCAGTTGCAACTCTTAAGAGTAACAAAAAGCGGTCTTTCAAAAGACCGCCATCGCAAGCATACCCGTATATGAGCCCTCAAAGCTCCTATCGGCAATCTCCCTACGGTGGCATTGTCCACATCAGGTTTAAGGGTTTAGGCTGTCGCCAATCTCAGCCGCCAATGCAGCTCCCCTGACTATCCGCGCCGGATTATATTACTTTTTTTCTGCCGTGTAAAGCGGCAAACGACCCTTTTAAAGGTTTTATATGCTCACAATTCCCCGGTAAGCACTTTTTCAAGATCTCTGACGGTCTCAACTATGAGGTCTGCGCCGGCGCCCTCAAGCTCCGGTCTGTCGCCGTACCCGTAAAGCACGCCGATGGCCCTGATGCCTGCCTTGTGCGCTCCGGAGATGTCGCTGCTTCTGTCGCCGACCATGACACAGTTTTTGAGGTCATCCCCTTTTATCCCTTCTTTTGCGATAATATCGCGCAGAAGGAGCGCCTTGTCGGTATACTTTTCGTCCATCGAGTTTCCGAAAACGCCGTCGAAATCGGCGATAAGATTAAAATGTGTGAGTATCCTTTCGGCAAAGAGCTGCGGTTTTGAGGTCGCAAGAATCTGCTTTACGCCAAGGCTTTTAAGCTTCGCCGTGAGCTCGGGAATGCCCGGGTAGACGTTGTTCTCAAAAATACCCCTCTCGGCAAAATATTCTCTGAAAATATTTATCGCCTCTTTTGTCCTTGACGGATCCACGCCGCAGTACTTCACGAAAGAATCAGAAAGAGGAGGCCCCACAAACTTTAAGAGCTCCTCCTCCGAAGGCATTCTGACGCCAAGCTTTTTTATCGCATAAACGACCGAATTTATTATGCCGGGGGCCGACTCGGTCACAGTGCCGTCAAGATCGAAAAAAACGTATTTCATCTCTTTTCCTTTTTCCTGCGCTTTATATTAAACGCGCCGCTTCTGAACAGCGAAATGGTGAGTCCTATAAGAATGATTGCGCCTGCGCCGAGTGCAGTAATGATGACCGCCATCTGCGAGTAAGGCGCCTCGTACGTTTCTCCGCCGCTTATGACCGCGTTTCTGGTGCTCACAGTCTCCCCGCTGCCGTCAACGGTTGCCGAAATGATCATCTCTGTACCGTCCTTGATGCTCTTGGGCACCGTAAACGAGAACCTGTGAATTTCGATGTCGTCGCGTCCCTTTTCGTAATCGCCAAGGGCTTTCAGCGAGTCGTACTGCTTGATCTCATCGTAAATGACCTTCTGACCGACCGAGACGGTGAAATGCACCTTGACGGTTTCGAGGTCGCTGTTCGAGTTGTTTGTGACGGCAACGTCTACGTCGAAAGTGTCGCCCCTTCCGCCGGTGACGATGTGCGACTTGATGTTGACGCCAATGGTCGAAAAGCCGTTCTTAAGCGCCTTTTCAAAACTCTCGTTAAAGAACTTGCCGGAACCTGCCGCGGCGCTGTTTCCGCCCGTGTAGAACGAGTCCCTGATTGCGGCCTCGACAACCTCGCACGGCAGGATTATACCGCCGTACTTTCTTGAGGAGCGCCAGTATTCTATCACGGAGCAGAGGACCTCAGAGAAGCCCTTGTCGATGTCGTCGGTGCCGAGCATCTCGAGTGTTTTTGACCACCAGGAGTCGCTCTCGGTGGGGAAATCATCGTCCGTTCTTCTTGTGAGAACGTTTCCGAACATCATTGTCACTATTCTGACGGATTTTGTGTCGGAAACGTTCCAGTCGAGCGCCTTGGCGGTGTGCATGAGGGGCTCCTCTGCCTCCAGATCGCCTATGAAGAAGTCTCTGCCGAGCTGCGAAACGTCGCACTCAACGACGAACCCTGAGCCGGACGGCTTTGAAAGACCTGTCGAAAACGGTCTGCCGTATTTGTCGGTTTTGGCGATTTTTGCGACTGCTTTTGCAAGGTTGTCAACCGGAAAATCCTCCGCGGCAAGGTCCCAGATCACGCACGACGCATAGTTGCAGCAGCTGCTTGCGGCTGCCTCGATGTCGCCAAGGAATTTTTCGGCGTCAGATTCGCTGTCAATTCCGTCGACAACAATTCCGAGCGGGTATTCCGAAATCAGAAGGATGCCTGCCTCGTCGCAGACGGTGTGCCATGCGGGAGAGAAAACAACGCCTCTTCCTTTTATGGTGTTGACGCCGAGCTTTTTCACTTCCGAAACAAAGCTTCTGATATTCTTTTCGGTGCAGATGCCGAGTCTTGAAATTATCGCGTAGTCAAGCGTGATGCCGGACATGAAGACGCGCTTTCCGTTAATCGAAAGATACGTTTCGGAGTCGCCGACGCTCACTTCCCTGATGCCGAAAACCACTTTTTTCGAAATGCCGGCAAGCGTAAGGTCGGCCTCGTAGAGGAACGGGTTGTCGGGGCTCCATTTTTTGGAGTCGGTAAAGTCGCGGAGGGCAACGTCAAAAACGATTTCGGTTGCATTGGCGGCAACGGTCTCTTCACCGAAGCCAACGCCCTTGTGCGTCGCTCCGACTCCGTTCTCCGAAAGACCGAGCTCGTAAATGTTAACGTCAAGCTTCTCCTGCCCTTCGAAATCCCCGTCGACATCCACGGTTACTTTGATGCGAACGCTGCCGGACTCAGCCGGGTCGATCTGAATCTTTTCAATCGAAATCTTCTGCCTGTTCTCAAGCGTCACGCTGCCGTCAATTCCGAGCGCATTCCCCGCCTTGTAGACCGAATTGGTGCCCGAGGCAACCGCTATGTTTAGGCTGTTATCGCCCGCAAACACGTATTCCGAAATATCTATTTTATCGCCAATGTAGGAAAATTCAAGCTGTTTAACGAACGTCCCGTTGACGTAAATCTTCGCATCGTACATCATGCGGTTCACGCGGAGGAGCACCCTCGACTCGTCCTTGTCGAAACCGCTCAAACGGAAATGCTTTTCGAGGATCATGACTTCGTTTCCGCTGCAGACAACGCCGGGCACAGTGAAGCTGTCGCCTCTTCCGATCTGCGTTCCGTCATAGTTCCCGTAAATATCAACGTTTCCGTACTCGGCCTTGATCCATTCGCCGTCAAGCGAAACCGCCGCATAACCATTGTCGCAAACAAGTGAAGGCACGCCGTCTTCGGGTGTCACCGGCTCCGGCGTTGCGCCTCCGGGGGTCTCTGTCGGGTCCTCTCCGGGCGTCTCGGTCGGCACTTCGGTCACTTCCGCCGTCGGGCTTGGCGTCTCCTGTTCGTTCCCCTCATCCGGAGTGGGTGCGGGTGTGAAATCGCCGGATTCAGCCGTGCCGCTGTCGTAAATTTCAGGGGTCTCGTCGGCATAGACAGGCGCCGAAACAGGCAGCCACGATGCCGCCAATATGCAGCACGCAACCGCCGTCGAAATGCCTCTCTTTATTTTATTGAAAAAAATCTTATTTTTTGTCATCTGCCCGAACGCTTCCCAAAACAGCGGTCTTCCGCTTCGTTTCTGTCCCCGCCATTATAATTGCTATTTCCCCAAAAGTCAAAAAAATCATTTTGCCGCCAATGCCTCCCGCGCCCGCCCCGCGCCTTCTTCCCGCCTTTGGCGCGGGGCGTTTTCTTGGCGGTTTTTGGCGTTTTTTGCGGAATTTCCTTGAGGACGGCCCTGTTTTCTGCTATACTTTCTGTGCTGCAAAAGAAAAACAGGCGCAAACAAGACTTACGCCTCAAAAAAATACGGAGGATAATCATGAGCGAGCTTAAGAAGTTTACAATTAATCTCAACGGGGCGAAGTACCCCATCACCGCCGAAGAGTCGGAAGAGTACATTCGCAAGATTGAATATTATCTGAATTCCAGAATCGAAAAATCAAAGGACAAGTCGGGCATGATCTATTCGGACTCGATCACATTGGCGATACTGTCGATCGACCTTGCCGACACGCTTTTTAAGACTCAGGAACAGCTGACCTCTCTCAAAAATGATTCAAAGCAGCTCCTTGAACAGTTTGACAGCCTTTCCGCTGAGCACGCCTCCGTCGTTAAAGAGATCAAAAAGCTCAGGGAGGAGAACGAAAAACTCAAGGAAAAGGTGCTCATTTTAAAGCTCGGCGGCACTGTCGAGTGATTTTCTCATGGCTTTTTTGCTCTCCCCTGCGGGGAACCCCGAATGTCTCGTTGCCGGAGTTCAGAACGGCGCCGACGAAATATACCTTGGTCTGACGAGCTTCAGCGCCCGGGCGGGAGCGGCCAATTTCTCGCTTGAAAACCTTGGCGAGTGGGTTTCATATGCCCACGTGAGGGGTGTTAAGATTCACGTCGCGTTAAATACGCTTTTGAAGGATTCGGAACTTGCGTCCGCGGTCGAGATGGCGAAGGAAGCCGACCGTCTCGGTGTAGACGCTTTTATTCTGCAGGACATAGGTCTTGCGGAAAAGCTCGCGGGGGTTGTGGGCGCAAAACTTCACGCCTCGACGCAGATGACCGTGATGAACCTTCAGGGTCTGAAAATGGCCAAGGCGCTCGGTTTTTCACGCGCCGTGCTTGCCAGAGAGCTCAGCCTTCCCGAGATTGAGGAGCTTGCGGGCGCGGGCATCATGGAGACAGAGGTTTTCTGCCACGGGGCTCTCTGCATGTCCTACTCGGGCCAGTGCATGCTCAGCTTTTTCACTGCGGGGAGAAGCGGAAACAGGGGCACATGCTCGCAACCTTGCCGGTTAAAATATTCCTATAACAACGATAAAAACAGCGAAAAGCACCTGCTCTCGCCCGCAGACCTCTGCACCCTCCCGTACCTCGAGAAGCTCACGGCCACAGGCGTCACCTCGCTGAAAATAGAGGGGCGGCTCAAGTCCCCCGAGTACGTTGCCGCGGTCACAAGGGCTTACAGGCACGCGCTCGAAAACCCGGGCGCCGACGTCACTCAGGACATGAAAAACCTTACGGTCATTTTCAGCCGCGGCGGTTTCTGCTCCGGCCACCAGCTCGGAAAGCTTCCCAAAAAAGACATCACACTGTCCTATGCCGGCAAGACCGGTCTCCCCTGCGGCGAAATCCGCGGAAAAATCACTCAGTTCCGCAAGAACAACACCGACCTGTTTACCGCCAATGTCTCCCTCCGCGAGCCTCTCTCCCCCGGCGACGGCATCTCGTTTGCGGCAAGCCCCGATTTTGGCGGAACCGTCAATATCATCGAAAAAAAAGGCGAAAGAACGCAGCTTGCATCACCCGGCGACACCGTCCGGATAACCGTTTCCGGAACCGTCCCGAAGCAGCTCAAAGAACCTCTTTTAATCTGCAAGACGCTCGACCAAAGATACCTGAAGGAGCTGCAGAAGTCGTTTGCGAAAGGAGCCGAGCTTCGCCGGGTACCGGTGACAGCGAGGCTGTCCGCCTCCGCAGGCCTTGTCACCCTCACATATTCGGACGGAATTGACTGCGCCGGCTCCTCGGTTCCTTTTGTGCAGGGAGCCGGCGCCCCTGAGGCAGCCCTCAAAGAGATAATATCCGCAACCGGAGGCACTCCTTTTGAGGTCAAATCCGTCGAAATCTCCGGGGACTGCGGCTTCATTACATTTTCAAGCCTCAAAAAGCTGCGCAGGGAGGCAGTTTCCGCCCTGACCGCCATACGCGAAGGGAGGCGTCCTCTATGATTTCCGCCTTTGTTTTTTCTCCCGCCGAGCTTTCGGACGAAATAATACAATCTGCGGACCTTGTCCACGTCTCCTGCATTCCTTATCTTCTCGGCGAGCCTCTGCCCGACAGGAAGTCTTCCGGAAACAATACCGGTTCAAAGCTTCTTCTTTCCTTCCCTTTCATCTCCAAGGGAAAGGCCTACCGCGCCTTCTGTGAACGTTTTGGCGAGTTTTCAAAGCATTTTGACGGGTTCACGCTGCAGAACATTGGCGACTACGAGACCCTCTGCGAGCTTATGAAAGCCGCCAATATCTCCCGCTCAGACATTTTCGCGGCGGGCGACGTTTCCTTAAACATAACCAACGCGTCTGCAGCAGAATTCTGGCGCGGAAAGCTTGATTCCGCCGCCATCCTTCCTGAGCTTGACATTCCGGAGCACAGAGCTCTTATCGACAGGTTTCCCGAAGGCCTCATTCCGGAGGTCGCTCTCGGGGCACGGAAAATCGTCATGCGCAGCGAGCACTGCTTCGCAGCCGAGGGTAACACCTATAAATGCGGCAAATGCGGCAGGACCGGTCTTTCGGGGGGCAGTCTTTTCGACATATCCGGCAAGGAATTTCCCGTCGTAACCAACCCCTTAGACTGCAACTCAATTCTCCTCTGCCCCGCGCCTTCCGGTGATTCGGGGGCTGCGGCTTTCGATTATTCTTCAAAAAAAGCTTTCTTCAGGGTTGTTTGAACGGTTTTTAAAGGGTTTTCGCGCTGTCCGGAAAGGTTTCATTGGCGGCTTCGCTTTTTTCCTTTTCTTTACTCCCGAAATGTGTTATACTTGTGCTTGACGTAAAAAGAATCGGTCCGAAATCGATTAAGGGGATGATTTCGGCATTAATTTAACATTTCGGCTTTAATAATGAGCCGGTTTCAAACAACAATTGAACGGAGGTAAACAAAATGAAGAAAATAATATCCCTTCTGGTTATTATTTCGATGGTCCTGTCGCTTGGCGTTTTAGCCGTGTCGGCAGACGAAGAAGCGGGATCAGCAACGGCGCTAAACTATTCCGGCGATCACGAGCCCGGAATTTGGCTCAACAGATTCAATGAAGAAGGTGTCTGCAACGCTTATGCATATACAATCTTCAATGCTGCAGCGCCTTTCACAGCTATAGTTCTTCCCACGTTATATGCGGGCAGATCCGAAAACAATCAGAATTCCTCGGTTCGCTTCGAGCTTTTCAACTTCACCGGAGAGAAAGATGCGTCATTGGCGGCAGAGCCCATCTTCACAAATGAGGATGCACTTGAAGGCGACACAAACAACTATACAATCGATTTCGGCAAGTCCATCCCCGCGGGACAGTACATTTTCAAAATCTCGCAGATTACGGACAACCCGGAACTTGAGAGCCCCGGACCTTACGCCGTACTCCCCGCTGCAGAGGATCTCTACTCTACAGACATTATTGAATACGGCTCCCTCAACGGTTCTGTAAGCTTTGCTTTCTCGGTTGTTTACGACGGATCGGTGGAAAGCAGCGCTTTCTTCAAGGCAATCCAGTGGAAGAGCGCTCAGGTATTTAAAGATGACAAGGCTGTTCAGCTGGTTCAGCGTACAGGCGGCGCCCACCAGCTAACGATAGCAGACTACGCAATCCTCACCGAAGAGATTCCTGAGGGCAAGGTTCTCAGATATTTCACATTCAAGGCAGCTCCTACATGGAACAACACAAACCACGACTCCGACCTCGACTGGGACGTATACGTTTGGGATACGGACTACGAGACCACCTACAGCGGCATTCCGATCAAATCCGGTTCAGTAGTTGACCACACAGACAACCAGGATCTCATCCTTGACTTCGGCGCAAGACTTACCGCCGGACGCCGCTACCTCATCGTTGTTTACAAAGCCAACGAGGGCAACATCGGCTTCTGGGAAGGCGCCAATATCAAGAAGGGTTACGAGGAGAAATGGGCATTCTTCGAGGATCAAGAAGAAACAGACATCTATCCGGCCTGCGAATTCAGACTTTCCACATATTCCGGACCCGAAGAGACCCCTGAACCGGTTCCCACACCCACAGCGACTCCCGACGTGACAGAGGCACCGCCTGTGACCGAAGAGCCCGTGCAGCCCACGGAGAAGGTTGAGGATCCCACCGAAAAGGCGGAAGAACCCACCCCCACTCCGAAGAACAGCAGCGAGGAGTCTACCTCAAAGAAGAAATCAGGCTGCGGCGGATTCGTTGCCGGCGGAATCATTTCGGTCTGCGCTCTTGCGGCGGTGGTCATCGCCAAGAAAAAACATTGAAATTAAATAAGTTATTCTGTGTGAATGACTTATCGCCAAGGGGCCCCGCTCGCGGGGCCCCTTTTTTCTTGAAACACAGCCCGTTTTATTCTATAATCAACTCACACCGCACAGCAGCTGCACAACGGAGGAACTTAAGGGTTATGTCAGGGTCAGGCACATTCAGGAAATACTTATCGGCAGTTTTGGCGCTGCTCCTTTTCATATCTGCCCAAGCCGTCCCCGCGTCATACGCCAAGTCAGCCCCCTCCGTCGACCCAGAGACCAAAAGGGTCAACTCCTATGTGGGAACACCTAAGGTGGGCCTCTGGCTTGACAAGTTTGATGACGCAGGGAATTGTATTGGCGATGTCTACGCGGTTTTCAACGCCGGCGCCTCTTTTAACCAGTTCGGTTTTCCCAGAATCTGGGCAGGGAAGTCCTCAGACCTCACCGACGCCGAGTATACGACCTCAATTTACGCCTTTGACGAGACCCCCGAAAAGTCCATTCAAGGCGAGCCTCTGTTTTCTGAGACTCTTCACCAGGACTCCGACAACGGCTACGGCGCAATTTTCCCCATGGAAAAAACTCTTCCGGCGGGTAAATATGTTCTTTACGTCAAGCAAATAACCAAAAAAACTTCTGATGCAAAGCCTTACATAGTTCTTCCCACGGGCACAGTCTCAAAAACCGACGATTGTATTACCTTCGGCGGCACCGCTGCATCAGGCCCCCTCTGTTTCTTTGTGGATTTCATCAAAGACGCCAATGTAATTGACTACTTTCTCCCCCTCAGCGGCACCTCAGGAACAACCATTGTGACAGACGACCCCGTCACCGTTTTCAGCCCTCCCACCACCGATGCTCAAAGGCTTGACGACGGGGACACATTCGCGATTCTCACGGACCAAATTCCGGACGGCAAGATACTGTTCAGCATCACCTTCAGTTCCATGCCCACCTGGAGCAACAACGGCCCCGGTTCAAGCGTATCCTACGAGGTGTACAAATGGAACACCAGCTACGTCTACACAACCTCCCGGGAACCGGTTTTTACGGGCGAGGTCCTCGATCACAAGGACAACGCACCTCTTGAGCTTAACTTCGGCTACTCTCTTGCCGGCGGCACAAGATATCTGATCGTTATGCGCAAATCGGGCAATATGGCTATAGGCTTCTGGGTTGGCGCCGGCGAAATTGCGGTCCCTAAATGGCGAGTCTACAAAAACGGCAAGTCCATCGACAACGAGCCTCTGCCCGGTTTCTCCTACACCACCGCAACTATTGAAGAATACGACTTCCCGGATGAGACCCCCACTTCCGAACCCGCCAACACACCCGACACCTCATCCCCTTCCCAGAGCACCTCAGATGAAGAAACCGCCAAGCCCGCAAACAAAGGCTGCTCCGGAACCGTCGCCTGGCCGGTCCTCGTAATTACAGCCCTCCCATTTTTGTTTCTCACCAAAACCAAAAAGAAACCGCCAATGTAACCCTCTCAAATCAAATCTTATTTAGCCCTGGCCGCCTCCGTACCTGAATCTATACAAAATATACACATTGTGTGAAAAGTGTGTAAAAATCCGACAATTTGTGGGAAACTAAAACTATAATTACAAAAACCCACCGTCTGTAGTCTAAAACCCACAATCCAGGCACCTTAACCCACATCTCTTGCTCTGTCGCAAGGCGCTTTGTGGGTTTTTCGATTGTTTTCGGTGGTTTTTGTGTGGGTTTCGGTTCTTTTAACCCACCTCCGCTGTCGGTTTTTGGGCTGCCCCTTGGGTTTCCCACAGTTTTCCCACAATTACGCGCAGGTTTCCCTCATTTCTACTGTTTTTCCCACAATCCCGGTGTTTTTTTCCACAGCGGAACATACTTCTGCTTGTTTCCCTTGCGGGATTCCTCTGACAGCTTTACCCTGCTGCAGCCGCCAAGCCATTCCCCTCTATCCTCACCCCAAATACAGCTTCCAACTATAAAACCCACAAGTTTTCAGCCTAAAACCCACCACCGTGCGGTTTTATCCACATTTTAAAAGATGTTTCCCACTATGCGATATTGTTTAAACCCTCTCAACGCGCTTTTCTTGTGCCTTGTTGTGGGTTTTGCGACGTGTTTCCCACAACCGGAGGGCCTAAATTGTGGGTTTTATTCTTCTGTCACGACCGTTTGTGGGTTTCTTGTGGGTTGCTTGTGGTTTTTTCGTCAATTTCGGTGGTTTTTCTGTGGTTTCTCCCACCGTCCCTGCACACACCTATGATCAATAAAGCTGTTTTTCAGGCAACAAAAAAACGGGCATCCGTTAAAGATGTCCGTCTTTTCTAAACCCGGCAAT
>DBWH01000033.1:19650-28841 GCA_002308595.1 Mageeibacillus sp. UBA1243 | reverse complement strand
TCGTTGATGGCGACCACTTCGTAGCCCTCGGCGCCGAACATCTGTCTGAATGCGAGACGGCCGATGCGGCCGAAACCGTTAATAGCAACTTTTACTGCCATGATAAAATCCTCCATATTTTTATGAAATTGTAGACTTGTTATGTGTGCGATTCTTTGCTAAGACGCCAATGTGCCGCCTTTCTTCGCACAATCCAAGACATTATAGTCTCAGACGCCTGTCTTTTCAACAATTTTCTGATGATTTTGGCGTCTGAGACCTGTTTTTTTGCTATTTTTCAATAAGTATTTAAGCTTCAGCAGATTATTTTTTACTGAAAACCAGGTATATTGACGGTGCGTCGCACACCTGAATGCAGCCGACAAGCCTGCCGTCCTTGATTTTGAGAGAGGCAAGGCCGCCCGGGAGGCCGCGGGATGCATTGGCGTCACGGATCTCCAATTCACTGTTGCCGGCCCAGCGGGGCTTCAGCACCACAATTTTAATCTTCTCGCCGTTAATGGTCGCGGTGTCTTTTTCGAAACGGATGTTGTTGTAGCCGCTTTCGTCGGTCCAGCTGCCTTTCAGCCAGTCAAACATGTCTCTCAAGATATCGTAGTTTCCGTAGCGGTTGTTTTCCGTCCTTGAAAAAACAGTCACGGAGCTGCCTGTGATCGGAAAAAGCTCCTCCATCGTGATCCTGTCGTCCTTGTAGGTCATTTTTCCAACGCTTGCGTAGTCGCTTGGCGAGTTCACGTAACGGAGGCCGTTTTTGGCGAGTTTGAAAAGCAGTGTGCCGTCCGCTTCCTCCTCAGTTGTGAAGTTTGTGTCGAGCACCGGTCCGCCCCGCCAAAGGATCACAATGCGGTCGCCAATGATCTCAATGCGCGGTCCTACAACGCCGCGTTCTTCCCAGTTGCCCTGAATTTCCGGATGGTTTCCGGCCGCTATTTTTGAATTGCATCTGCCCATCGTAATCCTCCTCACTTGCAGTTTTTCCCTATTGAAAATGCGTTTGCTATCGGCTCGCCGATGATATTATACGTATTGTTGAACGGGTCGAAGCAGACGGGTGCAACTTTCTTTACGTCCACCTTGCCGTCAGTCAGAGCGCTTTCGTCAACGCTCACGTTGACCACTTCTCCCCTTAAAATGCACGACTTTTTGTTGTACTCGATCACGCGGCACTCCATGCACACCGCAAGCTCGTTGATGACAGGCGCGTTCACGAAACGGCTTTTGGTCGCCGTAAAGCCTGCCTTCTGAAACTTATCGGGCTCTTTGTTACCGCTGACGATACCCACGTAGTCGCACCCGGCAATGTGTCCCGCATCCGCCATGCTAACGGTAAAAGCGCCTGTTTTTTCGAAATTTTTGCACGTTTTGTGGCCCGCCGAAAGGCAGACGTAAATCTCGTTCATCTCGCTTATACCGCCCCATGCGGCATTCATCGCGTCGGGCTTGCCGTCTTCATCGTAAGTTGCAATTATCCACACAGGCTGCGGATAGCTCAGCGGCTTTGCGCCAAAGTCTTTTCTTCCCATGATCTTCCTCCCATGCACATTGTCCATATTCACAAATCAGGAACACGCCAATGTATTTTAGCACATATCCGTGCGGTTTTCCACGCTGCCGGGATTCTCTTTTGCTTTACTTTTGTTTTACACAGTTTTCAAACGATGCAACAAAGCTTCCAAAACGCCTGAATCATCTATCAACGAAATACCAAAGCACTTCTTTCCTGCATCCTTTATAGAAGCGCCAACATGAAAGGCTGTCTTTCCATCTATAATGATAAATCTGTCATGGAATACCTTTGTCCTTTTCCTGCTCTTTATTTGCCATATTTTCCTCCATCTTTGAGGTTTCAATTTGTGACCTCAAAACCTTTTCGTTTGTTTTTGCAAACGAGTTCAACTATACAGTTTCAAAACTGTTTTTAGTTTCTTAAATTCCGCTTTTGGTTCAATTGCCTGGATAATAACTCGATATAGTATATCACAAAAATCGTATTCTGAACAGCAAAAAAGCCAGTCAAATCACTCCGACCGGCTCACTCGCTAGAAAAAAGTTAATTATTTGCTCTGTTCTAAAATTGAGCAAGCTTCGGTTCCGCCGTTATATCAGCAGTCCCTGCTTTTTTGCTTTTTGGCGGCTGCCGAAAGCATGAGTTTGATGCGGTTCAGCTGGTTGACTTCGCTTGCGCCGGGGTCATAATCTACCGCGGCGATATTTGAATCCGGGTAGGCGGCTTTGAGCGCCTTGATGACGCCCTTGCCCATAACGTGGTTGGGGAGGCAGGCGAACGGCTGAATGCAGACAATGTTGTTGATGCCTTCGTCAAGCATCTCGACCATCTCGCCGCACAGGAACCAGCCCTCGCCGTATTGGTTGCCGAGTGAAAGGAACGGTTTGACCGATTCCGCGATTTTCGCTATTTTTAGAGGAGTTCCGAACCTCTTGCTTGCGGAGAGAGCTGTGACGGCAGGCTTTCGGATACCGTCAAGAGCCGCGACGCCGACCTTGGCGATAATCTTGTTGCTGTAGCTCTTGCCAAGGTATTTGTGGCGGTACTCCCTGTCGTGGATGAGCATCTCGAAGAAATCGATCATGTCCGGCACGACGGCCTCGGCACCCTCTTTTTCGAGGAGACGCACGAGATTGTTATTGGCGAGAGGCAGGTACTTAACGAGGATTTCACCCACGATTCCGACCCTCGGTTTTCTCACGGAGTCATCGATCGGGAGGTTGTCAAAATCGCGCACGATACCGCGGCAGATCGACTTGTAGGTAAGGCCCTTGGCTTTTCCCATGAAGAAATCGCCAATGTTCTTCTGCCACTTCTCCACAAGCGCGTCGGCTGAACCCTTTTCGAGCTCGTAAGGCCTCACACGGTAAACGCAGCGCATCATGAGGTCGCCGAGGACCAGTGAACGCATGCCGTCCGCAACCATCGGAACGGTTATTTTGAAGCCTTCGCTCTTCTCCATACCGTTGAAGTTGAGCGAAATTACGGGAATGTTTGAAAAGCCTGCCTTGCTGAGAGCGCGCCTGATGAAGCCAATGTAATTGCTCGCCCTGCAGCAGCCGCCCGTCTGGGTCATGAGAAGCGCAAGCCTGTTTGTGTCGTACTCGCCTGAGAGAAGCGCCTCCATCATCTGACCCGTCATGAGAATTGAGGGGTAGCAGGCGTCGTTGTTCACGTATTTCAGACCGAGGTCAACGGATTTTCTCGTTGCAGTCTTCAGCATGACCGCGTTGTAACCGTATTTTCTGAAAACAGGCTCCAGCACTGCGAAGTGTATCGGACTGAGCTGAGGCGCGAGAATCGTGTAGCCCTGCTCTCTCATTGGTTTTGTAAATTCGACACGGTTATAGCCAATGGGCTTCGGCGTCGGTTTCACGTTCTTCTCGCTTCGCGTGTTGATCGCCGCGATAAGGCTGCGGATTCGTATTCTTGCAGCTCCGAGATTTCCCACCTCGTCGATTTTGAGTACCGTGTAGAGCTTTCCGGAGCCTTCGAGTATCTCCTGGACCTGGTCGGTCGTGACCGCGTCAAGACCGCAGCCGAACGAGAACATCTGCACGAGTTCAAGGTCGCTGCAGCCGCACACGAACTCAGCCGCGTTGTAGAGCCTTGAGTGGTACACCCACTGGTCAACGACCCTGAGCGGCCGCTGTCTCGTTATTCCGGAATAGTCAAGGCTGTCCTCCGTGAACACGTCAAAGCCGTACGACGCAATCATCTCCGGCACACCGTGGTTGATTTCCGGGTCGATGTGATACGGCCTGCCGGCAAGGACGATGCCTTTTCTACCCTCTTCCCGCATTTTTGCGAGAATTCTCATGCCTTCCGCGGCGATGTCGTCCTTGGCTTTTCTCTGTTCGAGCCACGCCTCGTGCACCGCCTTTCTGACTTCGGCAGCTCCTATGTTCCATTTCTCTTTGCAGAACATGACGAGCCTCGAAGCGGCTGTTTTTTCGGATGTGAACGCGATAAACGGCCTCATGTAAGTGACTTTTCCGGACGTGACCGCCTCGACGTTGTTCTTGAGGTTCTCCGGGTAGGATGCAACGATCGGGCAGTTGTAGCGGTTCTGAGCGTCGGGGGTCTCTTTGTACTCGTAGTAGACGCACGGGTGGAAGATTGTTTTGATGCCCTGCTTTATGAGCCACTCCACCTGGCCGTGAGCGAGCTTGGCGGGGTAGCATTCGGACTCGGACGGGATCGACTCGAGGCCGAGCTCGTAGATGCTTCTTGACGAGAAAGGCGAGAGCACGGCGCGGAAGCCGAGCTTTGCGAAAAACGTTGCCCAGAACGGGTAGTTTTCGTACATGTTGAGGACTCTCGGAATGCCGATGGTTCCCCTTGGCGCCTTCTCCACGCTGAGAGGCTCGTAAGCGAAGATGCGTTTCCTTTTGAACTCGACAAGGTTTTCGCCTTTTCTTGACGTGTTTCCTGACGATATTTTTTTCTCGCAGCGGTTGCCGCTCACAAATCTTCCGCCTCCCGCGAAAGTATTAATGGTGAGCATGCAGTTGTTCTCGCAGCCTCCGCAGCGGGCGGCCTTGGAGGTGTATGAGAGGTTTTTGATCTCGTCAATTGAGAGCATTGACGATTCCCCGCCGGTGTATCTTTTCCTTGCGATCAGAGCCGCGCCGAAAGCTCCCATGATGCCCGAAATGTCAGGGCACACCGCCTCCGTGCCGGCAATCTTTTCAAAAGCGCGCAGTATGGCCTTGTTGTAGAATGTGCCGCCCTGCACGACAATGTGTTTTCCGAGACTTTTGGCGTCGCTGAGCTTTATTACCTTAAATAAGGCGTTTTTGATGACCGAATAGGCAAGGCCCGCGGATATGTCGGACACCGGGGCGCCCTCTTTCTGCGCCTGTTTCACGTTGGAGTTCATGAAAACCGTGCAGCGCGTTCCGAGGTCGATGGGAGCCTCCGCAAAAAGAGCTTCCTTTGCAAACTCATCGGCGGTAAGACCGAGCGACGTGGCGAAATTCTCGATGAACGAGCCGCAGCCGGACGAGCAGGCCTCGTTTAAAATGACCGTGTCAACGGTGTTGTCCCTTATCTTTATGCACTTCATGTCCTGGCCGCCAATGTCAAGAACGCACTCAACTTCGGGCTCAAAGAACGATGCCGCGACCGTGTGCGCGACTGTTTCGACCTCGCCGTCGTCAAGTTTGAACGCGGCTTTCAGGAGCGCCTCGCCGTAGCCTGTAGAGCAGGCGCGGGCGATCTTGGCGGTTTCGGGCATTGCGGCGCCTATCTCCTCAACGGCTTTTTTTGCGACTTCGATCGGATTTCCGAGGTTGCCGCCGTACGTTGAGTAGAGAAGCTCGCCGTTTTCGCCGATGAGGGCAAGCTTGGTCGTTGTGGAGCCCGCGTCGATTCCGAGGAAGCACTTTCCGCTGTAGTTTTTCAGGTCGCCCTTTTTAACGGTCGCGGCGCTGTGGCGTTCAAGGAAGCTGTCGTAGTCCTCGCGCGACTCAAAGAGAGGCTCAAGGCGCTTTATCTCAACGTCAAGCTTAATGCCCCTTCGCAGCTTTTCAATGAGCTCCGGGGCGTCATATTCGGCTCCGTTTTCCATTGAAGCCGCTCCCATGGCCGCAAAAAGGTGCGAATTTTCGGGGTCGACGATCTCGTCGTCCTTCAGCTTGAGGGTCCGCACGAACGCGGCCTTAAGCTCCGAAAGGTAGTGGAGCGGACCGCCGAGGAAAGCCACGTTGCCTCTTATGGGCTTTCCGCAGGCGAGGCCCGATATGGTCTGCGTGACAACCGACTGGAACACGGACGCGGCAAGGTCCGCCTTGGAGGCGCCTTCGTTTATGAGCGGCTGGATGTCGGTCTTTGCAAACACGCCGCACCTCGCGGCAATGGTGTAGATCTGCTTGTATTCCTTGGCGGCTTCGTTGAGACCCGCTGCGTCGGTTCTGAGGAGCGAGGCCATCTGGTCGATGAAGGACCCCGTGCCGCCCGCGCAGACACCGTTCATACGCTCATCGAGCCCGCCTTTGAAGTAAATGATCTTGGCGTCTTCACCGCCGAGTTCAATCGCAACGTCAGTTTTCGGATAGTCGCGGGCAATCTCTTCGGCTACGGCAACTACCTCCTGCGTAAAAGGAATCCCGAGCGCCTTCGAAAGACTGAGCGAACCCGAACCCGTGATATGCGCCTTCAGCCGGAAACCGCCAAGGGCATTATTCGCCTCCTCAAGCAGTTCGGCAAGAGTCTCCTGCGTGCGCGCGTGGTGGCGCCTGTACTCTCCGTATATCAGTTTATTGTCATCGTCAATGACGACAAGCTTGACCGTTGTCGAACCCACGTCGATACCGGCCCTGTATGTTTTTTGCATCGAAAACCTCCGCAAAATGCAAATCTTGCGCTTAAAAACCGCCTCTTCTCAGCTTTTTTTCCTGAAAAGGTAGAATTTGGACTCTGTCCCTTTGAAGAGCCTCACGATATTTGACTTGTGCCTGATGATCATGAAGACGACGCAGACGCTGTAAAGTATGACGGCAATGTAATTGCAGCCAAGGGGAATGAGCGAGACCGCGCCGAGAACGAGCGCCGACATTGTCGATACCGACATGAACTTGACCGTGAGAAGCAGTATGCAGAGCACAGCGAAAGCGATAAGCCCTGCCCTCCAGTCAAGAACGAAAAGCTCCGACAGAAGAACGAGGAAGCCCTTGCCGCCTTTGAATTTGTAAAACGGGGGGAACGAGTGGCCGATCATGATAAACAGGCCCGTGTACGCCGCGCCGAGCTGAAACGGGAAGCCAAGGGCGTTAAACCAGAGGCCGAAGAGCAGGCACGGGACAGCTCCCTTGACGAAATCGAAGCAGAAGACGACCCATGCGAGCCAGCCGCCGTAAACTCTTTTGAAGTTGGTGAAACCGGGGTTTCCGCTGCCTTTTGTGCGTATATCCTCGTGATATACGAGTTTTGAGAGGACGATCGATATGTTGATGCCCCCGAAAAGCCACGCGGCGACTGCCGCTATAAACCAGATTGCAATTTTCATCAGTTTTTGTCCTTTATGCGATCATTCAATAATGAATATGTAGCTGTAGATTTCCTGGCCGCCGTCGATCAGATAGACCTCCGTGCCCCTGTGCGTCTCTTTTGTGAAGCTTTCGACAAGGAGTGCCTCGTCTTCGGCAGTGTCGGCGCCGCGCACAATTATGCAGATTTCGCGGTCGTTGAAGTCTACGTTTGAGATGAGCGCCTTGGCGGCATCGAGCCTGTCCTTGGCGGCAGATTTAATTTCTTTGTCCTCAAAGCCAATGAAGTCGCCCTCGTGAAGCTCAAAACCGTCAAGCTCCGTGTCACGCACGCATTTTGAAACGTAAGCAGTCGTCACGCCTTCCATGGCCGCTGTGAGCTCGCCCGCAATCTCGTCCGCATCCCCTGAATCCGTGTTGTACATGGTGAGCACCGCGTAGCAATCGCCAATGGACTTCGTCTCAATCACTCTGACGTCCGAAGTTTTGCAGAGCTTCGCGGCCTGCCTCGCGGCAAGGATCACGTTTGAGTTGTTGGGGAGCGCGAAAATGGTTTTCGCATTGGCTTTTTCGAACGCAGCAAGGAAGTCGTCAGCCGACGGGTTCA
Source organism: Mageeibacillus sp. UBA1243 (assembly GCA_002308595.1). GTDB lineage: Bacteria > Bacillota > Clostridia > UBA1212 > UBA1212 > UBA1212. The sequence continues at coordinate 21,238 of DBWH01000033.1, read as the reverse complement.
TGCTCTGCCCGCCGTCAATGATAACGTCCGTGCCCATGTCGAGGAACGTCTGTTTGATGCCGCTGCCGCACGCCACAGCCACGATTCCGAAGTCCTTCTGCTCCGTCGGAGCCTGATCCGCTTCAGCTGCTTCCGTTTCAGAATCCTTTTCCCCGTCGCGGTGCGTGTTGCTGTGCTGGAGGGTCATGTTTTCAATCTTCACGGTGAGGTATTCGCCGTACCGCTGGCAGAACTCGAGCACCTTCCAGGGGGTCATCGTGTGCACGTGAATTTTCACAATCGAACCGTTCCTGAAGCAGACGATTGAGTCGCCTATTGTGCCGAGGAAGTCCCTGATTTCGTTTACGTCAAAGCTTTTTACGTCGGTTTTTGCCCTCTGAAGCCTCAGAAGAAGCTCCGTGCAGTAGCCGAACTCAAGCTCGCTGTCCTCGCCGAAAAGGTCAAGGTCAAGCTCCCCCTGGCTGTTTCCGGAACCGCCAATGTCACTCGCGCCCGAAATTACCCTGCCGGCAAGGGCCGCCGCCATTCCCTCAATAATGTAAATGAGACCTGCGCCGCCCGAGTCCACGACGCCCGCCTTTTTGAGCACGTCAAGCAGCTCGGGCGTCTTCTTCAGCGTCTCGCGCGCCTTGGTGAGAAAGCTGTCGAGGAACACGTCAAGGCTGTCCGTATCTCCCGCCGCATGCTCACTTGCCTCTCGCGCCACCGTGAGGATGGTGCCCTCGACAGGCTGCACAACGGCCGAGTAGGCGTGCTCGACGCCTACGTTGAAGGCCTTGGCGGTGTCGGTCGCATCAGCCTCGTCCAGATTGCCAAGGCCGTCCGCTATACCGTCAAAAAGCTGCGAAAGTATCACGCCGGAGTTTCCTCTTGCGGAGAGGAGCATCCCGTCGGCCGCCCTTCGCGAAAACTCGCCGATGCTCTCGTTTTCCCTTGGCTCCAGCGTGCCCCCGCGAACGGTGAGCAGCATGTTGTTGCCGGTGTCTCCGTCGGGGATGGGAAAAACATTGAGGTCGTTGACCTCGTCAACGTGCAAACTCAGATTGTCTGCGCCGCCCTTGATAAGCCTCGCGAGCAGCGCGCTGTCCATGCATCTTTCAGCCATCGTTTACTTTTCCTCGTTCTTAATCGTAACCTCTTTGCCGAACGCAAAAAATCCAAGCGTGTCAGGGCCGACCGAAGCGCCGATGATAGGCCCGATGTATCCCATGATAATTTCCTTAGGCCTGATTTCGTCCTCAATCATCTTTTTGACCGTCGCGACTTCCTCATCGGAGCAGTCCGAGTGGCAGAAATAGAACGACTGATTCTCCGGGTCGACAATGACCTCTTTCATCATCGCGATGCACTCTTTGATTGACGCCAATCTTCCTTTTACCTTTTTATAGGCAATTTGTGTGCCTTCCGCGTCTGCGATGAGTATCGGCTTGACGCCAAGGAGATTCCCGAAAAACGCCGCCGAAGCTTTAACCCTTCCGGCCCTTCTCATGTATTCAAGCGACTGCACGACCACGAACTGGTTGAGCGTCGCCCTCTTTGTCATAACGTACTCGTAAACCGAGTCTGCGTCCGCGCCCGTCGCGGCGAA
>DBWH01000033.1:9334-19589 GCA_002308595.1 Mageeibacillus sp. UBA1243 | reverse complement strand
ATCTTGGCGTCAGGGTACTCACCGGCAAGCTTCTTCGCAAGCACCTGTGCGGTGTTGACGGAGCCCGACTGCTTCAGCGAGCAGCCTACGTACACAATGTCGCACCCCTGATCAAGGTATTTGCGGAAAACCGTGTTGAACTCCTCAACAGGAACCTGCGTCGTCGTGATGCGTTCGCCTGCCCTGAGCCTGTCGTAGAACGCGTGAACGTCCTTGGCGGTCCATGAAAGATCCGCGGGCGTGGCCTGATCGTTGTACACGGTGCTCATTTTGCAGTAGTCAATATTGAAACGCTCCATAATCTCCGGCGTAAGGTCGGAACAAGAATCCGTAAGAACCTGAACTTTTCTCATTTAACATGCCTCCGTATGTTTTCTGTCGTGCGTTTTGCTTTCCGGCAAGGGCATCCGCGTCTTACGACCGACACCGCCAATGCCTTCCCGCGCATTCTGACGACTACAGAGGGAATGATAATAAAGTAAAATAAACTGAAACGAAACTGAAGGGCCCGCGGCTTAGTTGAGTCTGCCGCGGGCCCGTAAAACTGGTATTTAATTATCCGGTCTCAGCACAAACTTGCATGTGAAATGTTCCATAAACAAGTTTTTTCTGTTCTATAACGGCTTTCGGACCTTTTTACTTCCTCGCGTTAACGGGGATCAGCATCGTAAACACCGTACGGCCGTCCTCCTCGCCCGCAGTTATCGTTCCGCCGTGGAGCTCGACAATTTTCTTCACGACCGCGAGGCCTACGCCGTTGCCCTCAGTGGAGTGAGAGTCGTCGCCTCTGTAGAACTTGTTGAAGACCTTGTCGCGGTTCTCTTCGGGGATGGGGTCGCCGCTGTTGAGGATTTCGATGCGGAGCATGGATTTTTCATTGGCGATTCGGGCTTCGACCTGGGCGTTTTCCGGGGAAAACTTGATCGCATTGTCGAAAAGATTCAGGAAGACCTGCTTTATGAGTTCCTCATTGGCGTCACAGTAGTATTCCTCCGCCGGGATGACGGGCTCGATGTTCTTTTTCTCCCATTTTTGCTCAAGAACGAGCAGTGCGGTGCGCATCTCCTCGGTGACGTCAACGCGCTTCACTTCCGTGAGAATGCCCTGATTTTCGACCCTCGTGAGGTTGAGCATATTGGTGGCCATCTGCGAAAGGCGCATCGATTCCTCCTCGATTGCAATCAGGTACTCCTCTTTTTTTTCGTCGGAGAGGTTGCCCCTGCGGAGAATCTTGGCGAATCCCGCGATGGAGACTATCGGCGTCTTGAACTCGTGCGAGAAGCTGTTGATAAAGTCGGAGCGCAGCATTTGGGTGTTGTCGAGTTCCTCGGCCATCTTGTTGAAGCTCTTGGTGAGTTCCCTGAAGGTCGGATGGTTGCCGATGGGTTTTCCGAAGGAGAGTCTTGCGGAATAATCGCCAAGGGCCAGCCGGTTGATGCCGTTGAGGATGCGGTTTACCGGTCTCAGGGCAATTCTGCTAATGAAAACGGAAAGGATGGAGCCGATGACAAAGCTGCCCACGACGATGCTGAGCAGCAGGTACCTTGCGTCGAGGTCCGCCTTGCCGTAGTTGAGAACGCCTCCCCTGACCAGGAAGAATATGGTGACGCCCACAATGACCGCCGTCAGCAAAAGTATGATGAGCGCGATTCCCGTGTAAAGGAGGAAAAGGGACCGTCTGTACTTTCTTACGCTTGCCTTCTGTTTCATGCCTGTTTCACCGCCCTGTATCCAATCCCTCTGACCGACTCAATTCTGAACTCGCTCCAGCCGTCAAAACGCTTTTTGAGCCTTCCTATGTGAACCGTGACGGATTCAAGGCCCGTTTCGCTCTCCTTGCCCCAGATTTCCTCCATGAGCTGTATCCTCGTGAATATCTTGCCGGGGTACGAAAGCAGCTTGTAGAGGATCAGAAACTCCTTCTGAGGCAGCTCCTGCACCTCGCCCTGCTTCTCGACCGTCATCTTATCGTAGTCGATCCTGACATCGCCGATCTCAATCACTCGCTCACTGTTCTTCTGCGCGCGCCTGAGAAGCGCCTTGACTCTAAGAAGCATCTCGGTCTCGTCAATCGGCTTGGTGATGTAGTCGTCTGCACCGACAATAAAGCCCTTGTGCCTGTCCGCCGGGAGCTGCATTGCCGACACCATGAGCACAGGAATATCTATTCCGGCGTCCCTCAGCTCCTTCGTGAAGTCGTAACCGTTGAGCTTTGGCATCATTATGTCCAGCAGTATGAGGTCAACGTACTCCCTGTCAATGATGTCAAGCGCCTCTTCGCCGTCCTGAGCCGTGAAAACCGTATAGTTGTTCTCCTCAAGCACGGCGCCGATGTACTTCCGCGTGTTTTTATCGTCGTCAACAACAAGAATTCTGAACATTTAAGCCTCCGCCTTTTTGTCCTTCTTTTTCTTCCGTGCGGGCATCACCGCAACCATCGCTGCCGCCAACGCCAAAGCTCCCGCACCTGCCGCAAACCCGCCGCAGCCCTTCTTCGAACCTGCGGGCTTTTCGGTCTCTTTGATTTTTTCCTCGTACTTCACCGAGTCGCCGACGAATCTGAAGTTGAAGCGGTCGTTCGGCGCGGTATCGCCAAGGTCCATAAACGACATGACGTTTCCGGTCTCAGTCGAATTGTCGGCCCACTTGAAGTCAAAATTGATGCCCTTGCTCTCAGTGAGGCCGAGGATGGATTTGGCTATTTTTACGGTAAATCTGTTGCCGGAGAAGGCAATCTCGGCTGTGCCCTTGGCGGTTCCCTCAAAGGAGCCGTTTTCAAGTTTTTCCACGGACGCGCTCCTGCCGTCGCGCGACCTGTTTATAACGTAGTCGTAGCCCTCCCAGCCCGTCTCGTGGTTGAAATCCGTGTCGATGAAAAGGTTCATCCAGGAGGTGTCGTCGGCCGTCTCGATGGCATTGACGGTTTTGACAGTGAAATACACGTAGTCTGCATCGCGGCTCACCTTGGCGCTTTCAAGATCGTTTCTGCCTGTGCCGTTCAAAAATCTGAAGGCCGCGTCGTAGGAGACCGTGTTTCTGAATTCCACATCGCCAATGTTATCCCTGTACTCCGGCCCGACGTTCTCCCAGGCGGTGTCAAACGACGCGCTTCCGGTGTTCATGGCGCCTTCGCCGTCAAAATTTTCCTGGCCCGAGGCTTTTTTGAGCTCGCCCATACCCTTGTAGCGGCGTATGAAATCTGCGATCTGATAGTAGTAGTTGTCGCCAAATCCGACGCCGTCCCTTATTTTCATGGGCTCACCGTCCCGGCTGAATTCGGGGTTGAAGCCGTCGACGTAGAGCACGTTGTCGACAGGCGTATTTGCCATAAAATTCGAGCCTCTCATATTGCCGGCAATCCACTCGTTCCAGCCCGTTATCATGACGCACCTTGGCGGGTTTTTAAGAACAAACTCCGCCTGTGACGCAAAACACAGTCCTTTTGGCGTCGTGTCAAGGTAAAACTCAAAATTCTGAAGACCGTTTGTGTTCTGCTTTCCCAGAACGAAACTTCTGCCCTTGCTCACGGAAGCATGGTTCCCGAGGGTTACCGCGTACGACTCAAATACGCCGTTGATATCGCGGCCCTTGTACATGTAGAGGTTGCCGTTGGCGTCTTTGTTCAGTTCCTCGATCCAGTTCCAGTAGCCGTCTCTGTTCTGCCAGGCCCAGCAGCCCCGCACCTCGTAGTTTTTAATGAACTCCTGATTTGACCTTGAAAGGCCTTCCGTATTGGCGAACAGGAGAGGCTTGCCGTTCCACTTAAAGAACAGCTCGTCGTATTTTTCAAGGTTTTCCTCCGTGAAAACGCCTGTTTTTCTCATTTGCGTAAGGTCTTTTTCCACAAGCTCCGGATTGTCGCCGCATATAAAGCAGATGTCCGGAGTGCTTCCGCCTTCGCGCCTGATTTTAAGCCACGTGTCGAAAAGCAGTATCTGCGCATTGTCGAAGATGACGCCGTTCGTTATATCTATGAAAATGAAGTCCACGCCAAGGGATTCAAGCATGTATGCATGCTTTCTGTAAATCCAGGTGTCCGTGTTTTTGTAGTACCCGAAGTAAGGCTCTGCCCAGTATCCCTCGCCGCCTTTTTCGGACAGATATTTTTTAAAGCCGTCAATGCCGAGATCAAGAAACAGCTTTGTATGGTCCTGTATGTGCAGGCCCGCTCCGAAGCAGTGGATGAAATAAAACATTCCGACGCACCTGTCTTCCTTTACTCCTCCCGTTTCGTCGTGAAGAGGAGTGACCCGTCCGAGATCGTCTGCAGCCACCCAGTTTGAATAGTCGATGTCCCTCTGTTCCGCGTCGGGAAGGGTTTGGTCGATTTCAGTGCGGTCAAAGCTCAGATCGTCTATATATCCGTCAAAATCGTCAAAAGTTATAAGAAAGCAGCCTGCCCTCTGGATCTGCGAGCTCTCCTGCGTTCCGAGGACATTGGCGTCTTTGTCTCTGAATACGATCCGGCTTTCGTAGTTTGAAACCGAAAACTCCGCGTTTTCCGATGCTTTTTCGATATAATCAACCGTTAGAACAGGGTTCCCGTCTATCAAAAGCCGGATATAGTTCACGTGGTCTTCAAAAGTCACGGTCACCTCACCTGAAGAAAAAGCGTTTTTCACGGCGCCTTTGATTATCTGCTTGGCCATATAATCGCCGCAGTCGACCGTGCCGTCCGCGTTAAAATCGAAATTTAGAAATGTGTCCTTCCTCGTGGGGCTTTCTTTCGTATCACGCAACACCACGCCGAGACTGCCGCCGGTTATCTTCATTTTGAACGAGAGATCACCGCCGCCGATCCCGTAGTCATCGCCAAGGTATCCCCGGCTTATCAGCGCCAGATTTTTTTTGAGGCCGCAAGTCAGCACACCGTTTCTGACTGAAAAACCCGTACCGAATATTTTAAAGCCCCCGTCGTTGTTGTAGAACGAAGAACTTGTCTCTGTAAAATCGTAGCTGTATTTGTGCGTGTCCTTCACCGCCCACGAGGGCACCGAAGCGTCAAACTTGCTGCTCACAAAGCTTCCGGATTTTCCCGAAGTTTTGGTGTTTGCGGCAGCGGTTTCGGCTGAGGCCGAGGCTGCTCCCAAAAGCAGAGCGCCGGCAACCAGCGCAGACACAAATTTAAAAGCTCTTTTTTTCAGCGGCATTTCAATATTCCTTTCCTTTAAATGTTTCCGTGGTTTTGCTTTTATGTAAAGATAAAGCGGTCCGGACTGCTTTTTTTAACAGTACGGGCCGCTTTTTTAACTTATCATGCGTTAAGCTTCGCCTTCAGCTCGTTTACAAGCTCTGTGATCTTCGCGGCGGCTTCACCGGTCTCAAACTCGGTCTTAAGGGTTTTGTCTCGCAGCGAAACTTCAACAACGCCTCTGTCGCACGTCTTGGGGCTCACGACTGCTCTCACCGGAACTCCCAAAAGGTCTGCGTCCGCAAACATCGACCCCGGCCTGATGTCTCTGTCGTCGTAAATTACCTCTATGCCGGCTTTTTTGAGGTCCTCGTAAAGGTTTTCCGCGGTCGTTTTCACGCGCTCGTCGTCGTTTCTCAAGTTGCAGATTTCAACCTCCCAGGGGGCTATGGAAATAGGCCAGATGGGTCCGTAGTCGTCGTGGCTCTCCTGGCAGATTGAAGCCGCAAGCCTTCCGACGCCGATGCCGTAGCAGCCCATGATCGGGTAGTGCGCCTCACCGTTGGCGTCAAGGTAAGTCATCTCCATCGCCTTGGTGTATTTTGTGCCCAGCTGGAAAATGTTTCCGATTTCAATGCCCTTGCTTATGGTGAGAGCTTTCTTGCCGCAGCAGGGGCATGCCGCGCCTGCGAATGATTTTGCCACGTCGACATACTCGACATCGCCAATGTCTCTCTTTATGTTGAGACCCTTGAAGTGAAAATCAGGCTCGTTTGCGCCGCACACAAGGCTCTCAATGCCTTCGAGGGAGCGGTCAAAGACCACCGCGGCATTCTTTGTAAGCCCCTTGGGACCGATAAATCCGGCAACTATGCCGCAATCCTCTGTCACAACACCGGGGTGAATCTCTTCCTTGAGGTAGTTTCTGAGCTTGGTCTCGTTGACGTCAAGGTCGCCCCTTATAAACACCACAACGTAGGCGTCGTCATTGTTCTTCTGGTAAACCACGGCTTTGCAGAAGCGCTCTGCGGGTATTTTGAGGAACTTCTGAAGGTCCTCGATGGTCTTCACGTCAGGAGTCGAAATCTTTTCAAGAGGCTCTGCCTCGCCCTTGGCGTTTTCGGTGATGCACTCTGCGGCTTCCATGTTTGCGCTGTAGCCGCACTCGGGGCAAATAACCAATGTGTCCTCGCCAATCTCAGTCAGCAGCATGAACTCGTGGGAGACGCTGCCGCCCATCATACCCGAGTCGGATTTTACGGCAATGAAATTCTTCACGCCCGCCCTCTTGAATATCCTTTCGTAGGCCTTGAAGCACTTGTCGTAGTACTGTTCAAGGTCCTCCTGGGATGTGTGGAAGGAGTAGCCGTCCTTCATTGTGAACTCGCGGACTCTGATGAGACCGCCCCTCGCCCTCGGCTCGTCCCTGAACTTGGTCTGTATCTGGTAGATCATAAAAGGATACTGTGCGTAGGACTCGGCAATGTTTCTCGCCATGTGCACGGCGGCCTCTTCATGGGTCATTCCCAGCACCATTCCGTTGTTGCTGCGGTCTGTCCAGCGCGCCATCTCGCTGCCTATGCTTGTATACCTTCCGGACTCCTCCCAGAGCGACGCAGGCATTACCACCGGGAAAAGCACCTCCTGGCCGCCAATGGCATCCATCTCCTCGCGCATGATATTCTCTATTTTTCTTGTGATGCGCTTCATCGGCGGGAGCAGCGAATAAATACCGTTGGCCATATACTTGATATAGCCGCCTCTCACTGTGAGCTTGTGGCTGTCGATGATGCACGACGAAGGTGCTTCCTTAAAGCGTCTTCCGAGAAGTTCCGAAACTTTCATATCTTTACTCCAATGTTTTTTATTGCATTCTGCGGCGCGGCTTTCCAGCCTATCTTTTAAAAACACATATGCCGCTTCTTGCTCGGAAATTATACTACACGGCGGGAAAGGTGTCAAAAAGTTTAGGGTTTTAACCGTGTCAAGTTTTGCATCGTTATGAGTCTTTTCTTCAGAAATAATCATATTGCATCTTGCGCAACGGCATAATGTCGACCTTACGCTAACCGCTTTTTCCGTAAAGCCTATGCCCAAAGGAAAGCTTCTAATAGCTTAATAGTTCGCTCAGATTAAGGCTCTGAGTATACGGTCTTTGCCTTCAGGCACTTGATGGAACTGCTTAATGTGGTCAAATATTTCTCAAGAAAGGCTATCCTCATAACAATGCCTGTTGCGAATCTTTCTTCAAAGTATCTGAAGAAGAACCGCACAAACCGAAAACCTTGCCGTACAACGGAAGCACTCCGACTCGATCTTTTCGATTACATCGAGAAGCTATACAACAACCAGCTTCCTCACGGTGCCATTGGCTATAAAACGCCAAATGAATATGAGGCTGAATACTGGGGCTGCACCGAATAACCCATTGTCATCCTATAATTTTGCACAAATTCGTGTCTACTATATTGACTGCATTGCACACAGATGTCCTCTTTCTATAGTTAAACAATCAAAAAAATTTATCACGCATTTCATTCTTGATGTTATTGAAGAATAAAACTCTATCTTTATCAGAGCATTTTGCATAAGATGCCAGAACATCTAGTTCTTCCACTTTATTAAATCTCAATTCTTCCGATAATTGAACCATTGGACTGAATAGCAAGTAATCTTTTGCGAAATCAATATAACGAAGAGTTTCTTTTGCACTTTTCCCCATATATGTCTTTAAATATGCACTAAGCATAAGCCGATCAACAATGGGGCATGAAATAATTCTATCCTTTTTGTCAGAATTTAACAGATTCAGTAAAGTTGCGGGATTCTCAATCATTTGATAAAAGGGAATAAGCTTTGAATCAACTGCATCTTTTACATTTTGTACCCACTCTTGAATAGATTCTTCTGTCTCATAGGGAGTCGTCAAGCTGGTATGTTTGCCGGGTAAAATATCCACCAGCCTGCCTCCGTATGTGTAGTGAAAAAAGTCAGATGGCATAATAATCGGAAAGAAAGAATAGGCAAAATAAACACTCCCTATATTTGTGCACTCAAAGAAAAAACATAAAGATATATAATCGTTTAATTGATAAACCATCGTTTTCCTCTTCTGAAAGCCTCTTGTGAAAAAGAAATCTCCAAATAATTTAAAAACCTCACTGTTTTTCATATTACCCTCTTATTTCGAAAATCTCAAAAAAACCTTTATGACAAGTGTCATTGCAATCAATTTCAGTCCAAAAGGGCTTTTTGCAACACTCATAGCTGAACCTCCGTTGTTTTCAATTCAAAAAAGAGTTTGCGACTTATCTAGCTCTGATTGTAGCATTTACAACTTATAAAAAGCAAGTGTCCACGGCAGCTCAGCTAAGGGGAAAGCCTTCTGCAAAACACGCCGGCGCAGGATCTCTCCCGGCGCCGGCGCAGCTTAAACCATATTATCCTTTTAAGTTATCTTGCCCGCTTCTTTGCAGCAGCTCTTTGGACAAGCTTCACAAGCTCAACGCAGGGAATCATGAGCACCGCAAGGCCCATTGCAATCAGGTACTCTCTGATATCAAGCTGAGCGAATCCGAACAGTCCGGTGATGCCGGGGACGAACACCACAACTGTGGTGAGCACCCAGCTGAGGAGCGACGCTCCGAGCAGGACCTTGTTTGAGGATTTCATTGTGAAAATGCTTCCCCGCTGGCTTCTCATGTTTATACTGTGGAAGATCTCGGCCATGCTCATGGTGACAAAAGCCATAGTCATGCCGTCAGCGCAGTCTGCAATGTTGAAGAAACTGAATGCGGCGCCGTCTGCGATGTACTCGCCAATGTAGAAGGAAATAAATGTCAACACCGTCGTCAGAAGGCCCTGGTAGGCAATGTCGAAACCGACGCCGCCTGCGAAAATACCGTCCCTCGAAGATCTGGGCTGCTTCTCCATGATACCCTTCTCAGCGGGCTCAACGCCAAGAGCAAGGGCCGGGAAGCAGTCGGTGATAAGGTTTATCCACAGAAGGTGAACGGGCTTCAAAATCGTAAACCCGCAGAGCGTAGCGAAGAAGACCGTGAGCACCTCGGACATATTCGAAGAGAGGAGGAACTGTATCGCCTTTCTGATGTTGTCGTAAATGCGTCTGCCCTCTGCCACAGCTCCCACGATGGTGGCGAAGTTGTCGTCCGCAAGAACCATATCGGCAACGTTCTTGGTCACGTCCGTGCCGGTTATGCCCATGCCCACGCCGATGTCTGCGTTCTTGATGCTCGGCGCGTCGTTCACGCCGTCACCCGTCATTGCCGTGATGTAGCCCTTAGACCTCCAGGCGTTGACGATTCTCACCTTGTGCTCAGGCTGGACACGGGCGTAGACCCTGTACTGTTCGATGGTCTGCGAAAGCTCCTCGTCGGAGATCGACTCGAGGTCCATGCCGGAGATTGCCTTGTCGTTTTCGCCTAAAATTCCGAGTTCCTTGGCGATTGCTACGGCTGTGTCGAGGTGGTCGCCCGTGATCATGACGGTCCTGATGCCCGCGCTCTTGCACTCCTTAACGGCTTCAAGCACCTCGGGCCTTATGGGGTCGATCATGCCTGTGAGGCCGAGGAAAATGAGATCCTTTTCGAGCGCGTCAGGTTCAAAGCTCTCGGGAACCTTGTCGTAAATTCTTTCTGCGGCCGCGAGCACTCTCAGCGCCTTGTCGGCCATTGCCTTGTTGTCCTTAAGTATTTCGGCGCGCTTCTCGTCTGTCAGCGGGAGGATATTGCCGTTGTCGAGGTACGAGGTGCACCTTGAGAGGACTATGTCGGGGGCGCCCTTTGTGAACTGGATCACATTGGCGTCATGGGTGTGGACCGTCGACATCATCTTGCGCATACTGTCAAACGGAGCCTCGCCTACCCTCACGTACTCGCGTGCAAGGTCGTACTTGGGCATGCCCAGCTTGTAGGCAAAATTCACAAGCGCATTCTCCGTGGGTTCGCCGACCGCCTCGTTGTTCTCGTCAAGAGTTGAGTCGCTGCAGAGCGCCATCGCCAATGCGGTGAGCTTTTCGTCGGCCCCGTGGTGCTCAACGACCGTCATCTTGTTCTGCGTGAGCGTGCCCGTCTTGTCGCTGCAGATTATCTGCGCGCAGCCGAG
>DBWH01000033.1:0-9266 GCA_002308595.1 Mageeibacillus sp. UBA1243 | reverse complement strand
CGTGACCACCGCCGCAAGTCCCTCCGGAATGGCCGCCACGGCAAGGCTTATTGCCGTCATAAACACCTTGAGCGCCGATTTGAAGAAATCGAAATTTTTACCGAGGGTTATCCATTCCCTGCCCACGCCGAAGGCAAATATCACCACGCAGATTGCGAGCACGAGGATACTGAGTATCTTGCTGAGCTGTTTGAGCTTTTTCTGGAGCGGGGTCTCGCCTTCCGAAGTCTTTGCGAGCACGTCCGCGATTTTACCCATCTCGGTATTCATACCGGTTCCGACGATCACCGCCCTGCCTCTTCCGTAGGACACAGTGGAACCCATGTAAATCATATTTTTCCTGTCGCCGAGGGGGACGTCCTTATCGCCAATGAGAGCAAGCTGCTCTGTCTGCTTCGTCACCGGGACGCTCTCGCCCGTAAGCGCTGCCTCCTCGATCTTCAGACTGTGGCACTCGATGAGTCTTGCGTCCGCAGGCACCTGGTCTCCCGCCTCAAGCTCAATCACGTCGCCCGGCACGAGTTCTTCGCTGTGAACTATCTTCACAACACCGTCGCGCCTCACCTTGCTGGTGGCGGCAGACATCTCCTGCAGCGCCTCAATCGCCTTTTCGGCCTTGTTTTCCTGGTACACGCCAAGGATTGCGTTGATGATAACGACCGTCATAATGATGATGACGTCGGCAAATCCTTCATGCTCGATGATAGCCGTCACAAGCGAGACCGCAGCGGCGGCTATGAGCACAAGTATCATAGGGTCAGCCATCTGCTTGAAAAAGTGCACGATCAGCGGCACCTTTTTCTTCTCGGCAAGCTTGTTCTTCCCGTGCGCGGCAAGCCTCAACGCAGCTTCCTCCCCGGTCAGTCCCTCCGCGGAGCTTTTGACTTCCGCAAGGACATCGTCAACAGATTCGGAATAATACTTCATTTTTTTCATCCTTTTATTGTGTAAATTCTTTTCACGAAAATTACGCGACCCTGAGATTTTGCTAAATCCCGCGCAATTTTGCAATAAATTTAAAAATTCAAGCCTAATTCAATTTTAGCAAAAAACCGGCGGAATTTCGCCTGCTTTTTCCTTAAAAACACCTGTTTGCGGCGGTTTTTGAGGCATTTTCGGCCCTGCTTCGTCCTTTCGGCCCTAATTAAGGCATGTTTTCAGGCTCCCGGCGGCCTCTTTTTGTCAAATGCGTTAAAATCACGTATTTTTAGGCAAAATCCTTGCAAAAAATATAACGGCGTTGATTTTTGAAATCCGCGCCTGTTTTACCGTTCAGCGCTCAAAATCGAACACAGCCCTGCCGTCTTCGAGTTTGAGACTTGCGTCGAACAGGTTTCCGGTCTTGCTCCTGAAGCCCTTGATTTTGGCGGTTTTGCCGGTCTCGAGAAGCATTTTCATATTGGCGACAGAGAGGGGTCTGCCGCAGATGATCATCTTGGCGGAAAACCTGCAGCCCTTGTCCTTGTAGTTTGAGCAGCCGTAGCCGAAGAAAGTTCTGACAACGTCGCCGCCGCAGAACGGGCACTTGCCGATGACATCGCCAAGGCATCCGAAATCGGTGTCCTCCTCGGGCGCAGCCTTCTCGTTCCTTCTTCCGAAAACCTCCGAGACCTCTCTTTTGGCCTCGTCAAGGCCGTCCTCGATCTTCACGGTGCCGCGGAAAATCTTTTTGAGTATCCTGCCGAGCTCCGACGTCTTGTGCTTGTCCATCGAGATATGCATGCCCTGTGTTGCCTCAATCAGGAATTCGCCGTCGGGAAGGATTGTGTAGACGTCTTTTTTGAGCTGTATGTAATTGCTTTTGAGGGCGTTGTCGATTATGCCCGTTCTGGTGGCCTCAGTTCCGAGTTCAAGACCTTCAAGTATCATGCGGTACTCTTCGGCGTCGTCCTCGCCGTAGCCGCCGTCGCCCGCATCGTCGCCGTCCGCGTCGTCCTGGGCTGCATTGGCGTCACGTTTCTTCGCCGCGGCCGCCTTCTCCTCCCTGAAGGGATTTTTCAGATAGTTGTTGAGCGTCTCGATGGTGTAATGCTTTGGCGGTGTGGTCTCTTTTTCGACGGGCTTGAAGTTTATGTTGACGGTGTCGCCCTTTTCGAGCGGCGGGAGCATCTTGTCGGAAACGCCTCCGTCGTCGTACTGCATGAAGCCCTTCTGCTTCACAATCGTGCCTTTCAGCACAAACTCCTCAAGCTCACCGACCTTGACTGTGATCTCAGTCTTATCGGCAAGGCAGGGAACGCCGCAGAATACCGCCGCAAACCTTCTCATGACCGTGGAGTAAACGGTGAGCTCTTCTTCGGTAAGTTTGGACTTGTCGGGTATGATGTAAGTGGGGGTAATGGCGGAGTGGGACTCGATTTTTGAATCGTCGAAAATGGTCTTGTCGTCGCGGAATTTCACGTTGTAGCCAAGCTTTGCCACAACGCCAAGGACCTTCTTCACCTTGTCCTTTTCGGCCGAAGCAAGGTATTCGGAGTTGGTTCTCGGGTACGTAAGGTAGCCCGCCTCGTAGAGCTTCTGCACGATGGCAAGGCTCTTCTCCATGGGCATCTTGTATTTTTTACCCAGCACGTTCTGAAGCTTTGAGAGCGAATAGAGCTTGCCGGGTTTTATGGTGTCGGTTTTGGTTTTCTTGTCGGTGACAACCGCTTTTTCCATGTTGTATCTGTCGCATGTGGAAAGCGCGTTGTAGTAGCCCTCGCCCTTTTTGTCGTTGTCGAATCGGAGCTTGCTGACAAGCTGCACCTTGCAGCCTTTCGTCTCCTCGTCGGAGGCGATGCTGTAGTACTTTTCGGGTTTGAAATATCTGATGGCCATGTCCCGGTCGTAGATCGCCTTGACGATGGGAACGATGACCCTTCCCACCCTCAGAAGGCGCCCTGTTCTGATGGTGGCGTACCTTGTAAGATTGACGCCGTAGAGCCAGTCGATGTATGTGCGCGCAAAGCCCTCATTGGCAAGGTTTTCGTACTCAGTCTCGTCCTTCATGTCCGAAAGAGCGTTTTTTACGGTCTCCGGAGTCTGGTCCGGAAGCCAGAGCCGCTTTAAGTTTTTACCTGATTTTGCGACATTTTCGGCACCGCCAAATGAATTCACCACGCAGAGCCTGACAATTATCTCTCCCTCCCGATCGGCGTCTCCCGCGTTGACGATAGTGTCAACGTCATCCCTCAGACAGAGGCTTTTTATGGTGTTAAACTGGTTTCTGACCCCGTCGTCCGCCTTGCCGCTGTCGTCGCGCCTCAGCTTGAATTTGAACTTCTCCGGGAAGCAGGGAAGATTGTCCATTGTCCATCTCGCCTTTTCCCCTTCCGGTCTTTCGGCGCCGCCGTAGTCCTCAATGTCGCACAGGGAAAAAAGATGCCCGAAAGCCCAGGTCACAATGTAGCCGCAGCCTTCGTAGTATCCGTTTCTCTTTGTCATATTACCTATCCCGGCGTTTATGTTCCGCGCAAGGCTGGGTTTTTCAGCGATTATGAGTATCATTTAAGCTCCGCCCGTTATTGTTTCTTTGGATTGCGGTCCCTTGGCGGTTACCCTCTGAAAACCCCCTCGGAGCCGCCGAACCATTCTACCAGATTTTGCTTCTTCTCTCAATTGAAATCGAGCCTGTACTCCTCATAATTAGAAAGCCAATAGCCGCCGGCTCCGTCTTTTTCCAGGACCCCTTCAGAAGCAAGCTCTTCCATTATGGAATCTGCGAATTTCTCGCCAATGAGATACCCCTCATAAAACGCAGGCGTCACAACCACTTTCTCACTTTTGCCGCGCTGGGCAACGGTCAGGCGGTCTACAAACCTTCTTTTGAACTTGAATTTGACCGCGGCAGACCGCTCGGGCGGCTTGAGCCCGTTTGCATTGCAAAACTCCTCGCAGAGGAGGAAGGCCTGCCGCGCCTCGGGCTGGCCCCAAAGACCCGTCACCGTGTTGTATTCGGGAATCTCAGGGTTCAGTGAGTCTGCCATCTGCTGAAGCTTCTCTTTTGAGGCACCACGCTCTTTTTCGCGGCGCACAAGGTCAAGATCCCGGCAGAATTCCGCGAACTGTTTTATTTGGAGAATATGCGGGATCATCAGCCTGTAAAGCTTTCTGCGCTCAAGAGGAAACCTCATTGCCCCTTCCCCCGGCTCAGGCTTTTGGGAAAGGCTTTCAAGGGTTTTGATTGCCTCCTCCGCCCGGGGAATTATTGATTTATAGTCACAGTTTTTCAGAACATATTTGTCCGAGGCCCACCAGTAGGTGTCCCAGGTGTCGCCGGACCTTGCGTCGCGGATGAGAGAGAGAACGCCGGTGAGAGCATTGGCGTCTTCGGAAAAGCCCGTAAGCTTAAAAGCGCTTTCATAAAGAAGCCTGTCCGGATCATCCTCAGGATTTTGAAGGAGATGTCCCGCAGCGTAGAGCGAAAAATAGTTCAAAATGTGGTAGGAATCGGTCTCGCTCCAGTAGGAAGGCACCAGAACGCTGTCCCCCTGCTCCCGCACAGTGCTAAAAACCTGTTTCAGGACCCTGTTGTTGACTGTCATGTACGCAAGCTGATCAATTTCCATGTCCGCAGTGTACCAGCCCCACACGCCAAGGCCGCAGCCCAGCTTTTTCACGCCTTCCCTGAAGGCCGCCCGTTTTCCCGGAGCCTGCCACACAGGAAGGAAAGGAAGTTCCATAAGCATGATATCGCCAATGCCCGCCTCCACAAGGGCCTCCGGATACCCTTCCGGGCACCCCCAAGTGTCAACAGCAATCTTCACATCAGGGTTTTTAGCCCTGAACTTGTCTCTGAACAGTTTCAGGAAGAAAATCACGCTCTCCGTGTCGCCAAGGTTTCCCGGATCAAAGAAATGCGCTATCACCCGGTCGCAGTAAGGCGCAAGGTCCGCATATATATCGTAATACCTGTTAAAAAGCTCCAGAACCTTTGGGTCCTTATATGCGGGCTCACCGCTTACGGCGTTTTTATAAACCGCCAAGGGCTCCGTAAAACCGTGACCCGAAAACTCTGCAGCCCAGGCCCACAGGGTAAAATTCAGACCCATGCTGCGGCAGGCTTTGGAAAGAGTCTTGAACCTGTCGTGAACGGTCTCGTAAGAGCCCGAAGCCCTCCATGCGGCGCAGATATCCATGACCTGAATGCCCGTAAAGCCGCAGGTCTTCATCATGGATGCGTAATCAAAAAGCTGCCTGTCAGAGAGGCTCATGAAGTCGTTGAGAAGCGACACCGACATATTGCCGATGTAGCCTCTGTTGTAGTCAAATTTCCAGGTGCAGACCGTGGCTTCGCGCTCCGCAATCCAGGGGTTTTGCTCCGAAAACAATTCTGATTTGCCCTTCTTTCCCGTGTTATTCTACCGGTTAATTTGCCTATTTTACCGCCAATACCCCAAGCAGCGCCAAACCGCCCTGGCAGGCGTTTTTTTACCCGTTCCAGGTGAGCAGTACCGCTCCGTATGGGGGCAGCACCGCGGCCGTGGCGCCGCAAACTGCGGTCAAACGCGGCGCCCGGCCGCCAGGCAGAGCTGCCGCCGCAGGCAGTGCTGCGCCCGCCCTCCCAACTGCGACCCGCGCCTCTTTCGAGGCGCTGTTGACCACGAGGGCGGTCCTTGCGCCTGCGGCGTTGCGGCCGTAGGCCGCAACGAGGCCGGAGCAGTCAGCCGTCAAACCTCCGGCCGGCAGCTCCTCACGCAGCTTGGCAAAAGCGCCGCTTTTGCCAAGCGCCGGCGCCGCGCCTTCGCCGGCAAGGAGCGCGGCGCCAAGGCTCTCCGCCTCCTCATATCCGTTCTTAAACGCTCCCGCAGGATCGTAGAAAATGACTTTTGCGGTCTTGGCGAGTTCTCTGATGAAGGCTTTTGTCCTTGGCGTCAGGAGACAGCCGGGCACCACCGCAAGCTGAGGTTTTCTGTCAAGAGTTTCAGTGAGGCCGTCCGGGTCCGCAAATATGAAGGGAACCATGCCGTCAACGAACACATTCATAGCTGACTCAAGATTCTCCTGGCACCTGTCTATTAGGCCCTGCTCCCCCGGAGCATTGTCAAACTCGGTCCCCGGCTTCTGAAGACACATCACCGTGTCCACCGGGTAGTAGATCACCGCCTTGCCGAAATCCCTCTCGCCAAGGCCCTCCGCAGCCTTAGATATCCCTTTGTTAAGCATTCTCCAGTAATCCTCCGTGTAGAGGCCGTCGTTGTAATAGGAGGTGAAAATATCTGCTCCCAGCGCAAGCTGAAGCATCAGCGAGCATGTCACCTGCTCCTCCGTCACATTTCCACCCTGGGCGTGGGCCGAAACCTCATCCATAACGTGTTTGCGCCCGTAGAGCTCAGCTGCGGACCTTACAAGCAGGGGCGTGAAGGCAAACTGCCTCACAATTTCAGGCACAGACTGAAGCATGTCGAGGCCGGGGACGTGCATGTGCGAGAGGAAACGCATTATGTTGCCCTCAAACCTCACGTGGAGCTTGAGCTCGTCCTCAAGAAGCACGTGGCCGGAGAACATGAGTCCTTTTGACTCGCAGTATTTACCTATTTGTTCGAAAAAGCTGTGCTCGAAGAGCAGGCTCATGAGGTTGTTGTAATCGTGCCGCACGCGCCTTGCCTTTTCGGAACCGCCCGTAAAAAGATATGCAAGGTTGTCCGTCAGGTCGTAGCCGTAAAGCTCCATGAACTTGGCGGTAACGTGCATGCCCCAGTTTATCACCGGGTAGAGGACGATGTCAGGGTCGGGGGTGTGGTCGATCATTGGCGTGTTGATGCCGTGGTTGATGTAGTGCCCCATGTAGGAAGGCTCGTCCGTAAAAATCGCCTCGACAGTCGCGTCGCGCCCCGGATCGCCGATTTCCTTCGCAAAATGCCCCGCAAGACACTCTGCGTACCTTCTGTAAGTGTTGTTTATGAACTCGCCGACGGCCTCCTCGCTGCTGACGTCAATGTATCTCCTCGACGCGCAGACGTTGTTCTGGCAGTGCGCACCCTCAAAAGCCCTCTTCTGATAGAAGCCGAGCACGAGCATGTCCGCGCAGCCGTCGTTTCTGACAGGCACATTGGCGGTTTTCCCGAATAATACCGGTCCTTTGTCAAGTTCCGCATCGCTCACGAAACCGTCTTCCATGAAATAGCCAAGGACATTCAGCGTCTTCTCGTGCCCGTACGGCAGCTCAAAAACACCGCTCTCGCCCGGTTTCAGCACGCGTGACACTACAACGAGCGCCCTCGCCTCGCAGTCCGGCCGTTTTGTCAGAGTCTCCTTCCACGCACCGCCGCTCGGGTAGCCCTTCTCGTCGTACAGCCACATCCGCATGTCGTTCTCGCGGCAGATCCGCTCCTTCTCCTTCATGAGCGCCCACTCGGTCTCGTTGTGCAGGTAATCCTTGTCGGCAACGTTCGTCACGATACCGCCAAAACCTTTCGCCTTGAGCTCCTTCACGCGGCTCTCGATTTTTGCAACCTTTGTCGCATAACTGTCCCCGTCACCGTACCCAAAGTACCCGTGCGTGATCCTGAGCGGCCTGTAAAAATCCTTCATAATTCCTCCGTGAATTATTCCCGGGCGGCAGCTGTTTTGCCGCCGGCCGGTCTGTTTTCCTCTGTGGTAATTCTAAGCTGAAAAACTTCTTATGTCAATCGCGGGACACCCCTTACCGCCTCATCTTAACAAACCGCGGCCTTCCCGGAACGGCAGATCCGGCCTGTAAAGAATTTCTTTCTTGAAAACTTGTTTGTTCAACTTGAACAAACAAGCTTTCTATGGTATAATTAGCCAATAGAAAGGAGATGCGGTCATGATTCCCGTAAAATGTGATTACAATATTAAAAATGATATTGAGTTTATTCTTGAATCAGAAAAAATCTCATCTATGGAACTTGGAGAAAAAACAGGCATTTCAAGAACAACTCTTGACGAGATTTTAAAAACCGGAAAAACAACAAACAGCGTTTGTGAAAAATTTTACTCTTACGTATATGAAGGACGCTACAGAATCAATGTTGTCAAAGAAGAACTGGCCAAGGAACAGTATAGGCAGGTTTTGTTTCACGGTTCAAAGGAAGGTCTTTCGACAATAACTCATGACGGGTCAAGGCCGAATTGTGATTTCGGGCAAGGGTTTTACACAGGAGAATCATATAGCCAGGCACTTGCTTTCGTATGTGAAAACAAGAATTCTTCAGTTTATTCATTCAGCTACTCTCCTGACAAACTGAAAATTCATAAATTTGACTGCTCTTTGGAATGGATGCTGGCAATATGCCATTATCGCGGTACCTTAAAAGAATATGATCAGTGCAACCTTATCAAAGAAATCGTTGCACAGATTGATTCCGCAGACATTGTTGCAGCACCAATTGCCGACAACAGAATGTTTTACATAATGGCTCAATTTGCCGACGGAGAAATCAATGCCGACGTCGCACTTCACTCACTCTCAGCTTCAAATCTCGGTCTGCAATTTGTGTTTAGAACCGTTGCAGCATTAAACAGTCTAACGCCGATTGAAAAATACTACATCTGCACGCCCGAAAAGGAAGACTGCAAAAAAAGCCTGAACGATCGGGCATTTGCAATAGATACAAAACTGAAACTCGCAAAAAGAGAATTCAGAACAGGGAAATATATCGAGGAAATACTGAAATGAGAGATTTTGATCACAACGGTCTGCTTCTCGCAGAGTACCAGGGAAAGCTGTTTGAAAAGTCACTTGAACTCAATTGTTCAACCGGCATTTTTATCAGAAGATTCCTTCATTCAAATCTTCTGAGAGAGCTGGACTTGAACAATCCTTCTTTGGTGTCACTTGATGTTGTCGAAGGTATCAATTCGATTACAAATCAATTCGGTCCGGCTGACTACGGGAAAATCAAGTTCTCACGCGAAGCTCTTTTCTGGATAGGCTATATGTATAGATATATATCTTACACGCGAAATCATTCAACAAAATTCATTTTGAAACTGTTTAATTATAAACAGATGAATGATGTCTACTATACCTATCATACCCAGGATCCCGAATGGTGCATCCGCAGTCTTTTGGAACTCAACGGCCTGACAGAAGACATCTTTGACAGGAATCTTCGATTAAAAGAGATAATGAGGAAAAGTTACCTATATCAGGTCTAAACTTGTTTGTCCAACTTGAACAAGCAAGTTTGAGCTGACCGAAATACATTCCTGCCAAATAGATTTCGGTAAATTACATTTGACCCATACGAGGAAAATGACATGACAAAAATACTGTTCGTCTGCCACGGCAACATATGTGCTCAGACTGCTTTCGTATTATG
>DBWH01000010.1 GCA_002308595.1 Mageeibacillus sp. UBA1243 | reverse complement strand
TTACATATTAATGATAATTGGTAATATTACATGTGTTATATTATGATGACAGGCATAATATAAGCGCACCGCTTCGGATATGAGCAACGGTGCGCCTAACAGTATTTGTCAGTCTTCCTCATCGCTGCCGTACATCGACTCGCCGTCGAAGCTGCGATCGTCATCGTCCGAGAAGTCTTCCGGGTCCGGAATCGGCTGAGGAATAACGACCGAATAAGGTTCTTCATCTTCGGGCGGGGGAGGTACATTGGCGGCAGAGTAGTCATTGTCGGAATCGCTGTAGGAGGCGGCAGAGTAGTCCGCATTCGGTTCAAAACCCGATGCGTCGAAGTAGCCGTCCTCTTTTTTGGTTGTGCCGGGCGTGTCCTGTCCCGGGAAGTCCTCAAGCTCAAAAGCTATGCCGTTGGATTCGGCAAACTCTGCAATCCTGTCGGCGTCGTTTTTCTGCTCCTCTTCGTCACTGTCTCCCGATTTCAGAAGCTCGGGAGCTTCCTCGAAAAAGGACTCAGCGGTCATTGGCTTCACGTTGAGCTTTGCGTTAAATGCGCGGGCTGCGGCCAGGGTGAGGGTTTCTTTGCGCTTGCCGTCGGTAATCGTCTTGAAGTCACGGCTGTCCTCGAGGAGGATGTAGAGACTCCGNNAGTCCCTGCCGATAATATAGGCATTGTTGATGCGTGTCGAAAGCACTCCGGCGACGCCCGGGAACTGCTCGCGGACAGCGGCTATGAACTCCTTCCAAAGGGCCTTGTCGACAGGCTCGAGAGAATTCAGGATATCCCTCGTGAGGTCAACGTTGTCATCGTCTTCCTTGGCGTCAGGCGCGGGTTCGGGGACCGAAACCTTCTCTGAGGGGGCCTCATGGTTTGCGGAAGGTGCGACGGAAACCGTGCCGGGGGCAAGCTTCAAACCGTTGTTCACAAGATCGGCAACTCCCTTTTCAAGAGTTTCGACCCTGTCGGTGATGTCATTGTCCTTGCTCCATGTCCTGTCGCAGAGCGAAAGAATTCCGGCCTCAAAAACGATCTTCCTCTGGATCGACCACTTCAGCCTGTTTTCAAGAGCGGAAAGCTCCCTGATGAGCATCGTAATTTCCTTGGTGTTTGTGAACGAAGCAAGCTTTTTGAGGCGCTCGATGTCCTTGTCGCTTTCGTAGAGGAACTGCTTCGGATTTCTCGTTGAGAGGCAGATCATGAGGCTTCTCAACACGCCAATGAGCTCGCCGATGAAATTCGACGCGTCAACTCCTGCGGCAAAAATGTCGTCCGTGAGCGTAAGTATCTTGAAGCTGTCTCTTGAAAGAAGCGCTCCGGTGAAGTCCTCAAGCACCGTGCTGTCAATGGCGCCGGCCGCTTTTCTGGCGTCCTGCACCGTTATCTTTCCCTCTGAGAAGGCAATTGTCTGGTCGAGCATGCTGATTGCGTCGCGCAGACCGCCGTCTGCCTTGGCGGCAATGAGTTTCAGCGCCGCGCTTTCGTACTCAAGCCCCGTTTTCTCGCATATTTCCTCAAGCCTTGCGACAATGCCGTCCCTTGAGATGCGCATGAAATTGTAGCGCTGGCAACGCGACAGGATGGTGACGGGGAGCTTCTGCGGCTCGGTGGTCGCAAGAATAAACACGACCTTCTCGGGCGGCTCCTCAAGTGTCTTCAGAAGCGCGTTGAAGGCGGACGTCGAAAGCATGTGGACCTCGTCGATGATGAAGACCTTGTACTCCGCGCGCGAAGCCTGGTAGCTGCTGACGTCAATGATGTCGCGCACCGCGTCGATACCGTTGTTTGAAGCCGCGTCGATTTCGGAAACGTCAAGCATGCTGTCGCCAAGGATACCGCGGCATATCTCGCACTGGTTGCACGGGTTTCCGTCAACGGGATTCAGGCAGTTTATTGCTCTTGAGAATATTTTGGCGACAGAGGTCTTGCCCGTTCCTCTCGTGCCGGAGAACAGATAAGCATGGGCAATACGCCTGCTCTTGACAGTGTTTTTCAGTATTGTGACTACGTTTTCCTGTTCGACGACCTCGTCGAAAGTCATCGGACGCCACTTTCTGTAGAGTGCAATATAATCCATGTCGATTTTTCTCCGATAAAAAAACGAGTTTTTGCGGGGAAGCAGCCGGTTTGATCATGTCACACGAAAGGGTTCGCTTACCGCTGCTTCCTTCCGGACCTGACGGGGTTCACAAAATTTCATTGCATGAGAACCGGCTACCCCCGCAAGAACTCGTTCCTGCGGTTTTGTACCGCAGAGCATAATATCATATCGGCGGCGCCGTGTAAAGGGGCTTGACCGGCGCCGCGTTTAACGCATTGGCGTCTTTTTAAGCTATTGCGGTTCGCAGTTCAGCTCCGTTACATTGGCGGGTGTCACGGACACCTCTTCCCTGCCCACTATTTCAACGGTAAATTCCTTCGGGGTGAAGTCGATGATCTTCACGCCGTATTTTGCGCATTCGGGGACGTTCGCGGTTTTCACGTGCTTTCCGGCGTCGTCAATTCCCGAGAGGTCGATTGTTAACGTGATGTCGTCCGTACGCAGCTTTTTGAGGACCGACTGCCTTCCGGAGACCTTTATTTCAGCCGTGAGGTGTCTGCTGTCAGCCGAGAGTGCAAGCTGTTTTTCCGCGAGCACGTCGGAATTTATGAACTTAACCTCAACCGTAAGGGTCGCCTCTGTCGACGGATTTGTCGCGTCCGTAACGAGCAGCCATGCAATGACGCCAATGGCTACCGCATAGATCACCATCGCGATCCTGCTTGAGAAGATCTTCCTGACCCTGTCAAGAAACGCCATCGCCGTCATCTCCTTCCTCTTTGTTTTTCTTTTTGAAGATGCCGCCCTTGTTTTTCCTGTCCTCTTTCTTCACGGTTTCCTTGGGCACGAGCTCGTCAACCAGAAACGTTCTGAGAGAGTTTGTGTCAAGATGACGGTATATCTGACCGTCCTTGGCGCATGAAACGATTCCGTTCTCCTCGGAGACAACCACAACTATGCAGTCCGCCTCTTCGCTGGCGCCGATTGCGGCCATATGCCTTGTTCCGAGCTCACGGCTCAGATCCTTGTTTTTTGTATTCGGAAGAACGCACTGCGCAGCGTAAATCCTGCCGTTTCTTATGAGCACGGCTGCGTCGTGCAAAGGCGTGTTTTTTACGAAAATCTGCTCGAGAAGCCTTGCCGATACGACGGCGTCAAGCTTTGTGCCCTGCGCGTCCCACTCGGAGATATTGATCTTTCTCTCGAAGACAATCAGTGCGCCGGTCTTTGACTTTGACATGTTTCCGACAGCTGCAACGGTCTCGCCGATGACCCTGTTCATCTCGATTCTCTTCTGCTCGTCGGATGTGTCCTTGAATTTAAAAATGCTCTTGATTGCGTCGCCCGCTTTTCTGCTGCCGAGTCCCTCAAGCATCTTCCTGATTTCCGGTGCAAACAAAACGACCGCAATTATAGGCAAAATATTAAGAATGACATTGAGGATCGTCGTGAGCACTCTGAGGTTTAAGAACCTCGCGGCAAGCGACATGACGAGGATGAGAAAGATGCTCCTGACAAGCGCGGACGCCTTCGTGCCTCTGAAAAGCTTCAGAATGTGGTACGAAACAAAAGCGACGATTGCGATATCAAGTATGATAAGCGCCACGTCATAGGGACTTTCAATTCCGAAATATTCGATTAAAAACGTCCACCAGCTGCCGCCTGCCAGAAACGCTCCCATAGTCCGTCCCCCGATTGTAAATCTCACTCAAACCGCCAATGCCTCAAAGCGCCCCGCTTCCGCAGGCGCCCTGCATTAAAAGCCCGTCAATGTCCGAACAGCCACATAACAACTGCGAGAACAGTCGTTCCGACCATAGTCACAGCAAGGATAATGCAGATCAATCTGATCAAAAACGTTCTCTTATCGGTTTTACCTGACTTTTTTGCCATCTCTATTTTCCTGCGGTCCTCTGACGCCAACCTTCCGGGTGCCTCACAGGCCGTCTTTTTCCTTTCAAGCTTTTCGTGCTGTTATATATCTATTTCTTCAGGCCCTTAAAACCCTGAAGAAGCTCTGTCCCTCTTCCGAAGTTGAGAATGAAAAATCGGAAGGAATCTCTTCCTCTTCTTCTGCGTCGTCGCGAACTTCATTGGCGGTTTCCTCTTCGGCAGCCTCAACTTCCGCGGCGGTCTCCTCTTCGTTTTCGTCCTTCACAGGCCTGCTCGGTGCGAAGTAGTCCTCGTCAAGAGTCGCTTCGATATCGGCAAGCTGCTTCTCCGTGTCGGAAGTGACCTCTCCGACGGCGCCCATGAGTTCCTGCTCAAACAGGTCAGCCGACGCCCTCAGCCTTGCGATAATGGCTTTTGCGAACGTCTCCGCGGCATCGCCAACGTCCTTCACACGTCCGATCTGCCCCGAAATGTGCTCCCTGACGAGATCCGCTCTCTCCATGAGTCTCTGCGTCTCATTCTCGCCCTTTTCAATCGCATCGTTAACAATTCCGTCCGCCCTGAGCTCCGCGTCAACGAGAACCCTTGCAATGGCGTCGCGCTGCTTCGATGCCTCGTCAAGTCTTGCGTTGAGGATACTGATCTCATTTTCATGAGCTCTCAACAAGTCCTCAAGCGTCTTGATCCTGTCAGACTGAACTCTGATCTGGCTCTCAAGCCTGTCCTGTCTGTCTTTTTGCTCCCTGTCATAACTTCTGACTTCATCTTTAGAATATCCAAACATACTTGTTGAGAATAGTTTTTCGGATTTTCCCATTTTGTACTCCTTTTTCGCTCCGAACACGCCAATGTTCCAAAGCGAAAGCAATGTCATTTAAGTCGTTAAGGCAAAGGGGCTTGCCTTTAGTTCATACTCCTGAATATTTTATCACTTTTTATTTTAAAATAAAATACCGAAATCGCGACGCACAATACGAAGATTTGGTCATTAAAAACAATTTCGGAACCGGCGCGTTTTTCACGGCGGTTCCGCATTGCTGTGTCTCTTTTCTGCCTGATGAGATAAGGGACGGTATTTACGGTCTCAGCTGAGCTGAGATTTTCAATTCAGAGAACGATCACGGCCTTGGCGGTTTTAAAGAGCGATTTGCCGCCGTGGGTCGCAACAATCAGGATGCCTGTTTCGGAGAAGCGCTCGAGGAGAGCTGCCGAAAGGGACGCATTGGCGTCATCGATTGCGGAGAAAGGCTCGTCGCAAAGCAGTATGTCCGGGGCGAAGTAGATTGCTCTGCAGATTGACGTGCGCTGGCACATTCCTCCCGAGGATTCGGCCGCGGTCTTGCCGAGACTGTCGCCAAGGCCTACCGCAGTGAGAAGCTCTTCCGGTGTTCCGAAAAGTTCGCCGGAATTTTTGTCTGCGACAAGCTTTACGTTTTCAAGAAGCGACACGTTTTCAAAAAGCCTCGGTTCCTGGAACACTACGCCGATCCTGCCGCGGGTCTCGATTGAGCCGCCGTCGGGGGCCGTGAGGCCTGCAATCATGCGCAGGAGAGTCGTCTTGCCGGAGCCGGATTCGCCTTCGATCACGTATATGCCGGGTTCGTCAAACGTAAAATTAAGGCCTGATATCACATTTTCGCCGTCGAACGATTTGCTGAGGGCATTTGCCTTAATATAGGCAGTTTCAGGCATTGGCGGCACCTTCTTTCGGGCCCCTTAATGCCCTTTTCTGCTTTTTCGCGGCAGCCTTCATTATTGCGGTCGCGCCGAATTCGGCCGCAATGCTTATCGCCACGACAACGACTGTGTACGCGAACAGTTCGGGCGTTTCGATGTTGAGCTTTGTCTTGTAGATCATGCCGCCGAGGGTTCTCGACGTGCCCGAGAGTACTTCAGCCGCGACTCCCGCTTTCCACGCAAAACCCATTGTCGTTCGGACTGCGGCAACGTAGCCGTCCGAGGCGGCCGGCAGGTAGATGTACTTCAGCTTCTTCAGGCCTGACAGTTTGAAAACCTGCGCGGTCTCAAGAAGTTTTTTGTCTGCGGAACGGATGCCCGTGACAACGTTCTGCCACACGACGGGTAGCACGATCAGAAAAGCTGTGACTGCAGGGGTAACTGCCCTGCCGAGCCAGATCAGTACCAGAATTATGAAGGACGCGACAGGCGTCGCCTTTATAAGGGACATGCCCGGCTTCACAAAACTGTACGCTCTCTCCGAGAGGCCGGAGGCGACGCCGATGACAAAGCCGACGAAGTTGCCGGCAAGGAAGCCCGCCACTATCGAAAGCATGCTGCCGAGGATTGCAAGGTAGAAGCCCGACGTTGTCGAGAGCCTGCCAAGCGCCTGCAGCGTCTCAATCGGCGAAGGAAAAATCCAACGGTTGCCGACAACGGCACTCACGATCACCCAAAGGAGCACCAGAAATGCCGCGCCGATCAGAGTCCAGACTATTCCTATACGCTTCTTGTTTTTCATTGGCGTCACCGTCTGTCTTCCGACACAGTCTCCTAAAAAATCACTTTACTCCGTAGTAAAAATCGTTGCCGGGGAGCTTGCCGCCAATGGATTTCGGATCCGCGCTGAAGAGCACTCCGAGCATGCCGGAGGCCTTTGCCTTCATCTCGTCGCCTGCAAAGAAGCAGATGTTGCACTTCGGAATTGCAGCTGCCGCGATTGCCGCGTCAGGCACAACGCCGAACTTTGCGGAGAGCTGTCCCGCCTGCTCCGGATTCTTGTTTGCAAACTCGGCAGACGTCTTGTACTCGGCAAGGAACGAATCGAGTTTTTTCCCGTTATTTTCTGCAAAAGTCTTGGACACGACAACGCATCCCTGGGTGAGCGCGGAGCCGGTCTCGTCAACCTTTTCCCACTCTTCCGTGAGGTCGATCGCAATCCTGACGGTGTCCTTTTTGGCAAGCACTGCAGTCACGTTGGGCTGCGGAAGCATGCCTATGTCGCACATACCGCCGATGATTCTCTTGGCGAGTTCCTCGTGCTCGGCATAGTACTCAACCGTCACGTCGACGCCCGGTTCGAGCCCGTTGGCGCGAAGGATGTAGTTGAGAACGTACTCCGGTGTTGAGCCTTCGCCCGTCGCACCTATCGTCTTGCCCTTGAGGTCGGCAACGCTCTTGATCGAGTCGCCGTTTTCAAGAATGTAGAGCACGCCAAGCGTATTCACGGCCGCTATCTTAAGCCCGCCCTCGGTCTTGTTGTAGAGAGCCGAGGCAAGGTTGATCGGCACGGCCGCAATGTCGTATCTGCCGGCAATGATCTCGGTCTTGATCTCGTCCGGACTGCCGCAGATGGTGAACTCATACTTGTTCGCGGTTTTCCCATTGGCGTTTTCGTCCATGAGCTGAACCATGCCCAGCCCCGTGGGACCTTTGAGCGTGAGAACGCGGACAGGTGTTTCGTCTTCAGGTTTTGAATTGTTTGAGCAGCCTGTAAAAAGTGCCGCCACCAAGCAAATCGCAACAGCCAAAACAGTAAAAAATCTGAATTGTTTCATAATAATCCTCTCTTACGGGATTTTTCTGCCTTGCCTGTGTTCGCTCTTAGCTTGCGTTATTTGCGAAGCAGGGTGTAGTATTTCCCGTCACGTTTAATAAATCCCGCCTCTTCAAGAGTGTCTGCAGCCGAGTAAACGGTGGTTCTCGACATGTTCAGCTCATCAGCAACAGCGGAAATGTTAATTTTTGCGACGCCGTCGTCATCTTCTGCGCAGGCGACCTCAAGGTACTGAAGCAATGCTCTGACGGAGCTCTTTGCGGTGTAACCTGAGATTTTCCTGTTGAGGAAGCGAATCTTCGACGTCAGAAAAGCGCTGTAAGCAACGGCAAATTTCGGTCTCGTAGAAATCAGCTTGATAATGGCCTCCTCGGGAATGACCACAAGCCTCGTCGGTCTTTTTGCAACAACGAAAGACGTGTAACGGCTGTCTTTGTTTACAAAAAGCGCTGCGGCACCGAAAACATCGCCCTTCATGAACGCGTTCAGCGCGATCACGTGCGTTTCTGTTCTGTTCTCTGCAACGATTACGCCCTTCATAACTATGCAGAGTCCCTTGGGGAAGTATTCCTCATCGGAAACGATATCGCCAATGCCATAGTACCCCGTGCCCGCGTGTTCAAATGCTTCTCTGAGAGCAGCTTCCGATGTCGCGTTAAAAGGCGGTAAACTTCTTATAATTTTGAAATCTTCTTCGGTTACTGAATCAACGAATTCTCTTTCGGCGATCATATTTTTGTCATCCTTTCAGTTTTAATTTTTTCGGCGAAACCGTTTCTTCGCTGCTCGCTTCCCTGCACCGCCGCGCCCCTTTGCAGGCGTTTTGTGCACAAAAATTGAACAGTCGCAGGCAAAAAAATGAATTTTTTTCAACTGTTCGGTTGAAGCGCTTTCGCACGCCCTAAGTATAACTCACGTTTTTTATTTTGTCAATAGAAATTGGACAAAAAGGAGGCCCTCCGGCGATTGGTTAAGCCGGAGGGCCGCTGACCGCATTGGCGGCAGACTGTATTACCGATTAATTGTCAAAGTTCAGATGCAATGTTTAAAATCTCGCAAACGAGCCTGTACATGCGCTCCGTGGATTTGACGTTCAGGCGCTCGCGAACCGAATGGATGTCCCTGAGATCGGGCCCGAAAGATATCGCGTCAAGTCCCTCTATTTTTTCCGCAAAAATGCCGCATTCAAGACCCGCGTGGATTCCCTCGACGCGCGCTTCGTCACCGTACGTTCTCCTGTAGGCTCTCAGGCAGATGTCTCTCAGTCTGGAGTCAGCCTTGTATTCCCAGGCCGGATACTCGCCGCGTTTTGATGAATTGCCGCCGCAAGCCGCCACAATCGCCTCCACGCGCGAGAAAACCTCGTTCTTTTCGGATGCCGACGACGACCTGATCGAAAACGAGAAGCTCACGAAGTTTGCCGAAGTGCGCAACACGCCAAGGTTAAGCGACGTCTGCACAAAATCCTTAATGTCAGGGCTCATGCGCTGGATACCGTTCGGCGTCGCATAAATCGCAGTCACTGCGCGCTCCGTCGACTCGCTGTCCGCAGGCATGTCACTGCTTTGAACAAGCGTTGCCGTCATCGTAAACCCGCCGTCCGTCGCCTCGAGTTCCTTCCTGACAGTCTCGTTAAACTCCGCCGCCATCTGCTCGAACACGTCAATCTTCTCAGGTTCCACAAACACGACCGCCTTTGAGACCTTGGGGATTACATTGTCAAAGTCACCGCCGACGAAATCGCCAAGCCTTACATCCATCCTTCTGAGCGCCGAATAGATGAACCTCGCAAGCAGCTTGGCGGCATTGCCGCGCCCCTTGTTGATCTCCGCCCCGGAGTGTCCCCCCTTCAGGCCCGAAACCTCAAGCTCGTAGCAGATATACTCCGGCACAGCCTCTCTCTTCACCGGTACGGTGCAGTCGCAGCGCATACCTCCTGCGCACGAAACAGTGAAAACGCCCTCTTCCTCGCTGTCAAGATTCACAAGCATTTTACCGTTCAGGAGCGACGCGTCAACAGCCCCCGCCCCGAAAAGCCCGGTTTCCTCATCGGTCGTAAAAAGCGCTTCGACCGCCGGATGGACAAGCGTCCTGTCGTCAAGCACAGCCATCGCAACGGCCACGCCAATGGCATCATCACCGCCAAGCGAACTGCCCTCGGCCCAAACCCACTCGCCGTCCGTCGCAAGCCTCGGGCCCTCTTTCTCCATATCAATATCGCAGTCCGGCCTCTTAGTGCAGACCATATCAAGATGCCCCTGCAGTATGACCGTCGGCGCATTCTCGCACCCCGGCGACGCAGGTTTCTTTATAATAACGTTGTTCGCCTCGTCCTTATGGCACTCAAGCCCGCGCTCCCGCGCAAACTGCACGCAGATTTCGCTTATCGGCCCCGTGTTTCCGGAACCGTGCGGCACCGAACTCAAAAGTTCAAAAAACTCAAACACTTTCTCCGGTTTCAGCCCGGACAGTATGTTTTCCATCAGTCCTCCTCAAGCATCCTTGCCGCCAATCTCATTGAGCGGCAGCCTTGCTCTTCAATAAAACTTATGCTCACGGATTTTAAGCCACCCGCCCTAATTTATCAAGAGTTTTGTGAATCATCCTTCTTATACGCATCCTTCTTATATAATTATACCAGTTTGCCTGCCTCATGTCATCAGACCGGTCAAAAAATACGAACTACGTCGGAAAAACGCAGTTCGTATGTTTTTGTTGTCTGTCGTTTTTGCTTTGGGCAAAAATCGTAAAGAGACCAAAATCGCAGCTTAAGAGCTGTACGAAGGTACCGCGAGAGGTTTGCTCACGAAAAGAAAGCCGCCACTAATCCGTCGAAGACACCGCTTGATAGATTTGTATCTTGGCGGCTTTCGTAAATAGCCCAATCTAACGGGTTTTCGAGCTATTTTTTCGCGCACGAATCCGACTTGCTTAAACCTACGATTTTCGAGTTATTTTTTCGCGCAGAAATCCGATGCTGTACGAATGTACTGCGAGTGGTTTCTGCGCGGAAAGAAAGCCGCCACTGATTCGTCGCAAGACACCGCTTGTTTCAAATTGTTCTCGGCGGCTTTCGTAAAGAACCGAAAATCGATTTTTGGAGCTATTTTTGCGTGCGGCGACCCCGACGCTGTGCAGGGGCACTGCGAGCGGGGAGCTCGCGCAAAGCATTTTGCCCAGTAATCTCGTTCCTTATTGGTTGTCGAAGAAAGGTGATTACTTCGAACAATTGTTGTTATTCGTTCTTTGTTGTTTTCGGGCAAAATGCGTAAAGAGCCGAAAACCCTAGGCAAGCTCGGTTTTGCCCGTGTAGAGCTCGTAGTACCTGCCTTTGAGCGCCAGCAGCTCATCATGGCTGCCGCGCTCGATTATCCGCCCGTGTTCCATGACCATGATTGCATTGGCGTTGCGGACGGTGGAGAGGCGGTGGGCGATGACGAAGGTGGTGCGGTTTTTCATGAGCCTGTCCATGCCATGCTCGATGTGGCGCTCGGTTCGGGTGTCGACGGAGCTTGTGGCCTCGTCGAGGACAAGGATGGGCGCCTTGGAGATTGCGGCGCGGGCGATGTTGAGAAGCTGGCGCTGGCCCTGGGAGAGGTTGGCGCCGTCGCCTTCGAGGACCGTGTTGTAGCCGTCCTGGAGCCTCATGATGAAGCTGTGGGCGGATGCGGTCTTGGCGGCTTCGATGACCTCTTCGTCTGTCGCGTCAAGCCTGCCGTAGCGGATGTTTTCCATGACCGTGCCGGAGAAAAGGTGCGTGTCCTGGAGAACCATGGCGATCTGCGAGCGCAGCCTGTCGCGTTTGATGTCCCTGACGTCAACACCGTCAATCGTGATTGTGCCCTCGTCAACGTCGTAGAAGCGGCTGAGGAGGTTTGTGACGGTGGTCTTGCCGGCACCGGTTGAGCCGACGAAAGCAATTTTCTGGCCGGGCTTGGCGTAGAGGTTGATGTCGTAGAGGATGGTGTGGCCGGGGTTGTAGCCGAACGTCACGTTCTTCATGATGACGTGGCCCTGCATGTTGTCCATTGCATTGGCGTCTTCCCTGTCAGGAAGCTCGGGGTCGGTGTCCATGACCTCAAACACACGCTCGGCGCCCGCGAGAGCCGCGAAAACCGTTGTCATCTGCTGGGACATGTTGTTGATAGGCATCGCAAACTGCCTTGAATAGCGCGCAAAAATCGTGAGACCGCCGGGGTTCAGGTGGCCCGAAATCATCAGGATACCGCCAATGCCGACCGTCACCGCGTACGAAATCTGGGATGTGTTGCCCATGATCGGGCCCATCACGCCGCCCCAGAACGAAGCCTTGAACTGCTTGTCGCGCATATCCTCGTTGAGCATGCCGAACTCCTCGCAGCAAGTGTCCTCGTGGTTGAAAACCTTGACGACCTTCTGTCCGGAGACCGTTTCCTCGATGTAGCCGTTGACAGCGCCGAGAGCAGCCTGCTGACCCGCGTAGTATTTGCGCGATTTCTTGCCGATAAGGATGCCGCCAAGGGCAAAAACGGGTATGAACACGACCGTGATGAGAGTCAGGACCCAGCTCGTCGTCACCATGAAAATGAACGTGCCGATGAGCGTCACCATGCCCGAAATGAGCGACGTCAGCGAGTTGTTGATCATGTTTTCAAGGTTGTCAATGTCATTGGTGAACCTCGACATGACCTCGCCGACAGGTTTTGAGTCAAAATATCTCACGGGCAGCGTCTGCATCTTCTCGAACAGGTCGTCCCTCATCTTCTTGAGCATGTTTGTCGAGATGCTGAGCATCAGCCTGCCCTGAAGGTATGCCGCCAATATGCCGAAAAGGTACACAAACCCGAGCACGATTGCGGCCGCCGTAACGTACTTGATCACGATCTCCGCCGTGTTGGATTCGGGGATGAAAAACGCCTTCCTGATGAAATTGTCAACGAGCTTCTCCACTCCCTCGATTCTGACGTCCGCCGAAGGGTTTACGGTGAGCGCAAGGTTGTCGATGATAGGCGCCGTCATGTAGCCGCCAATGAGCGAGAAAAGCGTGTTCACCAGCATGCATACGAGGACCAGCACGAACTTGTATCTGTGGCCCTGCATGTAAGAAAAGATGCGCGCGATCGTCTTGCCGGCATTTTTCGGCTTGCCCGTGGCGCCCATGTTGCCCCCGGGACCTCTGCCGCCGCCCATGCCCATACGGCGAGTGGCGTTGCCCTTGGCGGTACTGTTGTACTGTTTTTTAAGTTCGTCAATACTTCTTGCCACGGTTCACGCCTCCTTTCCTGTCTGGGATTCGTAAATCTCGCGATATTCGGTATTGTTTTTGAGCAGCTCGTCGTGAGTTCCGACACCCGTGATCTGCCCCTCGTTCATGACTATGATCATGTCAGCATCCATAACGGAGCCGATTCTCTGGGCAATGATTATCTTGGTGGCACCGGTGAGCTCCTCCCTGAAGGCACGCCTGATCTGCGCCTCGGTTGCGGTGTCGACCGCGCTTGTCGAGTCGTCGAAAATGAGCACCTTTGGCTTTTTCAGCATCGTTCTTGCAATGCAGAGCCTCTGCTTCTGACCGCCGGAGACGTTCTTGCCGCCCTGCTCGATCTCGGTGTTGTAGCCGTCCGAGAAAGTCTTGATGAACTTGTCGGCCTGCGCATAGTCGGCGTACTTCTGAATCTCCTCGTCGGAGGCGTTTTCGTCGCCCCACCTCAGGTTATCGGCAATGGTACCCGAAAACAGCGTGTTCTTCTGCAGCACGCAGCCTACGCCGTCCCTGAGATTTTTGAGCGAGTAGTCCTTCACGTTGACACCGCCAACGAGCACCTCTCCCTCGTCAACATCGTAAAGCCTCGGTATCATCGACACGAGAGTCGTCTTGCCGGAGCCCGTTGACCCTATAATTCCGACAGTTGCTCCGTCCGGAATTTTAAGATTTATGTTGCAGAGAACGCCCTCGGGGCTGTCCTTGTAGTACCTGAAAGTGACGTTGCGGAACTCGACTGAGCCGTTTTTGACCTTGGCGTCAGTGTCAACACCCTCTTTGTCCGTGATTTCCGGCTTTTCGTCAAGCACCTCGAGAATACGCCTGCCGCTCGCGAGCGCCCTTGACGAGAACATGAGCATGAACGTGACCATCATGAGGCTGAACAAAATCTGCGTGACGTACGTGATGAATGCCGAAAGGTCGCCGACGGAGAGTTCACCGCCAAGGACGATCCTGCCGCCAAAAAGAATCACGAAAATGACCGTGGCGTTCATAAAGAACATCAGCACGGGCTCCATGAAGATCATGATTTTCATTGCCGACAAGGTTGAGTTCTTCAGCCTGCCGCTTGCGTCCCTGAACTTCTTCGTTTCGTGTTCTTCCCTGACGAAGCTTTTTACGACTCTGACGTTTGTGACGTTCTCCTGAACCTTGGAGTTCAGATTGTCAACGCTCTCCTGCACCTTTGCAAAGCGCGGGAAACCGGTCTTGATGATGATCGCAACGGTCACGAGCATCAGCGGGATACTCACCGCAAAGACCAGCGACATTTTAGGACTGATGGTGATCGACATCACAAGAGCCGCAATCATCATTCCGGGGGCTCTTAAGCACATACGCATCGCCATGTTGATGAGGTTCTGAACCTGCGTGACGTCGTTTGTGAGCCTCGTGACCAGGGAGCCCGTGGAGAACTTGTCGATATTCGAAAACGAGAACCCCTGAACGTGCGCGTAGAGGTCGTTTCTGAGGTCCGCCGCAAAGTTTACGGAAGCTTTCGATGCAAAATATGCACCGCCAATGCCACCCGCCATCATAAGCAGCGCCGTCAGTATCATCAAAAACATGATGCCTATGCTCTTCCCGCTCGTGAGTGTTGACGGCTGCGCGTTCGCAGCGTTTATGATCACCGCCAGGAGCTTGGGCATGACAGCCTCGCCGATAACCTCCACGATCATGCAGAGCGGACCGAGGATGAAGTACGGCATGTACGGCTTCATGTATTTATACCAGCGTTTCATCTTTTCTAAAAAATCCTTTCCGCGAAAAGCTTTCTTCGCAAAAATCCGTTCGTTTGTTCGAAGAGTCATTTTATCGGATTTTGCGATATATTTCTATGATTTTATATGCGGAGGGAGCGGACAGTTGACATTTCAAGCCTTTTTATTTATACTTTCTAAACGGCTGAAAAAGTGCAGCCGATGAAAATAATCATTTTCGCATTGGCGTCAGTTTCGAAACGGCGCAGGGAGATTTAAATGATAACCGAACAAGAAACAAGAAAATACGAGGTCAATACTTTCAAGACTATTGAGTCGTCATTTACAGGAGCTTACGACAGCATCACCGATGCCCCGATCGTCAACCCTCCGCAGAAATCAGTCACAGTCAGCGGCGTCATCAGCATGGTGCTCGTTGCCGGCATGTGCGTTCTCACGTTCTACAGCAGCAGCTGGAAACAGTGGGGCTGGGGCGTTGCAGCGGGTCTTTCTCTCGCCGCAATCGTGCTCATAATCCGCCGCTACTTCAAGGCTCTCAAAAAGTTCCAGGAGGCAAACAGCGCGGGTTCCAAGAGATTTGACTACAAAGAGGAATACATGTCGCTCTTCCCGGAGCTTCCCGGAAGGATGAATGCGAGCGAGCTCATCAAGGCGGTATCGCCAATGCAAAACAAGCAGAGCCGCGACGTCTACAACAACGCAATCCGCGACCTTATCACCTCACTCAACACGGTGAACAACCCGCAGGATATCCTCTGCCGCAACCTCACAACGTACGGCGACCTCTTCTCGCAGCTTCGCAAGAGGTGCTACATCGGCGAGAACGGCTCAAACGATATCGTCATTTACGACTCCGACTGTCTTGCCCCCCGCGGCGAGCTTGTCGTTGAGCCCTCTGACATCCTAAGCTACGGCGTTCCCGACACGTTCGGAGACAAGCTCGCCGGCGTAAGAAAAGCGGGCGTCAAGATCAGCTCCGACGCGGTGATTGTTGCGATCAAGACTGACGAAGAAGGCGGCGTCCTCTACCTTGAGACGCACGCGAGCGACTTTGAGAAACTGAAGAAGCTTCTCGGCAGGGGCAAGCTGAACTGAGAATTACGGTTTCTTGACAATAACTTATGAAACTTAATGCAAAACCGGAACCACAGGCAATGTGATTCCGGTTTTCTTCATTTAATATCAGCCGAGCCGTCAGGCTTTTTCGTAGCCTATTTTTGCGGAAAAGCGGTTTGTTCCGGCGGCGCGTCCGGCGATTTCGACCTCGCCTGCATTGGCGGCNNTCGTAGCCGAACGTTTCGAGAGTCTCGCCGTAGGCGGTCTCCTTTTCGTAGCGCACGCTGAGTTCTTTTATCGCGTTCTGCATGAGGAAATCGCGGCCGAGGAGGTTTTCGGAGAGCTCGACGTACCTTGCCGTGTTCATGTGGCCGTTGTAGTCAAGGTCGCTGCAGACAATCTCTTTTGTCTTTTTGAAGTCAGCCGCTGCCTCGTCGATCTCAAACCTTGAAGTGAAACGCGGACGCTTGATTGAAACTTCCCTTGGGGGTGTCTCGTCCTCAAACAGGTCAAGGCCGTACTTAACCGCGTTGGTGAGCGACCTCGTCTTGACGTCAATCAGCACGCAGTTCATCATCGATTCCGCAACTCTCTCGCCGGCACTGTTTTCGATTACAAACCAGCGCATGAGCATGGGGTAGGTTCTGCCGGCAGTCCAGGTGATGAGGTTCATCTTCTCACCGAGCTTCATTGGCTTCAGTATCTTGACCGCCACCTCGATGAGCACGAGCGCGACGCCGAAGTCCTTGTAGAGGTGTTCCCAGGACCAGTTCAGAAGGTCAAGGTGGTTGTTAGCCACAAGAAGCATGCGTTCCACGAGCCTTGACGGTTTCGGATTGCCGGCAACGTCGATGTCGTAGAGTCCCGCTGTGAACTGTTCCTGATATGATGCTTTTACTTCAGCCATTTCAACCTCCGCCGGGCCGCCTCACGCGGTTTCAATCTTTGCCGCATCGCCAAGATTAAAGTGCGTGACAGCCATTTCCCTCATCTTGTACTTCTGGATCTTGCCGCTTGCCGTCATGGGGAACTCGTCCATGAACCAGATGTATTTCGGTTTTTTGTGGCGGGCAATGTTTTTCAGCGCAAAATCCATCAGCTCCTTGCTGAGGTCTTCTTCGCTCTCCGCCGCCTTGACTTCATCCTTCAGAACGATGCAAGCGCAGACTTCTTCGCCGTAGCTTGCGTCGGGGACGCCTATGACCTGCACGTCCTGCACCTTGGGATGCGTGTAGAAGAACTCCTCGAGCTCCTTGGGATATATGTTCTCGCCGCCGCGAATAATCATATCCTTGATTCTGCCCGTAATGTGGAAGTATCCTTCCTCGTCAACGCTGGCAAGGTCTCCGGAGTGGTACCAGCCGTCCGCGTCAATCGCATTGGCGGTAGCTTCCGGCATGTTGTAGTAGCCCTTCATGACTGAATAGCCCCTCACAACGACCTCTCCGGGTGTGTTTGGCGGCAGATCCTCGTTGGTTTCGGGGTTCACCACCTTCACCTCAACAAAAGGCATTCCCCTTCCGACGGTGGCTACGCGCTTTTCGATACTGTCTTCGGTGGTCGTCATCGTGCACACAGGCGACGTCTCCGTCATACCGTAGGGGATCGTGATCTCGGTCATGTGCATGAGTTCAACGACCTGCTGCATGACTTTGATGGGGCAAGGCGACCCGGACATAATACCGGTGCGCATGTTGGAAAAATCATATTTGGGGAAATCCGGGTGCTCCAGCATTGCGATGTACATTGTGGGAACACCGTATGTTGCCGTGCAGCGTCCGTCGCGGATCGCATTCATGGTTCTCACCGGATGGTAGCGTTCGACAGGCACAATCGTTGAACCGTGGGTCACGCAGGCCATGATGCCCAGTACGCAGCCGAAGCAGTGGAAGAAAGGCACCGGCAGACAGACCCTGTCCTTTTCGGAAAGCTTCTGGTTATCGCCAATGCATTTCCCGTTGTTCAAAATACCCCTGTGTGTGAGCATAACGCCCTTGGGGAACCCTGTGGTGCCGGATGTGTACTGCATGTTGACAACATCGTTCGGCTGAACCTTCCTCTGAATAGCCCTGCGCTCCTCTTCGGAAACCTTCTCTGCTTCTTTTTCAAGCTGGGACCAATGGTACATGCCCGCAGGCGTATCCTCGAGCCTGTCAATGTAAATGACCCTCTTCAACATAGGAAGGTCCTCGGACACAAGCTCTCCGGGCTTGCTGTCCTTAAGGGTCGGGCAGAGTTCATTGATGATATCCGTGTAGCAGGTGTCCTTGAGGCCGTGCATGAGCACAAGGGTGTCCGTGTCGGATTGGCGGAGCAGATATTCCGCCTC
>DBWH01000024.1 GCA_002308595.1 Mageeibacillus sp. UBA1243 | reverse complement strand
TTCAAAAATCGAGATTTTTGACTCTTATTTGGTTTTGATCTTTTTTATTATCGTTATCGCCGCAGGCACCAGACCCACCGCGATTATCACTATCGCAACGAATATCATGAGGACGCCGATGAACTTTCTTGTCGTATCGGAGGGGCCGCTCTCCTGAGCAGGCTCTTTTGTTGCCTTGGCGTTTTCCTCTTCCTCGCGCTTTCTGCGCTCTTCTTCTTCGAGCCTCTTTCGCTCCTCTTCTTCTTTCTTCAGACGCTCCTCTTCCTCAAGCCTTTGGCGCTCTTCCTCCTCGCGCCTTAAGCGTTCCTCTTCCTCGAGCCTCTGACGTTCCTCTTCTTCTTTTCTCAGCCGCTCCTCTTCCTCAAGTCTTTGGCGTTCCTCTTCCTCGCGCTTTAAGCGTTCCTCTTCCTCGAGTCTCAGACGCTCCTGCTCCTCATAGGAAACTATGTTCTCCGCCATGTCGTTCTTTCCGGCCGTGTCATACCCGACCTTCGTGCGGTAGAGACCGAAATCGGCGCAACTGTACTTGTACTCATCGTCAACGTAAAACCACGTCCACTGCTGCGAAACGTGCTTCTTGTAGGCCTCTTTTTCGACCTCGAGCGGTGTCTTTCCGGAGAGCCCGTCCATTGGCGTGCGCAGGTTGAGCTTCAGCTTGTTCTCGCCGTAGAGGTGAAGATAAGTCTTCGGAACATCAAAAGTCCCGTAAAGCTCCGCGGATTCGGGTCTGAACGTCGCGTCGGCGGTGTTCTCAACCGCCTCCCTTATGGCCGCGCAGAGGATCATGTGGCCGCCGTGTCCGTACTCGCCGTTTATGTCGTGCGAAACGATGATTTGCGGCTTGAAACGTCTTATGTTTTCGGTGACGGCCGTGACGATGGCGTCAAGGTCGTAAGTCTTCTTGGCTTCTTCGAGCGACTCCGAGTAGTAATCGCCGAACTCCATGTTGACGGGGTAGTTGCGGAGGCCCATTGCCCAGAGACCGTCAAGCTTTTCGTGCTCGCGCACCTTGGCGGCATCCCAGTAGTTGCACATGTAGACCACCTGCACCTTATAGCCAAGGGCATTATAAAGCGTCGCGGCGCCTCCGAAGAAGAGCACCTCGTCGTCCGCGTGGGTCGAAAACACGAGCATATCGGCCTTCTCAAGCGGCTTCTCCCAGACCTCGACGTCGTCGGGAAGCTCGCCTTCTGAATATGCGTAAATCTCGCTGATTTTGGTCCAGCCCGTGGTCGTTATCGTGCACTCGGTCGCACCGCCGACCTTGACGTAGTCGTGGATGAAGCCCTCGCTGCCGCACTCAATCTCGTCGCCGTTAAAAGAGAGCTTCCAGGGCCTCACGGGTGCGTCCCAGATCACGTAAATACCCGCCATGGGTGTCTCTGATTTAACAGTCACCTTGTCGTTTGAAACGAACGTGACGGAAGTTTTGTAGTTCTTGTCTCGGAGGTCGTTTTGGACGCTGCCGTCCTTTGTGACCGTTATTGAAAGCGACGAAGCCTTCCTGACGAGCGTGAGTGAGGACGAGACGCTTCCTTTGTATCTGCCGTTTTCGTCAAAATCACTGTCGCCGTTATAGACGAAAGACGTGACTTTGATTGGCGTGTTAATGAGGTCAACTTTTTTGCCCGCCGTGAACTTGACGGATGAGAGTGTCAGGTCGCCGGTGTCATCGGGCGTGAGGTGCGAATACCATTGGCCCTTTGCGACGCGTATGTCGTCGTAAATGTAGTTTTCGAGATAGTCGCTGTAGGAGAGCTCGTCGCCGGGCTTCATGATCATCACGTCAAACGACTTGCCGTCCGAGGTGCCGAACTCGACGCGGTAGCAGATCTTTGACAACTCGTACCCCGAAAAGCTCTTCCAGTACTCGTTGAAGACGTCCTGGTGGTGCCTTCCGTTTATCGCGATCTCTTCTGCCGAAGACGCCAATGGATAAACCGTGGTTATGTCCCTGCCGGCCTTCCACTCGGACGTGTAAACATCGCCGTCCCTGAAGAAAACGCCCCTGTCGCGGTCCTGGCGGTAGAGGGTGATCAGGCTGACGCCGTCCTTTGCATTGGCGGTAATTCCAGCGAAAACGAGCGCCGCAAGCGACGCAATGACGACAAGGATGCAAATTGACTTTCTCATTCTGCATTTCTCCTATGTTTGATTCTGATAATAAGACAGACCGAAAAGCTTATGATCGAAGCTCCGGCGAACAGTATTGACAGTATGTAGAGGTAGTACATCGCGGAGGAGACCGTTCCGTACACCTTGATTATCCCTATAAATGCGTTCCTTGCAATCTCCGATGCCGCAAACAGGCGCAGGAAAGTTATCGCGGCAAGATACGGTTCAAAATCGAATTTCACCTTTTTCATGATCAGGAACAGGCCGAACATGGCAAGCGGTATCAGCGCAAGCAGCCTGATCCGCCAGGAGTACACACCGTGCCCAAAAATCTCGTAGATTACCGTGAAAACGAGGCATAAGGCAGCCATTATCAGATATCCGATTTTTCCTCTATTCAGGTATGTAGACAATGTCGCTCACGTACCTTTCCGTTATTCTCCCGCTGTTGACGGGTTTGTTCACAATCCTGCCGTTGAAATACATTGTGGAGGAGCCGCCGCCGTCAAGGTTATACGCCTGAACAGCGCCAAGGGATCTCAAAAACTGCGCCAGATCGTAAAGGGACAGTCCCTCGCTGGTGGATATGCGCCCGTCGCTCACCACAAGCAGGTAGTGATTCGGTTCGATCTCGGCAATGGCAGTCCTCGGGTTGCTCGACGTGTGTACAAGCACGTCGTCTTTTTCGCCAACGCATATCTCGCCGTCGATTATGAGACCCGGGCCGAACGAGAAAACATGCCAGGGCGACCATGTGACGACCTCATCCATTGTAACTTTGTTTTCTTCAAATATTCTGAATGAACCGTCCTGAAGTACCGCAAGGTCCTGATAGCTCGACCTCTCGTTTTTCGCGGACACCTTTTTGCGGTACACGAGCGCGTTTCTCAGGACATAGCCGTTTTCCCGCTTTCCGTAAAAGTCGCCGTTGATGGCAAGTATCGCATGGTTGGCAGCAGCCTGCTGAGAAGTCATCTGTATTATGTTTTTGCCGTACTGACCCTTGGCGAGTGCCGTTTTGAGCATCAAGGGGTCTTTCACCCTGATATCGGCAACATAAATATCCGTGTTGTACTCGTGGTATTGCGTTATAACTATATCGGTCTCGCCGTTGTGGTATTCAGTGTCAGACAGATAAACGGTGGGCTCCGGGGTTATTTCCGGTGTGGGAGTATCGGTGGGAACCGGTGTCGGCGTGGGCGAAGGTGTAACAGTCGCCGTAGGAGCCGGAGTCCCGCTCAGCTCACCCGGATTTGTCCCTTCGGGAGTTTCCGAAGTGTCAGGGGTTTCCGAAGCATCGGGAAATGCCGTCTCCGCCGCGGGCGAAGGGGTCTCCGGGAGTTCCGGTGTTGACCCCTCGGGGGTTGCAGTGCGCACAAGAATCGGCACCGCCTCCGGCTCCACGTCGTAAACAACTTTCCTCAGGAAAAAATCGTAAAGACAGTACACAAAGACCAGCGCAATAATCACGCAGGACACGATATATATTATTGAATAGATCTTTGTTCTGTTTTTCATTTTAATCCGTTTCACCGGTTCCGGGTATAAACCGCCAATGCATCATAAACGTATGCACTTTATCTCTTAAACATGAATGCCCCTGCCGGTATGCCTGCAGAGTTGCAGAGATTGAGCTGATCGCCAAAGTAATACTCGGTCTTGACGTTGTAGGCCACACCGTACTTCTTTGACGAGAGTGTGATCGTGACAGTGTCTTTTCCGGTGATCTTGCCGGTGACGCTCGTTCCCGCGTAGCCGCTTGACGAGACACTGTTGAAACCTCTTACGGTGTCGCTTCCGTCGATAGTCTTAAGACCGTCGCCGACGTTCTTGAACTTGAGCGTCGCCGTGAGACCGTCATTCGAATAAGTGATCGATTCAAGAACCGGCCCCGAAGCATTGTCCATGGTGATGCCGCCCTCGTTGTTGAACGCGCATGCGATCTTGGCGGCTCTCAGAGCCTGCTCGTATTTGCAGTTCGGATGGAGGCTGTTCCAGTAGGTCTTGTCCGCCCAGACGTCGCTCGACTCGATCTGGAACATGTTTTCGGACATCATGACCATGTTGCCCATCATGCCGCGGATCCTGCCGACGTCCATGTATGCCCACGTTCCGGAGTAGCCGGAGGGCTTGTTGTACATTGACGGGAACTCGATGAAGTAAACGGGGAAGTTCTTGTTCACGGAGTTGTGGGTGCCGCGCATGTACTCGATGTAGTCGCAGAAAACTTCGGCGTAGCGGTTTGTCTCATTGGCGGAATAGTCGCTCTCGCCCTGGTACCAGATGATGCCCGCGATAGGCATGTTCTGGAAAGGCGCCATGAACATGTTGTAGAGGTGTCTTGCGTGATCGGCGTTGACGCCCGTGGTCACGTAGTAGCCCTTATTCGCGTTGTAGGTGTCGGTGTTGTGCTTCTCGGCAATCTCGTTGCAGAGGAAAGCGCCGAGGGGCTGGCCGTTGCCGTCAATCTCGATGAGGCCGATCGGAACGGTGCTGTTTGTCATTCTGGCATAGTTTCTTGCGAACAGATAACCGATTGCCGTGAAGCTCGAGATGTTGCCCTTGTTGCTGCCGACCTTCCAGGAGTTCGTGCGCGTGATGTCCTTGGCTTCTTCGTCGCTGCCCTTCTTGACAGTGTTGTTCGGCACCGACTGGGAGTTGTAGTTGACCCTGATCGGGTAGTTTATGTTCGCGTTGCGGCCGCACTTTTCATCGTCGTCAGCGTCCACAAACTGCCAATGCGTATCCATTCCGTAAGCGCAGTTCGACTGGCCGATGACCATGTACACGTCGCCGACAAGAACGTTCGTGAGCTCGTAAGTTTTGGTCTTGCTGTAGATTTTGAGGGTGTTGCCCTGGTTTGCATT
Organism: Mageeibacillus sp. UBA1243; assembly: GCA_002308595.1. Lineage (GTDB taxonomy): Bacteria > Bacillota > Clostridia > UBA1212 > UBA1212 > UBA1212. Next base: position 4,878 of record DBWH01000024.1, on the reverse strand, counting down.
GGCGGGGAATGACTTGTCAAACACGATCATCCACTCGCCATCCTTGATGGTAGTCTGAGCTTTCTCGCCTAAAAATTCGGCATAAACGATACCGCCGTCTGATGCGTCATCCGCAAATCCCCAAACCTTCACAGGCTCGTTTCTCTGGATCACCATGTTCTTTGAGAAAACATTGGCGACAGTGAAGTTGACAGTCTCAGGTTCCGCGGGAGTCGGTGTGGGAGTCGAGGTAGGTGTAGGTGTCGCGGTGGGAGTCGGCGTCGGTGTGGGCGTCGGGCTCGGTGTCGCAGTCGGGGTAGGAGTCGGTGTAGGTGTAGGTGTAGGCGTATCCGTCGGTGCTTCCGTAGGTGTCGCGGTAGGAGTTGCCGTCGGGCCCTCCGTCGGAGTGTCTGCGGGAGTGTCGGTCGGCGTCGCGGTCGGGCCCTCAGTCGGTGTTTCCGCAGGGGCATCTGTCGGCGTCGCATCCGGCACATCGGTCGGATTTACCGGTTCATCTGTCGCGGTCGGAGCTTCGGTATTCGTTTCCGGAACGGAAGTCGGATTGGCCGGCTCGGGCGACGTGCAGGACACAAACAGTGCTGCAACAGATAAAACAACAAGCAGCACCAGCGCCGGTTTTATCAAGGAATTCATCTTTTTCATATTCTTTCCTCCATATACGAAAGTTTTCGAATTTCCGCACTATGATCATTTCGCGGCATTTGAAGGCATTTTACTATAAATTATTATTTTTTTCTACACCGACTGTGAACAAAAAAAGCGGCTGTGGTCAATAAAACCCCGCCGCCGATGTTAAGCTCCGCAAATTTCAAAACGGAGTGTGTTTCTCATAAAGTCTGCGCTCCATGCCTTTTTCTTTTTATTAGGATTGCAACCGCCAATGCAGCGGCCACCGTTATTGCAAAAATGCCTGAATCAGATGTCTGCGGATTGGCATGGGCTGAATAAACCGACTGGATTTTTTCGTAAAAGTCTCCTCCCGAAATGAGCCAGCGCCCGCCGCTCCTTGTGAATTCTATGGTCAAAGAACAGATTTCCTTGTCTCCGTAGCCGAAGGAATAAATGCAGGTTGCATTGGAGGCGTCGGCAGATGTCACAGTTAACCTATTGGCGGCAAACTCCTGAACCGCTTGATAGATGTCGGTTCCGCCCCCATTTATGGTCCTTTCAAGGAGCCCGTCGCTTCTCAGCTTTAACATGTCATTTTTGAACAGAACCTTATCGGCAATCCCGTCAGAGGCAAAGCCCTTCAAATACTGTCTCCAGGTTTCCGGTTGCGCCAGGGAACCTTCAAGAAGCTTGCTTCCGCCGCCAAGCTCATAATAAGCATCTGTCGCATGACCCATCAGACTCGTATAGTAATACCCCTCCATGATAACTGCCTTCACAGCCTCAAGAGCCGCTTCTTCGGAGAAGTCATCCGCCTTCATAAGCTCCGGATTTCCTGTCAGGAGGAGCTTATCTGCGTCATACGAGGATACTTTCCACGTTCCATTCTCATTCACAAGGGACAGACGAACAGTCAAATCAGGGATGAGATGAACTTCAATCACTGCATTTTCGGTACTTTTCTCAACGACAACTATATCAGCGGCACTGTCCCTCTTATATTCTCTGTAACCGTTGCACAGGGTGTAGCCCCATTCTCTGAAGTACATTGCCCCGTCAATTTCTTTGAAGTCTTCAAAAAAGGCCCCGTTTCTCGCCAATACATCACCCGCAAATTCTTCAGAAAGGGTGTCATTGACAAGTTTTTTTATTCCCGCCTCGTCAAATCCGTCGATAACAGGCCTGTAAATATAGGTAAACAGAATACCGTCTTTCTCTTCCTTAACCTCTTTTGACGAAAGTTCACCGCTTTCATAATTCCAGGGGTATCTTCCGGCACCCAGGATTGATCTCACAAGCAAAGCATTGTCAACCAATTTCTCCAGTTCATTCGCTGAAGGAAAAGCCTCTTCTGCATACGGGCAAATAACCGTAAACACGGTTAATATACACGCCAAAAATAATAATACGACTTTTTTCATAACGATACCTCCAATTATAATATGCCAAAGTCAAACTATATGTTCTGATTCGTGATTATTTTACCACATTTTTAGCGGCATGTATACAACAATCTGTGGGGTAAGTGTTGCATAAGTTCAAAATTTAACAGGCACACCCTTTTCGAGCGACTCGTCGGCCTTGAACACAAGCCGCTGGCCGTTCACTGAGTCGTCGATTGTCGTTGCCGATACAGAAAGCTCGCCGCCGTTAATCGTGCTCACAAAATCGCTCACAAGGCCTCTGTCGCCGCCGAAGTGACCGCCCTCGTACCCGTCCTCGCCCGCGATTTCAATGACCCTGCTGTCAAACCAGGATGTGTTCCTGTCGTAGTGCCTAACCGTCAGCTTTCCGTCGTCCGCCCTGCCGTCAATCTCTCCCAAGGTTCCCGCAATAAAAATGTCGCGGCCGTCCCGGAAGGAGGACAAAGTCACGCTGTGCGTCGCAAACGAGCCGTTTTCGAACCTGACGTTTACCGTCTGGTGGTCGCATATGTCTCCGCCACATTTATAGGCGCAAAGCCCGTGCGGGTTGTACGTTTTAAGCGACTCAAGCTTTTCTTCGTCCGTGATCTCGCGGTAGTCCTTGCCGGTGCACTGCCAGGGGTACCAGGGCAGCAGACAGTTGTCGATGTAAAGAGGCCCCGCGTCAAAAATACACTTATCCCGAACCTCCTGCGGGCAGTCGACAAGGCATCTCGTCCCCGCCCCCTCCGGCGCGTTCTCAGGTGTAAGAAAATTCCTGCCGCCAAGGCTCATTACCTCGGAAGGCCTCGTACCGTTGTTCAGCCAGCACAGAAGATCCATGTCGTGCGAGCACTTGGCGAGAAGCAGCGACGAGCCGCACTCCTTTTTGCTCTTCCACTTGCCCCGGACAAAGCTTGCCGATGTGAGGAACACGCCAACGTGCTCATAAGTGCTGATATTGACGATTTTCCCTATTTCTCCGGAGAGAATTATCTCCTTGATTTTTCTGTAGAAAGGCGAGTAGCGGAGGACGTGGCAGACAAAGAGCCTGCAGTTGTGCTTCTTGGCAGCTTCCGTGAGCCTGAGAAGGTCCTTTTCGTTGTTGCAGACGGGCTTCTCAAGGAGAACGTCGTAGCCCTGCTCGAGGAAAGGCATTGTGGTCTCAACATGCAGCCGGTCCATGGTGCCGTTAATAATGCAGTCGCAGAATCTGCCCCGGGCAAGGGCCCCTTCGATCGAAGTAAAGCAGTTTTCCCTCGGCACGCCAAACTCCCGCACCATCATGTCAAGCTTGTTTACGTCGGGATCCACACACGCGTCGATCCTCATGGCGCCAAGCTTATTAACTCCCTCGTCGGCATACACGGTCGCTCTGTCGCCGCAGCCTATTATCATCACCGAAATCTTTTTCATCAGTTCACCGCCAATATTTTCTCCATCCATATCATGTTATAGAGCCGCCCGAATTTCATGCCGCACCCGTGAAATTCACCTACTTTTACGTAACCCATGCGTCCGTGGAAAAGCTCGCTCGACCTGTCAAGATACTCGTCAGGCACCACGGGATCGGCAATACACGCATAAAGATTTGTAATTCCGAGCTTCGGAAGCTCCTCTTCAAGCGCCCTGTAAAGCATGCCGCCAAACCCGCGGCCTCTTGAATCCTTGTCAACATATATGCTGACCTCGCACGACCTGTCGTAGGCTGCTCTCGCCTTGAAAACTCCCGCGTAGCAGTAACCCTTTATTTCTCCTTCGTCCTCAATTACAAGGTAAGGATACTTTTCAAGGGTGTCCGATACCCGTTTTTGAAACTCTTCTTCAGAGGGCACCTCATATTCAAAGGAAACCGCAGTGTTTTCCACATAGTACGCATATATTTGGAGAAGCCTGCGGGCATCTTCCGTTGTTGCGCTTCTTACCTTAGCCATGGTAACCTCCGGGTTAATCTAACTTCTCCTTTGGAAAAGACGGCTTGATTATACCATATTTCATCTGTTTGAACATATATGAAATTGGACGGCAGAGTTTTTAGGTCTTGCCGTCCGGCGCTTAGATTGTATCGCCAATCTGTCTTCAGACATCAGTTAACCCGATAGTCTGCAGAGGCTATTTTTGCATTCTTCTCTGTTTCAACAACTATGACGCACTCTTTCACTTGCTGTGAGCAGTATTTGGGAACACTTCTGCTCAGCAGAACTGTGACCGTTTCACCGTCATATTGTATGCCTTTTACAGTTATTTTGCTGGAAATGGTTTCATCGAAGTAATACAGCACGACTAAGTTGTTCTTTTTAAAGAATTCGTCGCCGTAATTTGTTTTAAGTTCCTCGTAGTAAGGCTGTGTGCTTTCATCCGTTCGATAAGTCTGAACATGATGCTCAACCTCATTTACATTTGTAAGTAAAAACGCTTTGGACACAAATCCAAACTCCGGATTGATCGATACTTGCTCATAAATAATCGCTTTAAACTTCGGCGCACAGCCGGTCAATACTGCCGTTGAGACTGTCAGCACAGCTATCGACAAAGTAATCAGTAAAAAACGCATCCATTTCCTCTTCATTTCTACCACTCCTTCTTCTCATGGATCTTTCCTTCCGCACAACAGTGTAAATTACCGCAGCAGTTATTCAACTTTAGAATATAGTTTTGCCTTAACCGTATATTGCTAAAGAAAATGAACAAATTGCTTAGCACCATAATAAAACTATACACACATAAAAACAAGCGGCCTTGTCTGGCTTTCAAGTTTTTTCAACATTCTTTTGAGTTTCCGGGTGTGGTAAATCGTTATTTGACACATAAAAAATGCCGGCAGAGTTTTCAATTCCGCCGGTGATATGATCCTCCTGAAGTAGAC
>DBWH01000020.1:33860-44933 GCA_002308595.1 Mageeibacillus sp. UBA1243 | reverse complement strand
CATATATCGTGACCTCTGTATTGCCGTTTTCTTTATCTACTACCTTTGTCGTGAATTGCACCTCATCGATAAAAAGATAATATTTCGTGCTTTTATCCTCGGCAACAATCTTTTCAACATACTCACACAAAGTGATTGGATTTCTATACCTGTAGAACTTTCTCTTATCCAGTTCGATTTCTATGATTTGTTTTTCATCCACGCCCATAGAAACCAAGTATTCTTTGAACAGCGTGAAAAGAAGAATGGACTTACCGCACCTTCTGATCCCGGTAATAACTTTAATTCTTCCATCCCACATCCTATCGATGATTTGGTTAAGATAAAAATCTCTTTTGATCATAAGAGCCTCCGCAATCGGAATTTAAGACATTTCTGCCGTAAGTTTCGACTATATTGTGCCACCGCCAATCAAAAAAGTCAAGTACTTTTGCCAAGTGTTACTCGAAAGTTTTTCCGTTTCTGCCGTAAGTTTCAACTGGTTACAGTCATTCCGGGACAATGTCATCTATTGAATGATCCAATCTGGTCTTTGAGTTTTAGCAGGGGAGCAGAATATGCTCCCGTTTTCTTTTATCGTTTAGCTATTGCTCTCGCAAGATTTATAGCCATAGTGGTGTTGTAAAAAGCGCTTGAAAAGTACACTTTAACGCTCGTATCGAGCCCGTAATGATGCGGACTTTACGGAGCTCATATCGTGTTTTTCGAAAAAGCGTATGCGTTCCCTGTGTATCTTCTGTGAGAAAAGCTCAGGATACGTCATTTGAGAATTCGCCAATCAAAAAGGGCTGTTAACCGCCGGCAAAACTGCCGGGCGTTAACAGCCCTTTTTAACGAATCAAACGCCTCAGCTGAAGAACGCTTTGAAGAGCTTGGCGGTGGTGACGTGGTCGCTGACGGTGCCGAGCTCCTTTGGCGAGTGCATGGCAAGGAGCGGGATGCCGATGTCGCATGTTCTGATGCCGAGCGACGCGGAGAGCATCGGGCCGATCGTGCCGCCGCCGCGGTTGTCGGAGTGGGGCGAGAAGCGCTGGAACGGGATGTTGTTTTCTTCGCAGAAGGAGGCAAATTCCGCCATCGGTTCGGCCTTGGTGGCATAGCTTTGGTTCCAGGTGGTTTTGAGGACGATGCCCTTGCCGAGTTCGATCGGAGACGTGCTGTCGGAGTACTCGGGGAATGACGGGTGGGTTGCGTGGCCCATGTCGGCCGAGAGGAGCAGACTCCTGCGGCACACGTCAAGGTAGTGCTCGTCGGGGAAGAACCTGCCGGCAATCGCCTTGACGGCTTCAGAGGCAAAAGCGCTCTTTGCGCCCACGTCGGTTTCCGAGCCGCACTCCTCGTGGTTGAACGCGAAGGCAAGCCTAACGTCGCCGTATGATGCATTGGCGGCACCGTCTTTTAAACTTCCGTTGAAGCCCGAGAAAAGCGTGTAGATCATTCCTCTGTCGTCAAGGCCCTGTGCGAGCACGAACTCGTCGGAAGCTCCGCAGAGTGACGCGCCGTCGGCAATGACAAGCGAGAGGTCAAAACTCATTATGTCTTTGGGTGTAAGACCGCCGATGCCTGAGACCTCGGAGACCTTGGCGGCAACCATTTCGGCAAAAGCCTCCTCGCCCGATTCGCTCTCGAGACCGAAGAAAGGCAGAAGCTGGTTCTGGATGCTGAACTTCGCGCCGTCGTTAATCGAGCGGTTCATGTGGATTGCGGCGTTCGGGATCACAAAGCGCTTTCCGAAATCGCCAATGTCCGCAAACGACAGCTTTCCGTCCTTTTTAAAATAAACGCGTCCGGCAATCTTGAGAGCTCTGTCGAGCCAGGGGTGCACGATCGCGCCGCCGTACATCTCGATATTCATCCTGAGAACACCGTTGCCCTTGCGGAGCTTTGTGTTCTTGATCTTGAAGACGGGGTAGTCAACGTGCGCCGCGCCAATCAGCAGGCGGCCGGGGTCTTTCTGCGGCGCGCTTTCACCCGCAAAAAACGCGAGCAGGGCGCTGTCTCCGTAAGGGATGCAGTAAGGCTTTCCGCGCTCGCAGGAAGAGACTTCCGAGAGCGTGATCATTTTGCAGCCGGCGGCTTCGAGCGATTCGTAAAGTTCCGAAAAGACGTGGAAAGGCGTCGGTGTTTTGTCTAAAAATTCGATAAAATTGGCGATATCGCCGGTGAGGGCCTTCATTTTTTGTGCTCCTTAACAGGTTTGTCCTTGGCGTCAGAGGAGGTACTCGGGAAGCTCTTCGGACTTCTGAACGGCGTTTGTCACAATGCGCGACGGGAGCGAGTCAAGCCTCTTGCTCTGGCTGTCGTAGCGGAACGCCTCGTTGTAGATAACGGCGGCAGTTTTGTCGTCGCAGACGATGATTTCAGCGGGAATGGTCTTGAGGCCGAGCTTCTGAGCCGCGTAAAACCTCTTGTGCCCCATAATGATGCGGTACACGGGTCCCTCTTTGACCTCGATACGGCGGAGGAGCATCGGAATCAGAATCCCGTACTTCCTGACGGACTCGACAACCTCATCGAACGTCGCCGCCATCGTGATCATCTTCTCCTCGTATGTCGGAAGTATATCCGCCAATGCGACAAAATCAAGCTTCACGTCCTCCGCAGAGACCGCAGGCGCGTGAGAATCGGAAAAAAATTTCATCTCGTCTTCCGCAGCGGGTGCGGCAACTGTCTTTTCCGCAGCCTTTCCGGCCCGGTTAATGCTGCTCTTTCCTATTGACATTTCTCATCTATCTCCTTTGCCAAAGCTGTGAACTCCTGCGAGCTTCTGCTCTTCGGGCTGAAAGCGATAACAGGCTGCGACTCGTCCTGAGCCTTCTCAATGTTAACGTCCACCCTGACGTAGTTTTCAAAAACGTAATTGCCGGACTCGGCAAGCGTCTGCATCGTCTGCTTAAAGTAGTTCTTGCGCTCGGAAACCTTTGTGACCGTGATTCCGAGGACCTCGAGCTGCGGTGCGATGCCGCGGATTTCGCCTATAAATTCGAACATATTGGCGAGTCCGAAAAGACCCCACGGCGATGCCTCGACGGGAATGACCACTTTGTCGGATGCCGCGAGAATGTTGATGACCCATGTTCCGAGCGTCGGCGGCGCGTCGACGAGAATGTAGTCGTACTCACCCGACTCCTTAATTGACGCCAATGCCTTTCTCAGTATAAACTCGCGCTGAAGTTTCGGGAACAGTTCAAATTCAATGCCGCTCATGAGTGTCGACGAAGGAACAAGCCAAAGGTTTTCGTACTTCGTTTCCGTGATGCACTCTGGGAGCGTCGCGCGTCCCTGCATGACCCTGAAAAGGTTTTTCGTGCCCGCAGCCATCTCAAACACCGAATCCTCGTCAAAGAACGAGAGCGAGAGATTCAGCTGCATGTCGCCGTCAATGAGAAGCACTTTCCTTCCCGACATCGCCAATGCATAACCAACATTCGCGCACGTTGTGGATTTACCGCTTCCGCCCTTGTTGTTGGCGAAGCAGATGACCGTTGTTTTTTTCATGGAACCGGTTCCCCCTTTTTGCCGCGATTTCAAACACTATATGCGGCGCGAAATATATGTCGTGATTTTACTATAAAAATCGACAAAAAACAACGTTGTAAAACGCGGGCGGGGCGCAAAAAGAGGCGTAAGTGAGACTAAAAGAAGGCCGGAAGAAGGCTGAAAAGAAGACGCGCCCCGCCGTATCGCATCTTGCAAAAAACGGTGTCTGTTTGTATAATACGCTGAGGGATTGCGCTTTAGTCGCGCGAAAAATAAAAGAGACCCCGAAAGTCACGAAAGGGAAGCCGCGGCAAAAGCATGATTTTTCGCGCGGCGGTTCGCCCGGCCGGGAATGAGAGACGAAAGCTATGAAAAAAATCTTCGCAAAAATAATTGTTGTAATGCTCGCGGTCGTATTGGCGGCAGCTTTTGCACCGGGCTGTTCAAAAAAAGGCACGGAGAAGAGCGACCCCGACGTGGATCTCTCAATGATTGATAAACTGAAGCCGGAATTTTCGGTTGACGGCTGCTACTACACGGGGCAGCTCAAGGTCAGGATTTTATACCCCGGAAACATGAAAAGGGCGGGTTACACCATCCGCGTGACCTATGACGGAAGCGAGCCTTCGTACGAGGACCGCACGTATAACGGGCTGGAGATCAACCTTTCAAGGCGCGCCACAAACACCAAGTTCACGGGCATCAACGGAAACGTCGGCGTGACGGTCGTGCGCGCGGCATATTTTGACAACCACGGACAGCTTGTGGGAAAGATTGCGACACAGACCTACCTGAAGCTCGAAAAAGAGGACAGGTTTGCGGGCCTGCCGGTCATCTGCCTCACTACGGATCCTGAAAATCTGACGGGAAACAGCGGTATTTTCACCAACGCTTCGATGAAGGGAAAAGAGTGGGAGCGCCCCTGCAACGTGCAGTACTTTGACGAGGAGGGAAACCTCGTGCTCTCGCAGGATGGAGGCATAAGACTCTTTGGCGGCAGCTCGAGAGGCCTCTCACAGAAATCACTGAAAATCTACGCGAGGAAGTCGAGCGACTTCGGAACGACAAAATATGACGGCGCGGGAAAGTTCAAGTACGCGCTCTTCGGCGAGGACCGCAAGAAGGCTGACGGCAGCGTCATGGACGGCTACGACAGCTTCATACTGAGAAACGGCGGAAACGACTCGCTTCTCACCCCCACGGAGGCTACGAGGGCAACTTTCATAAGGGACGGAATCGCCAATGTCATTGCCGGCAAAGCTGCGCCCGAGCTCATGAACATGAACTACAAACCCGTTGTTGTGTTCCTTAACGGCGAGTACTACGGGCTGCTCAATATGCGCGAGCACGAAAACGACAATACGATCCGCAACAACTACGACATTGCCGATGAGGACAAGGACAACATCTGCGTCATCTCGTCCGAGCTCGATACGGGCAGGGGCAAGCGCTACGAGGGAACGTGGTTCTACTATGTGCTCGACGACGGTCCGGAGGGCGAACTTGAGGCGTTTGAGAGTCTCCTTGCCGATATAAAGGCAGGAAAGCTTTCGTACGGGGAGGTTGCGGCGAAGATTGACGTTGACAGCTTCATGAAGTACTGCGCGGTGAACCTTTTCCTCTGCAACAACGACTGGCCGCACAACAACCTTAAGGTGTGGCGCTACTGCGGAGAGGGCACGGGCGACCTTGACGGGCGCTGGCGCTTTGTTTTCAAAGACATGGACCTCGGAACAGGCAGGTATACCATTGGCGGGACCACGGACGAAAACGGCGACCCGCCGCTCGAGCTTTACACCAAGGCAGACGCCAATGCATTCCGCCTCATGCTCGCAAACTACCTGCCCTACGACAGGAGCAGCGGCTATCCGGACGTGTCGAACCTCACCTACCCCGACACTCTCGGCATCCAGGGTCTTTTCGCATTTTTACTGAAAAACAGCACGTTCAGAACCAATTTTGAGAACTACTGCACGAAGCTTGCAACAGAGATCTGGCCCGTTGCAGAACTTGAGAAGCTCATCACGGATTCCGCGGAGAAGATAAAGTCCGAGATGCATTACTACATCCAGAAACAGTATTTCGGAACCTACAGGTTCTCGTTCACCACCGACTACGACTCGTGGTACGACGCGATTTTCAACGATGACGACTCGCTCATGACGTGGGCAAGGGAGCGCAGCGGCGAAAACGGTTATTTCCTGAAAGAGGTAAAGCAGCTCATGGGGCTGTTTGAGTAAAAACAGGTTCAGCGGTAACTTTTTATGACGGATTTTACGGTGATCGATTCATCAGATACAAAAGAAAAAGAGCGCGGAAAAGGGCCGCTCGTCATGGCGAACTACTACGACCTTGACGAGAAGGTGACCGTTGACCTCTCGGGGCTTTTCGACGGCGAAACCGGGGCTGAAAACGCCGCTGGCAATGCGGACGCAAAGAGCGCCGCCGCCAACAAAAAAGAGGAAGGCGGCGCGGCAGGCCCGGACGGAAAAGACGCGGACGGAAAGAAGCCCGGCTTTTTCAGCGGAAGGAAGCAGCGGCTTGCCGACAACGCAAAAAGGCGCGAGATCGAGAGCGAGAGAGAAGAGGCGGAGCGGCTTGCCGACGCCGAAAAGAAGATGAATCTTCTGCGGCAGAAGCAGAAGAAAAAGAGCGCCGACGCTAAGAAGAAAGAGGCCGAGAGCAGCGAGGTCTGGGACCTTTGGCTTCAGAAGATCGAGTTTCTGATCGCCGTCGGAGTGCTTTTCGCGGCGTTCGTGCTCCTCATAATATGCACGGCTGTCTCTGTGAGCAAGTCGTCTAAAGGCGCGCGCCTCGGCGGCATCACGGAGGTGCACGAGGGCGTAAAAGTTTCAAGCGACGGGACTGCAATCTACGGGCTGCTCAGCGGCTACAGGGATTTCCTTGCCCATGACGCCAATGTAAGAGCCGCCGCGATCGAATCCAAAACAAAGAACACGCCAAGGCCGTCCGACAGCACTCCGGCGCCCGAGGCGACACCTACCGCGGGACAGACAGATGCGCCGTCCGAGACCCCGACGGCGGCTCCTTCTGAGACTCCCGACAGCCAGGGCGGAACGATAGTCGTCTCTGCGAACGAGAATTTTTACGTGTTTGACATTGGCGTGTCCGGTTACAAAACCGTGCGCCTGAATTCGGGCGACCGTTACACATCGGGAATTCTGAGCGACTCTGCGGGCGAGCTTCTCGTGTCCGCGGGCGGCAAGGATATCGAATACGGTTTTCTGCGCATCCAGAACCTCTACGGGGCCGCGGGATTTGAACTCAGGAACGTTCTCAATTCGCCTCTCGTTATAAGGAGGGCGGAGCAGGGCACAACGCCGGTCATTCTCTACTATTCGCACACCTCCGGAAGCTACTGCCTGAGCGCCGACGAGCGGGTCATTTCGAAGTACCCGAAGATCATGAGCGACGACAAGGCGAGAAACGTTGCCGGCAGGGGAGACGTGCTCAAAAACGCATGTCAGAAGGCAGGAACGGGCGTGTATCTGATCTCCGAAAAGAATGACGCCAATGCCAAAGCCGCCTACGAAACCGCTGCCGCCAAGGTCTCCGCAGCCGCCTCAAAGATAGCCGACGCGCAGTTTGCCGTCGACCTCGAGGTCAAGACTTTTGAGTACCCCGAGGGCTCGAGATACTCGCGAACTGTCGCAAAAGACGGTAAAAACTACGCAATGATAGGCTTTGTGATCACCCAGAACGACAAGACCAACCCAAACTGGAAAGAGAACATAAAGCTCGCTATGTACATCATCGAAAAACTCGAAGCCGAGGTGCCGGGAATATCGCTCGGCATCACTCTGAGAAGCGAATCGAAATACAACTCATCCGCGACAAAATTCGGCATGATCGCCGAGCTGGGTTATGAGGGAAACCTTGTGACCGAGGCGGACAACTCCGCGGAGCTTCTCGGAAGGGTGATTGGAACTATATTTGCCGGAAAGTAATCTAACATGGACAGACAGAAAAACATCAGAAATTTTTGCATAATTGCCCACATCGACCACGGAAAATCCACGCTTGCGGACCGCATACTTGAGACCACGGGCGTTCTGACGTCGCGCGAGATGGAGGACCAGGTCCTCGACAACATGGACATCGAGCGCGAGCGCGGCATAACCATCAAGGCCCAGTCCGTAAGGCTCAACTATAAAGCGAAAGACGGCAACGAATACGTTTTCAACCTCATCGACACCCCCGGACACGTTGACTTCAACTATGAAGTCTCAAGGTCATTGGCGGCATGCGAAGGCGCAGTGCTCGTCGTTGACGCTTCCCAGGGCGTTGAGGCACAGACTATCGCCAATGTCTACCAGGCGATCGACCACGACCTCGAGGTTGTGCCCGTCATCAACAAAATCGATCTACCCTCGGCAAGACCCGACGTCGTAAAGGAAGAGATCGAAAACGTTATCGGCATACCGGCAGCGGACGCCCCTCTCGTATCCGCCAAGGTCGGCCTCGGCATAGAGGACGTGCTGGAAGCCGTGGTGACCGGCGTTCCTGCACCTTCCGGCGACCCCGACGGCCCCTTAAAGGCGCTCATTTTCGACTCATACTACGACGCATACAGAGGCGTTGTCATCTACGTCAGAATCAAGGACGGCTCCGTCAAAAAAGGCGACAACATAAAGCTGATGTCAACAGGCGCCGAATACCAGATCACCGAACTCGGGTACCTGAAGCCCGGCTTTAAGATGCCATCCGATGCGCTTTATGCGGGCGAGGTGGGGTATATCGCTGCCAGCATCAAAAACATACAGGATGCAAGGGTGGGAGACACTGTGACCACCGTGGAAAACAGCGCCGCAGAACCCCTGCCGGGCTACAAAGAGGTGCAGCCGATGGTGTTCTGCGGCATGTATCCCGTTGACGGCGGCGACTACGAGGCTCTGCGCGACGCGCTCGGAAAGCTCCAGCTGAACGACGCGGCCCTCAAGTACGAGCCAGAGACGTCACAGGCCCTCGGCTTCGGATTCAGGTGCGGTTTCCTCGGACTTCTTCACTTCGAAATAGTGCAGGAGAGGCTTTCAAGGGAGTACGAGATAGATCTCATTGCCACCACGCCGAGCGTTATCTACCACATCCACAAACTGAACGGCGAGGTCATCGTACTCGACAACCCGACAAACATGCCCAACCCGGCTGAGATAGACTACATGGAGGAGCCCGTCGTGAAGGCGTCCGTCATGACACCGGCCGAGTATGTCGGCAACATCATGGAGCTGACCTCAGAGAGGCGCGGCACGTTCATCAACATGGACTACATCGAGACCGACAGGGTGGTGCTCACGTACGAAATACCGCTCAACGAGGTCATATACGACTACTTTGACTCGCTCAAATCGCGCACAAGAGGCTACGCATCGCTTGACTATGAGCTTTCGGGCTACAAAAAAGCGAATCTCGTGAAGCTTGACATCTACCTCAACGGAGAGATCGTCGACGCGCTCTCGTTCATTGTCCATGCCGACAAGGCGTACGCGAGGGGCAGAAAGATTGCCGAAAAGCTGAAGGACACCATCCCGAGGCAGCAGTTCGAGGTCCCGATACAGGCCATGATCGGCGGCAAGGTCATCGCCCGCGAGACGATCAGAGCATTCCGCAAGGACGTACTCGCCAAGTGCTACGGCGGCGACATCACCAGAAAGAAAAAGCTGCTTGAAAAGCAGAAGGAAGGCAAAAAGAAGATGCGCCAGCTCGGCACCGTCGAGATCCCGCAGGAAGCGTTNNAGAAGGAAGGCAAAAAGCGCATGCGCGAATTCGGAAGCGTAGAGGTTCCGCAGGAGGCTTTCTTAAGCGTTCTGAAGCTGGGGTGAAAAATGCTCGGGCTTTACGTTCACGTGCCTTTTTGCGTAAAAAAGTGCAGATACTGCGACTTTGTCTCCGCACCCTCAGACTGCGCCGAAAGGGAGCAGTATGTTGACGCTGTCGTGTCGGAAATAGCGTGGCGCGGCGACAGGTCAAGGCGGTGCGACACTGTGTTTGTCGGCGGCGGCACCCCTTCGGTTCTGACTGAAAAACAGCTTGAACGGATAGCGGACGCCCTTCGCAGGTCCTTTGACATAGAGCCCGGCGCCGAGTTTACCGTTGAGGCAAATCCGGAGTCGCTTACATACGAGAAAGCAGCGGCGCTGAAAGGCATTGGCGTCAACAGGCTGAGCATAGGCTTCCAGTCGCTTTCGGAGCGTGCCCTCGGAGTTCTCGGAAGGGTTCACAGCGCGGAAAAAGCTGTCGAGGCGTTCAAAAACGCAAGGCGCGCGGGCTTCGAAAACATCAATATCGACCTTATTTTCGGTCTGCCGGGCGAGCCTGAGGGAGAGTTTGAAAACACTCTGAGGAGGGTCGCTGAACTTGGCCCCGAGCACATCTCGGCATACAGCCTGATTGTCGAAGAGGGAACGCCGCTTGCGCGTGACATCATGTCAGGCATACTTCCGGAACCCGACGATGCGAGGGACCGGGCCGATTACCGGTTTGCATTGGCGTTTTTGAAGGAATCGGGTTACCGCCAATACGAGATCTCGAACTTCGCAAAGCCGGGCTTTGAGTCGAAACACAACATGAGGTATTGGCGTCAGAAGGAATACCTTGGCTTCGGACCTGCAGCGGCATCGTTTGAGAGGGGAAGAAGGTACTCGAACACGGATGACATTGGCGTGTACATAAAAGGCTGCGGCAGGGCGGAGCCGGAAGAAGATGCGGCCCTCTCAAAAGAGGAGCTCATGGACGAGTACATGATGCTGGGCTTCAGAATGACTGAGGGCCCCGATCTTGAACATTTCCGGGAAATATACGGGGTCAGTGCCGCGGAGAAGTATTCCGGCAAGCTGGATTCTCTCGAAAAGGAGGGTCTCATAGAAAGGTATAAACCGGACCTTGCCGGGGTGAGGCTCACGGAAAAAGGCCTTGATTTTGCAAACCGGGTGTTCAGAGAATTTGTATGAAACGGGCGTGATGCCCAATAATATAAAACAGGAGGTAACAAAAATGAGATACGAGATCAGCGGAGATCCGATGCCGGTTGTGCTTTGCTATCCGGAGAAGGGTGAAAAGCTTATAACTGAAAGAGGCGCCATGTCGTGGATGACGCCGGGATTTGACATGGAGACGTCCACAGGCGGCGTAGGAAAGGCCTTCGGCAGAATGTTCTCAGGGGACACTTTCTTCCAGAACGTCTATACCGCAGAGACCGACGGCCAGATGATAGCTTTTGCGTCAAGCTTCCCGGGAACCATCAGAGCCATTGAAATCACACCCGACAAGCCCATCATCTGCCAGAAGTCCGCATTCCTGGCCTGCACAGAAGGCGTTGAACTTTCCGTACATTTCCAGAAAAAAGTGGGTGCGGGAATCTTCGGCGGCGAAGGCTTTATCATGCAGAAGCTCTCGGGAAAAGGAATCGCTTTTGTGGAAATTGACGGATCTGTGTTCGACTATGACCTTCAGGCCGGCCAGACAATGCTCATAAGCACCGGCAACCTTGCCCTTGCGGACGCATCGGTGGACATCGGCATCAAGAGCGTTGGCGGCGTCAAGAACAAGCTTTTCGGCGGCGAAGGCTTCTTCAAC
>DBWH01000020.1:14171-33786 GCA_002308595.1 Mageeibacillus sp. UBA1243 | reverse complement strand
ACCAAACAGCACAGCCGGTTTCAGTCCGGTAAAAACAGGCGGGCGGCATCCCTTTCGGGAGCCGCCCGCGCTTTTAAACCTTGTTTTACCAAGGCCTGTAAATATCAGTCATTAGCCCTCGGCCTGATCTTCACCGAAGAATTCGTCAACGGGAAAGTCAATCATGCCGCCGTACATTCCGAGAAGATCCTCAATGTCCATATCGTCTCCGAAAATGTTATCCAATATGTTCTGGTATGCAGGAAGCATTTCAGAGAACATCCCTGCCAGGTCCTCAATGTCTGAATCAAAGACGGTGTTGATGTCAAAATTGCCGAAAACAGAGGTGAAATCATCGATCTCCTTGGAAATCTCTTCAGAGATCATGTAGAAGATGCCTTTGCCCTGTTTCTCGATATTGCCGAGTTCTGCCTTGATTTCGGGAACAGCCGCCATGATTTCCTGAACGAGCTCGTCCTCCATAGCCGCAAACTCGTCGATCATCGCGGAAACGTCAAATTCTTCTTCTTCCAACATCGCGTCGAGACCGAAAGCTTTCAGTAATTCGCCGATATTGGTTCTTAAGTATTCAACGCCGCTGTTAAAAAGAGAACGGATGTTCTGCTCAAGATTGGGATCGTTGAAGAAGTCTTTAACATAACCGAAATATGTGTCCCAGAGATCAAAGAATGACTGCCACTCATCGGCTGTGCCGCTGTACCAGTCTGTGATGATCTTCTGGGTTTCTTTCCAGCCGTCGAAAGCATCTAACGAAACATCTTTAACGGATTCGGGAATAGTAACCTCTTTTACATTGGTCATGCCGGAGAAGGCCTCATTACCGATTCTGATAAGGGTCTCGGGCAGATCGATGGAGAGAACGCCGTCAAGATCCTTGAAGAGTGAATCTCCGATTTCGGTGATACCGTCGCCAACGACGACTTTTTCAACTTTTCCTGTAGGTTTTATGGGGCTTTCAAGGGCGCCCGTGCCCTCTACCGTGAGAATACCGTCCTCAAGTGTCCATGTGGCATTCTCTCCTGCAATGCCTGTCTCCGGTGTTTTTGCTTTGTTTCCGGAGCAGCCGCAAACACAAGCCGCGCAGAGAACGGCGGCCAATACAAATACAACAACTTTTTTAATGATTTTCATATTCAAACCTCCCGATAAGAGAAATCACGGATATTATACAATCCCGGAGAAAATATTTCAATATTCAAATTCCCCAATATTTGGGACTTTTTGAGCTTTCGCCGTCACTTCCGCACCTCCTTTTTTATTGAAAATATCAGGCATAAGTAGTATAATCCGAGGAACCTGGCAATGCCGAAAAAATGATTTGGAGAAACACGCCAATGCCTTGGCGGCAGGCCGAGAGCTTAGAATACGCCGGAAGTTTCCGGGAAAGGGATTTATATGACAAGACTTTATGATTTGACTACGGAAAAGCTGACGAGAGCGGCTGCGGTTGACGAGATTTTCCCGCGTTTTTGCTGGAAAATAGAATCGGATGAGCCGAATGTGATGCAGGTGTCGTACTGCGTTGAGGTGCTTGATTCGCTCGGCGAAAGCGTCTGGTCCTCCGAAGAGGTCGAAAGCTCCGAAAACTTCTGCATGTTTGACGGCGACGAACTTGATTTTGTGTCGGATTATGACGTTGTGGTCGTCGTGAAACTCTCAAACGGCGAGACCGTCTCCGGAAAGACATATTTCTCAACGGGTCTCATGGGCGTCGAAGACGAGCTCGGCGCAAAGTGGATAACGCTCCCTCATAAGGAAGGCTACACAAAAGAAACGGTGCCCGTGTTCCGCAGGGAATTCACGGTTGAGGACGACGACGTAAGCGTGAAGCTCTTTGTTTCGGCGGGAGGCGTCTACGAGGCATACATCAACGGCGAGCCGGCGTGCGACACGGATGCCCTTGGCGTCAGGAGGCGTTACGAGCTTAAACCGGGATTCACGGAGCCGCTTAAGCGCCGCATGTACACGGCCTACGACATCACGGCAATGTGCAAGCCGGGCGTCAACTGCTTCAGCGCGATAGTCGGAACAGGCTGGTACTCGGACAGAATAGGCGCAAGGGGCGACTTCCCGCAGCTCTTCGCGGTAATCATCACAGAAAATGGCAGCGGCGGCCTCGGAATCGAGTGCACCGACAGCGACTGGAAGGTCACCGCAAAATCACCTGTCACAGCCGCTTCCATCTGGGACGGCGAGGACTACGACGCGAGAATCTCAACCGACTTCATGCTCCCCGGATTTGACGACAGCGACTGGGAAGACGCCAATGAATCCGACTTCTTCGCAGGCGAGCTCGAACCAATGCACGGCGAGCCCGTGGTTGAAAGAGAGGACCGCGAAAGAAAACCGGTTAAGATTTATACTTTCAGCGGTGCAAAAGGCGGAAAGAACGCATCCTCCGAGGGTGCGAGGGACGGCGAGTACGGCGTGATCGACGGAAGAGTTGATTTTGACGGCGAGGGCTTCGTCCTTAAGGAAGGCGAGACGGGCGTTGTCGATTTCGGCCAGAACGCGGCGGGCCGCGAGTGCTTCACGGTAAGAGGCAAATCCGGCACAAAGATTACCATCCGCCACGGCGAGATGCTGAACGACAGAAACGGTGAGAGGTCAAGGGGCAACGACGGCCCCGGCGGCAGCGTCTACCTCGAAAACATGAGATCCGCAAGAGCCACCACGACCTACATCATCGGCAGGGATTTCGTTGACGAGACATTTGAACCCGTTCACACGTTCTATGGCTTCAGATACGTCCAGATCACGGCTGACAAAGAGGTAATATTCTCGAAAATTACCGCCAAAACCATCACAAGCGTCGGCTACGACAGCGGCACGCTCAAAACCGGCAGCGAACTCGTAAACAAGCTCTTCGAGAACGGCAGATGGGGCATGTACTCAAACTACGTGAGCATCCCGACGGACTGCCCTCAGAGAGACGAGAGACTCGGCTGGACGGCCGACACGCAGGTGTTCACCACGACCGCTCAGTACTATTCAACTGCGGCTCAGACTTTCCTCGAAAAGTGGATGCAGGATATGCAGGACAGCCAGGGCGTTGACGGCTCCTACCCGAGCGTCGCGCCTTCCGGTCCCTGGATCCTCGGAATGGGCTGCATGGGCTGGGCCGATGCGGGAATCCTCGTTCCTTACTACGTCTGGAAGATGTCCGGCGACACGACCATCATTGACGAGAACTACGGCTCAATGAAGCTCTACATGGACCACTTCCTTGCCTCGAAAGGCACCGCAGGACCTGTTCCGTGCTACGGCGACTGGCTCTCGTTTGAGCCAAACGACAATCCGCTCCAGGTTTACCTTGGCGTGTGCTACTATGCGTGGGACGCTATGATTATGTCCGAGATGGCAGCCGCGACCGGAAGACCCGACGACGCGAGACACTACAGCGAAATTTACGAGGCTGAGAAGAAGTTCTTCATAGAGCAGTACGTAAACGAGGACGGCACCGTGAAGCTTCCGCAGCAGACTGCGGCGCTCTTTGCCCTCAAACTCAGGCTCCTCCCGGATGAAAAATCCTACGAGGCGGTTAAAAAGCAGCTCATGGACAACTTTGCCGACAAGGGCGACAGGCTCCAGACGGGCTTCCTCGGCACCAGCATACTCCTCCCCACGCTTTCGCAGTACGGCCTCAACGACATGGCCTACACGCTCCTCCTGCAGGATCAGATGCCCTCGTGGCTCTACTCCGTCAAGGCGGGCGCAACGACGGTCTGGGAGCGCTGGAACAGCTATTCGATCGAGAACGGCTTCGGCGACGTCGGCATGAACTCGTTCAACCACTACGCTTACGGCTGCGTCACCGAGTGGATGTTCGCTTACATGGCAGGCATCAGGCCCGAAACGGCAGGCTTCGGCAGGTTCATCCTCGCTCCGAACCCCGACAGAAGGGTAGGCTTCTGCAAGGCGACTTACGACTCGGTCTGCGGCAAGATCCGCTCCGACTGGCACTATGACGGAAACAAGCTCATCTACGAGTGCGAAATTCCCGCAGGCACTGCCGCCAAGGTGATCCTCCCGTTCGGCGCAGGCGAAAAAGAACTCGGCTCCGGCACGTACAGATTCACTGTCAAAGCTTAAACAGTTTTCATGCGGCCGTGTGAAAGCGGCTGAATAAAGCGCGCCTCCCGCGCGGCGGGAGGCGCAAAACGACACAACAAAAGCATCGAAAGAAAGGCCTTTCCCACGATGGAGAACAAAAAACCAAACAGCAAATCATTTCACAATCCGGCTGACGTTGCCGATGATCAGCTGTCGCTTGTCGACAGGGCGGTCATTTACGCCGTAAAGGCTCACACCGGCTGCTTCAGAAAGAGCTCGGGCACGCCTTACATAGTTCACCCTATGGAGGCCGCGTCTATTGCAGCGTCCGTTTCGCAGGATCTAAGCCCCGAGGAACGCCAGAACGTCATAGCGGCGGCTGTTCTTCACGACGTGCTTGAAGATACGGGTGCGACGGAGGAGACTGTGAGGGAGATGTTCGGAGAAGATGTCCTGCGTCTCATCAAGAGCGACTCCGAAAAGAAAAGACCGGAGCTCCCGTCCTCCGAAACGTGGAAGATCCGCAAGGAGGAAACGATTGAATTTGTGAAAAACAAGGCAACTCTCGATGAAAAAATGGTCATATTTGCCGACAAGCTCTCCAACATGCGCTCGGTCCATCAGGATTTTAAACGCATTGGCGATGAGCTCTGGAACAAGTTCAACATCAAAGACAAGTCAATGCACGGCTGGTACTACAAATCGTTTATCGCCAATATGAAAGAGTTCGAAGGCGAGCCGGCCTACGAAGAATACAAGCAGAAGTGTGCCGAGGTTTTCGGCGAATAACGTCTCAGACAAACTATCGGGCTTTATTTGGTTGAAATTTCGCGCTTATGCTCAGATGCGGTCATCGGTTTTTAATCCGCATCTTATCCGGAGGTTCCTTTGCTTGAGATAACCGCCCTCAAAACCGAATACGCCGAAATCCTTAAGGAGTGCGGCCTTGCGGGCGAACCTGTTATTTTCGCTCTTTCGGACCTGACCCTTGACGCTGTGCCGGGGGTTGCTCTGCTGTGTGCCGACAGAGACGGTATTCTTGCCGTTTCCGGCACTTTTTTGCTTGAAAAGGCAGATGACAGCGTGCGCGCGCCTAAGAGGGCTTTCCGCGCGCAGTCTGTCGTGCGGGTGGGCTTTGGCGATTTCGACGAGCTGAGGCTTGAGGAACTCATCTCGACCGGCAGGATAATCGCGTCGTCCGGAAGCGGCGACAAAGTGCTTGCGATGGGCACGTTCTCGGCAAGGAACGACATGCTTCTCTTCGTCAAATACTGCCTGAAGCTGAAGGCGGGGACGTTTGAAGGGGGCGAGCCGGGCGACTTTTCGGAAGACCTTTTCTGCCCCGTGTGCGGCAGGCGCTACACGAGTCCCGCGTCAAAAGTCTGCATCTACTGCAGCAGCGGGGCGGGCATTGTTAAACGTTTCATTTCATTTTTGAAAAAATACAGGTGGAGGGTGCTCACGATGCTGGCGCTGATGCTCCTCGCGAGTTTCATTGGCGTCATCACACCGATCTTTTCATCCGCGTTTTTCTACGATCACGTACTGAGGGAAGGCGACAGTTTTTACGGCAGGGTGCTGCTGGTGGTGCTCATTGTGGCGGGCGTTCAGATTGCCGAGACACTTGTCAACATGATTTCGAGGATCATTACCGCCAAGACCACGGGCTACCTCGTCTGCGACCTCAAAGTCACCATTTTCGAGGCCATGAAGCGCCTCTCGCTCGATTTTTTCACCGGCAGACAGACCGGCGGTCTCATGACGCAGATCAACGACGACTCGCAGAGCATACACTGGTTTCTCGTTGAAGGCATATCGTATTACGTTATCAGTATCGCCAAGATCATAGTCATAGCGGTTGTGATGTTTGTGATGCAGCCCGCGCTCGCAGCGGTTTGCGTTGCCGTGCTCCCGCTTTTCTTCCTGCTCGCGCTTGTCACCCTGAGGCGCCAGCACCACCTTCACTTTAAAAGACACGCGGCGGCGCGGCGCTTCAACGGAAGGCTCACCGACTCAATGGGCGCCATCAAAGTCACCAAGGCGTTCGCAATGGAAAAGCAGGAGACCGGGCGCTTCACGGAGGTCACCGAAGGCCTTGCCGCAAGCTCCAAAAAGATCATTATTTTCCGAAATATAGCGCCTCCCGCACTGAGGCTCACGATGTACCTCTCGACAATCCTCGTCTGGCTCGTCGGCGGCTGGCTCACCATAAAAGGTCACATGACGTACGGCTTCTTCGCCGCGTTCCTGGCCTACTGCGGCATGCTCAACGCGCCGCTGTATTCGCTTGCCGACATGATGGACTCGTTTGCGGACTTCGCCAATGCGCTCCGCCGTCTCTTTGAAATCTATGACGCGGAGCCCTCCGTGAAGGAAAGCGCTTCACCTGCCGCCAAGACAACAGTAAAGGGCGAAGTCGAGTTCAAAAACGTCTGCTTCTCTTACGAAAAGAACCGCCGCATAATCGACAACGTGTCCTTCAAAGTTCCCGCGGGCAGCGCCCTCGGCATCGTCGGCCACTCGGGAGCCGGCAAGAGCACCATCGCCAATCTCCTCCTCCGCCTCTACGACACGGAGACCGGCAGCATAACAATCGACGGCGTTGACGTCAAAGACATGAGCCTCAGCGTTCTCCGCGACAACATAGCCATAGTCTCACAGGAGACCTATATTTTCGAAGGAACGATATTTGACAACATCGCATACGCCAAGCCCGGCAGCACCCGCGAGGAGGTCGTCGAGGCAGCGCGCCTTGCCGGTGCCCACGAGTTTATCGTAAAACTCGAAGAGTCCTATCAGACCAAGGTAGGCATTGGCGGCAAGAACCTCTCGGGCGGAGAACGCCAGCGCATCTCAATCGCGCGAGCCATCCTCAAAAAGCCCGCAATACTCGTCCTTGACGAGGCCACCGCCAGCATGGACACCAAAACCGAACGCATGATCCAGCTCTCGCTCGACGCGCTCTCAAAGAACCGCACCACAATCACGATTGCCCACAGGCTTTCGACTCTGAGCGGTGTCGACAAGATCATTGTCATTGAAAACGGCAGGCTCTGCGAGGAGGGCACATCGGCCGAGCTCCTGACGCACGACGGAATCTACAAGCGCCTCTACATGCTCCAGATCGAGGCCATGAGAAACATAATCGAAGAGGACGGCGAGGGCCACGGCGCAAAACTCGGCAAGGCCTACTCGAAAGGCTGAAAGCCCGCTGCCGGAGCAAAAACCTGAAGGAACTGCCTCACAAGGCGAAAAAGAAAAGAGATGAAAGAAATGAAGGACTCAACAGAACATCCGGCGGACACCGCCAATGCAACCCGCCCCGAATACAGCGGCTCCGGCCTGTTTGACCGCGAAGCCCTGATGGCGACAAGGGTCTTCTACCTGACTCCCGAAAACTCGGAGTTTTCGGACGGCGGCGGATGCCTGCTCCTGCGCAGCAAAGAGACGGGCAAAGAAAAGCGCGTCATCCTTCACCTCCTTTTCCCGTACAACACGACAAGGCAGCTTGTGAGCGCTCTCAACGCCGACAAGGAAGAGGTCGGCATGATAAGAAACATTGACGATTTCACGGGGGAGAGCCTTGAGGCGATCGAAAAGGAAATCGGACGCAGACACTTCGTGAGAAAAATCACGCAAATACTGAAAATAAAGGACAAAAACGGTATCACGACCTGGAAGGTTCTCATTGGCGACGGGATCGAGACCGAGTTTGCGCTGAAGGACACGTACGGAAGCATTTTCCACGCGTCCGAAACGAGGCTTCTCATCACCGACATTGACGGCAACAGGTTTGAAATCGAGGACGTCGAGAAACTCGACAGGGCAAGCAAAAGGAAAATAGAACTGTATCTGTGACCGCGCAGAGTTGAGGTGCATATGCCGAAACCCGGAGGCCCGGGAGGACCGGGAAGACCCTTCCCGCCGAATGACGGCAGGAACGGGGCAAAACCGAATAAGGCTGAAATGCAGAGGATAAAAGAGCTCGAAAGCAGGCTGGAAGCGCTCAGAAAGAGTTTCCCGAGCCTGAACGGGCCTGTTGTTTCGGGCGCATTTGATGTTGACTTTGAAGGCAGAATCTGCAAAGGTCTGCTTGTCTGCGCCCCGGACGGGACTGTCCTGACCAAAATCGAGCGAAGCGGCGGAGAAAATGAAATAAAAACCTACAGGGCATGCGACTTTGAGTCCGCGGAGCTTCGCAGGGACTTCGGAATACTGACGGCTGAGCTTGTCGGAAAAGACGGAAGCACCGTGACGCTCTGCCGCGTGACGCCGGGACTTTCAGCGGGCATAATTCCCGTAATAAAGGCAATTTCGGACGCCGCGGCAAGAGACCTTGATGCTGAGCAAAACGCCGCGGCGGGCAGCGGGCAAACGGGTCCGCAGGGAGGCATGCACAGGGGGCCTGACGGGAAGACCGGCGGCGTGTGCCCGAAGTGCGGAAAGCCCTTAAAACCGGGGGAGAAAACCTGCCCCAGGTGCTTTGACAGGAAAAAAGTCCTCAAAAAGATGATGAGCTTTGCGGCGCCGCACTGGAAAGGCATCGTGTTCGTGGTGTTTATCGCGTTCGTTCTCATTGGCGTCAACATGATCCTGCCCTACATCAACAAGGTGCTCATCGACAGCTACGCAAAGAACGAGAGCGCGTCGAAGCTTGCCGCGAGCGATCCGATGAAGGTGTTTGTGCCTTTTGCGCTGACGGTCCTGACAATGCTTTTTGTGAGGTTGTCGGCAATGCTCATCGGGTTCTTAAGAAGCTACGTGATGATGCGCGTGGGTCTTTCGACGGTTGTCGATTTGAGAAAAAAGCTTTTCGCCAAGGTGCAGAGCCTCTCGATGAAGAAGGTCGAGCAGAAGACGACGGGCGAGCTAATGATCACCGTGTCGAGCGACGCGGGTCAGATGCAGGGCTTTGTCAACAACTTCCTGCCGAGCTTTATCCAGCAGATTCTGACGCTCATTACGGTGCTTGTCGTATCAGCTGTTTATGATTGGCGGCTTCTCGTAATATTCGTGCTGCCTATGCCCCTCGCAATCGCTGCCGTTGCCGCGTTCCACAAGAAGGCGCGCAGGCTCATGGGCAGGCAGAGGGAGGCTTCGTCGAAAACTTCAAGCGCACTTCACGACATACTTTCGGGCATCCGCGTTGTCAAGGCGTACGGCACGGAGGAAAAGGAACACAAACGTTTCACTTCGGCGGCGTCGGAGGAGCGCGACGTCTCGGTTAAGACTGAGATACTGCTCGCAAAGCTTGCCCCGTTCATAAGCATCAGCATTTCGGCCGTGGGCTACTTTCTGCTCTTCTTTACCGGCAATATGATCCTCAGCGGACGCATGACCATCGGCGAGGCTGCGATGTTCTCGACTTACGCGGGAATGATCTACGAGCCGCTCGGTTTTCTCGCCAATTTCCCCTCCCACATGCTCAGGGTTCTCACATCCGCCAACAGGATTTTCAGCCTCCTTGACGAGCCGGAAGAGGAAGAGGGCGACAGCGGGGTCGTCAGGCGTATTGACGGCAACATAACCTTCGAGAACGTGTCGTTCGGCTACGACGAGACTTCCACGGTGCTCAAAAACATCAATCTTGAGATGAAACCGGGCGAGATGATAGGCCTTGTCGGCAGGTCCGGCGTAGGCAAATCCACGCTGATAAACCTCGTGATGAGGCTCTACGAGGTCGGAAGCGGCCGGATAACGATTGACGGGGTCAACATACTTGACTACGACCGCGAGTGCCTGAGAAGCCAGCTCGGCGCGGTGCTCCAGGAGACTGTCCTTATAAGCGGGAGCCTTTACGAGAACCTTGTCTACGCAAGACCGGGGGCGACCGTTGACGAGGTCATGAACTGCAGCAAGCTCTCGGGCGTGCACGATTTCGCGATAAAACTGCCCGACGGATACAATACAAAAATCGGCGAGAAGGGCTACACCCTTTCAGGCGGAGAACGCCAAAGGGTCGCTATCGCAAGGGCAATACTCAGAAATCCGAGGATACTCATTCTTGACGAGGCGACGTCGTCACTTGATACCGAGATGGAAAAGCAGGTCCAGGGCGCCATCGCCGCGCTCATAAAGGACAGAACAACCATCGCAATCGCACACAGGCTGTCGACACTGAGAAACGCCTCGAAGATAGTGGTGCTCGACGCGGGCAGGGTCTCGGAAATCGGCACGCATAAGGAACTGATGGACAAAAAAGGTCTTTACTACGAGCTCGTCTTAGCCCAGAGGCAGACCGCAAGGAGGCAGTGAGCCCGCCGCGGGAAAATGCGTGAAGAGCTGAAAAACATTGGCGGTTTCATGATTTTTCAATGAAGTTTGAGGATAATCAAAGCATCAGAGATTTCTTGAAAAGGCGCCGCCTGACATTGTATAATTCATCCGCACGCCAAACCGGAAACACAGAGGTTTAAATATGAAAAGCAAAGAGTGCTGTTTCGTGTACTCGGAAATAAATAAATATCCGCTCGACATTCCGGCTGAACTTGATGCGAAGATTGAAAGAACCGGGAAGAAAGGCAGGAGCGGCTTTAAAAAGGACACGCCTGTCAGTTTCATGTTCTTTGTGAGAATCGCGGCGGTGGTTGTGCTTGCTGTTGCCGTCGGCGTGTTCGCGTGGAGGCTGAACCAGTACTCAAAAGACATTCAGGAGAACGACGCGCAGATTAACAGTATCTCAATCAGTTCGTATCTTGTGAACTCCGCGGAGAAACGCGCGACACCGGCATACCCCGAATATGAGGGGAAAACGGTCGACACGGGACGGATTGACTATCCGCAGATAACCGACAGCGAAAAACTCACTCAATACGCGCTCGCCTACCCTGATTTCGTGTGCTGGCTTTACATTGAAAACACCACGATAAACTACCCGGTCGTGCAGGCGGAGGACAACGACTACTACCTGAGGCGCAACATTGACGGCGAGTCGAACATCTCAGGCACGCTCTTCCTCGATTTCCGCTGCGACAGGACGTCTTTCAAAGGGCACAACATCATATACGGGCACAACAACCAGAACGGAACCATGTTCGGGCCCCTCAAAAAGTACACAGACAAGAGCTTCTACGACGCACACTCTGTTTTCTACACGTACACCAAGGACTCCGTGATCAAGTGGAAGATCTTTTCGGCTTACGAGACCGACACCGACGACTACTACATCAGAACTTATTTCGCAAGCGATTCGCAGTTTGAGGAGTTCCTGAAACAGATCAAGAACAAGTCGGTTTACGACACGGGCGTCGAAGTGACGACGCAGGACCGGATCCTGTCGCTCTCCACCTGTTACCTGTACAACAAGATCAACGGACGTTTTGTTGTTCATGCCGTGAAAATCGGCGAGTCACCCTTAAGGTAAGGAGCTATTTTGCAATGATACTTCTCAAAGAACGCGACAATGACGGCTTTTTCACCGTTTCAAACGCATTCACGGACGCATACCTCGGCACGCTCTCTGGCGACGCCGTTAAACTGTATCTGTACATAAAGCGCTGCTACACGGACGGAAACGAGCTCTTTTTTTCGGATGCCGCCAATGCGCTCCGCATCACCAAAGACGCCCTCAAATCTGCCGTTGACGAGCTGTCCGACGCCGGAATAATAATTTTCGACGGCGACAATCTTATCCTCAAAGCGGATTCGTCTCTCAGGGATGCCGCGGCCAAAAAAGCTGACGACGATCTCAGAAAGAAACTGACCGACAAAACGTACGAGGACGGCTTCACCGAAGTCGTGAGAAGCATCAACAACGAGTTCTTTGCCGGCAAGATGAGCTTCAGATGGTACGATCTCATAAAAAAGTGTGCCGGCGAGTACGGTTTCCAGCCCGAGACAATCTACATCCTCTTCGCATCCTGCAAAAACATACGCGAGAGGAGTTCGACCGCGAGCTTTTACAACTACATCGCCAAGGTCGCCGAAAACTGGTATGCCGACAGGATCGTCACACCGGAGGACGTTGCCGAGCGTGAAAAGAAGACGGTCGAGCTGAGAGAGTACGTTGACTTTGTCATGAAAAAACTCAGTTTCAGAAGACCCTTCACCATGCAGGAGCGGGCTGTTGTGGAGTCCTGGCAGAAAAAGGGCGTCACCACAGACATGCTGGCGGTAATACTTGACGATACAAACAGGGTTTCCGCCTTAACGATTGCAAAAATCGAAGTCCAGGTCAGACACTGGGTCGACGCAGGCCTTAAAAACGCGGAAGATGTGAAAAAATATTATGACGCGCTCAGAGCCGAGCGGGCCGCGCAGATGCGCTCAAAGGACTCCGCTCCCAAAACGTCTGCGGCGCCTGACACGCAAAAACATTTCAATGGCGAGAGAAAATACAACAACGATTTCTACGAGTGGCTTGAAAACCGCGACGCGCCGAAGAACAAAAACAAAGGTTAAACATATAATGCAACAACCGGCTGCACACCGGAACCGCTCACGGAGGACAACATGATAAATCGGGCCGAAATAACCGCACGCGTTGAAAAAATATACGAGGAAAAAAGGCTTTCCAACATGCAGCTCAAAGACAAAAGAACTGCCGAGGTCACTGAAAAGCTGCCTCTCTACGCGAAAATCGAAAAAGAAATAACCGAAAACGGCTTCAGACTTGTCTCTCTTGCCGCCAAGGGCAGCCGCGGCACTCCCTCATACAAAGAAACTGAGGAAACGCTCTCCCGCCTCTCAGACGAGAGAAAAAAGCTTTTGGCATCCGGCGGCTTCCCGGAAGACTACATTGACGGCTGCTACACGTGCAAAAAATGCCGCGACACAGGCAGAACCATCGACGAAAACGGCCTGCCTTTTTACTGCGACTGCTACGTAAACTATTGCAAAGACCTGATCCTCGCAGAATCCGGCCTCCCGGTAAAAGAGGGCTTTGAAGCGTTCGACTTAAACGTTTTTGCCGAAGAGGACAGAAAAGAAGCCGCAGCTCTCCTCGAAAACGCCAAGGAATTTGCAAGCGACTTCGAAAACGCGCGAAGCGAGCTTTTCTTCGGCAAGGCGGGTGTCGGAAAAACCTATCTTGCGAGCCTCACGGCAACCGAACTCATCAGAAAAGGTGTCTACACCGTCTACACCACGGTCCCGATGCTCATGCAGACGCTTCTTTACTTTGGCGATGACGAAAGGCTGCAGGAAAAACGCGACAACATGTTTGAAATAGTCCACAGCGCGGACCTCCTGATTCTTGACGAGCTCGGCACGGAGCGCATGACTCAGGCAAGGCAGGACCTAATCGAATCTATCATTGACGGCATTGTTGCAAACCCCGCAAGAAAATGCATCGTCATCTCAAATCTTGACGCCAAGGAAATGATGACCGCCTACGGCGAGAGGATGTTCTCAAGACTTGCGTCAATGAAACTCATAAAATTCAATCTCCCCGCTTCGGGCGACCTCAGAATCAGGAGATAAGAGATTCGGGGTCGCGCACGCAAAAATAGTTCAAAAATCGAGATTTTTGACTCTTTACGCAAGTCGCGAAAGAGAACTTAAAACACCCAACTGTACTTCTAAAAGCACACAAGGTGTCTTGCGACGATTACTCGCGACTTGCTTTGCGCGAGCAAACCACTCGAAGTACCTTCGTACATCATCGGGTTTGTTCGCGAAAAAATAGCTCCGAAATCGCTGGCTTAAGCAAGTCGGGGTTGCGCACGCAAAAATAGTTCTCAAAAATCGAGGAGCTTTTATGGACGGCGATTTTGGCGATTATACGCTGCTTGTCGAAAAAGAAGAAATATGGGCGAGGATGCTCGCGGAAGTTCTCAAGGACAACGGAATTCCCTGCGCCATGCTGCCGATTTACGGCGCAGGCCTGTCGATGAAAGCCGGAATGCAGGATTGGCTCAAAGTGTTTGTCCCAAAGGAACACCTCGAAACCGCCAAGGACCTTGTCGACGAGCTCTTCTCCGGAAGCTGTGATGCCGGCAATGACGAATAGCCAATTACGCAGCCAATTGTATATTTTTGCCTGTTTAGCTGATGATTTTAATCTAAAAATTCGAAAAACTGTTGACCTGACCGATATTTCCGATTACAATAGCCATGCAGTAACTGATCTTGATTGAAGGCTTTCAGCTTGCATTTATTGAAGAGGTATCTCTGAAGGAGGTCTACAATGAAAAAACGAGCCATAATTGTTTTGGCGATTTTTGTCGCCGCTGCCCTGATAGGCACCGCGGTGTTCTTCACGGTGAAAAATGCAGCAGCTCAAAACGCATCAAATAAAACGGAGAAAAAAGAAAGTCAGCAGGTAAGGGAGGAAGAACATATCACTTCCGCAGTTGATTTTTTGAATAAAACTGATGTGATTATTCCCGCATCGGAACTGCCGGAGTCTTTGCAAAAAGGCGGAATAGATAGGATAATCGACTATAAAGGGAAGAAGTACTATTATGGATTTACTGCGAATCCTATTGCCGAAAGGGCTGCAATGCTTATACTCACAGAGGAGCAGTCCCGGGAGATCCTTACTGCTCCTGATATAGCGGAGATAAGTTATTACCAGTCGGAGTGCCTTACTCTCATGGTGAGATGGAGCCGCAAGTACACGGATTACTATCAAACCGATGTGAATAAGAATATGGTTGACGTCAGGAAGACGGTCTACTATTACTTCGATGACAGAACGGTTGTTGTGGCAAACGACTTTTGCGGAATAGGTCCTGTAGACGGCACCGGTGCGAGAATTGAGGTCATTGCCAATGACAGCAATCCGGGTTTTCTTATTCCCGAAGAGGGGGCAGAAAAAGCCGAACAGGGGACGTATTACGACTCATATTTTGAATATATCGTGAAACTGGAAAACCGGCTCGGAGGCTATCAGACAGATAATCCGTAAACGGGAAAAAACTGAAACGGGAGCCGCGGGAAACCGCGGCTTCATTTTTTTTTACGGCGGAAAGCTTCATTGGCGTCTTAGATACTTGAAAAGAGTCCTAAAACGTGCTAAAATTCTCTGGTTTGAGAGAAAACTCAAAAACAGTCAAATTTTACTAATAAACGGAGGGTTTTTACATGGACAATGGGTGTCTGAAAAACGACGAAAAGTATCAGAAACTCCTTGAAGTCATTGAAGCCAACAAAAACATTCGCGGTTCCCTGATCCGTGTTCTTCACGACGCTCAGGAAATCTACGGCTATCTGCCTATCGAGGTTCAGAAAGTCGTTGCTGAGGGGCTTGGAATTCCTCTCGCCGAGGTTTACGGAGTTGTGACTTTCTACGCGCAGTTCTCAACAAAGCCGAAGGGCGAATACAAGGTTTCGGTATGTCTCGGAACGGCTTGCTATGTTAAAGGCTCTGACAAGCTTCTCGAAAAACTCGAAGAAGAACTGGGCATAAAAGTTGGTGATTGCACACAGGACGGCAAATTCTCAATCGAAGCCTGCAGATGCATCGGCGCATGTGGACTTGCCCCTGTTTTCACTATCAATTCGGATGTTTACGGAAAGAAGATTCCGGATGACATTCCCGGAATTGTTGCTAAATACAAGAATTGACGGGAGGCGCGAATATGATCACAGTACAAGAACTTAACGTTTTGAGAGAAAAGGCGCTGCCTAAAATCGCTCTCAGAAAAAAAGTATTCGCTGACAGGGTTCCCGAGCTTTCACAGAAGAAGATCGTGGAAGTGAACGAGGGCACTGAGAAGACGTACAGAGCGCACATTCTCTGCTGCGCAGGTACGGGCTGCAAATCTTCAGGTTCAGACAACCTCCGCACGGAATTCGAAAGAGTTCTCAAAAAATATGATCTTTTTGACGAGGTTAAAATCGTTAAGACAGGCTGCTTCGGTCTTTGCGCCGAGGGCCCGATTGTTGTCATTTATCCCGAGGATGCGATGTACTGCAAGGTTTCCGTTGAAGATATCGAGGAAATCGTGACAGAACACATCATGAACGGCCGCATTGTTAAGAGACTCCTCGAAAATGCGGCTGCAAGGGAAAAAGAGGGCGAGATCACAGACGAAGACCTTGAAGGAAGCACATTCTTCAAGAAGCAGATGCGTATAGCTCTTCATAACTGCGGAAGAATCAATCCTGAGGACATTGAAGAATACATTGCCGTTGACGGTTATCAGGCGCTTGCAAAAGTTGTAACAACCATGACGCCCGACGACGTTATCAACGTGATGCTGGATTCGGGACTCAGAGGCCGCGGCGGCGCAGGCTTCCCGACCGGAAGAAAGTGGCTTTTCGCAAAGAACAGTGTGTCGGACCAGAAATACGTTTGCTGCAACGCCGACGAGGGCGACCCGGGCGCATTCATGGACAGAAGCGTACTTGAAGGCGATCCGCACGAGGTTCTTGAGGCTATGGCCATCGCGGGCTACGCAATCGGCGCAAATCAGGGCTACATCTACGTAAGAGCTGAGTATCCGATCGCAGTCGAGAGACTTCAGATCGCTATCGACCAGGCTGAGAAGTACGGAATTCTTGGCGAGCACATTTTCGGAACAGATTTCTCGTTCAAGATTGACCTCAGACTTGGCGCCGGCGCATTCGTCTGCGGCGAGGAGACAGCTCTTATGACTTCGGTTGAGGGCCACAGAGGAGAGCCGAGACCCAGACCTCCGTTCCCTGCAGTCAAGGGCCTTTTTGCAGAGCCTACGATCCTCAATAACGTTGAGACATACGCCAATGTTCCCCAAATCATCCTCAAAGGATCCGAGTGGTACAAGAACATCGGTATTCCGACCAGCACAGGCGCGAAAGTGTTTGCCGTTGGCGGTAAGATCAAAAACACCGGTCTCGTAGAAGTTCCTATGGGAACCACCCTCCGCGAAGTTGTTTATGACATTGGCGGCGGCATCCCGAACGGAAAGAAATTCAAGGCTGCCCAGACAGGCGGACCTTCAGGCGGATGCATCCCGGCCTCGCTCATCGACACCCCGATCGACTATGACTCACTCATCAAGATCGGCTCAATGATGGGTTCCGGCGGACTCATCGTCATGGACGAAGACACATGTATGGTTGACATCGCCAAGTTCTTCCTCGAGTTCACAGTTGAGGAAAGCTGCGGCAAGTGCCCGCCGTGCAGAATCGGAACCAAGAGAATGTATGACATTCTTGACAAGATCACAAAGGGCCAGGGCGAGCTTAAGGATATCGACGACCTCTACGAGCTTGCCGATGCCATTAAGTCATCTGCTCTCTGCGGTCTCGGACAGACTGCTCCGAACCCGGTTCTCTCAACCCTGAGATACTTCAAGGATGAATACATTGCCCACGTTGTCGAAAAGAAGTGCCCCGCAGGCGTTTGCAAAGCGCTCATGCAGTACAAGATCGACAAGGAAAAGTGCATCGGCTGCGGCAAGTGCGCAAGAAACTGCCCTGCAGACGCCATCTCAAAGACGGACTACACAGCTCCCGGACACAAACTCCCGTCGATGCAGATCGACCAGAGCAAGTGCGTCAAGTGCGGCGCATGTATGAGCGGATGTAAGTTCGACGCTATTTCCAAAAAATGAGAGGTGCACGCAGATGAAAATGATTAATCTTAAAATAGACGGTACCCCGGTGACAGTTCCGGAGGGAACTACAATATTGGAAGCCGCAAGACAGGCCGGCGTCAAAATTCCGACCCTCTGCTTCCTCAAAGACATCAATGAAATCGGCGCCTGCCGTATGTGCGTCGTCGAGATCAAAGGCGCAAGAGCTCTCCAGGCTGCATGTGTATATCCCGTTTCCGAAGGACTCGAGGTTATAACCAACTCCGCCAAGGTCAGAAAGGCAAGAAAAATCACCCTTGAGCTCATCCTTTCAAATCACGACAGACGCTGCCTCGAGTGCTCAAGGTCCCAGAACTGCGAACTCCAGACTCTCGCAAAAGAGCTTGGCGTTAACGAGATCCGCTTCCCCGCACTCTCCGACAAGAAGCTTCTTCCCATCGACAGCATTTCTCCTTCAGTCGTCCGCGACCCGAACAAGTGCGTCCTCTGCAGAAGATGCGTCAGCGTTTGCAAAAACGTTCAGACCGTCGGCGTCATCGACACAATGGAGAGAGGCTACAGAACAGTAGTCGCTTCACCTTTCGGAAAATCGCTCTCCGAGACTCCCTGCGTTAACTGCGGCCAGTGCATCGCGGTTTGCCCGACAGGCGCTCTTACCGAAAAATCCGAGAAAAAAGAAGTTTGGAACGCAATTGCGGACCCCGAGAAGTATGTGGTTTTCCAGACGGCCCCGGCAGTCAGGTTCTCAATCGGCGAAGCATTCGGCATGCCCATCGGCTCAAGACCCACCGGCAAGATGGTCACAGCCATCAGACGCCTTGGCGTTGACAAGGTGTTCGACACAGACACAGGCGCTGACCTCACCATCATGGAAGAGGGCACAGAGCTCCTGAACAGGATCAAGAACGGCGGCAAGCTCCCGCTGATCACATCCTGCAGCCCCGGCTGGATTAAATTCTGCGAGCACAACTTCCCCGACTTCCTTGACAACCTCTCCAGCTGCAAATCTCCTCACGAGATGTTCGGCGCAGTCATCAAGACCTACTACGCAAAGAAGATGGACATCGATCCCGCCAAGATTTTCGTAGTATCCGTAATGCCCTGCACCGCCAAGAAATTCGAAGCAAAGCGCGACGAGATGAAGAACTCATCCGGTTACGTTGACGTTGACGCAGTCCTCACCACAAGAGAGCTGGCTTCAATGATCAAAGAGGCGGGAATCGATTTCACAAATCTGCCCGATTCGGACTTTGACGATCCTATGGGCAATGCCACAGGCGCCGCCGTCATTTTCGGCACAACAGGCGGCGTTATGGAAGCTGCTCTCCGCACGGTTGCCGACATTCTCACAGGCAAAGAGCTCAAGGAAATCGACTACCATGCGGTACGCGGCATCCAGGGCATCAAGACAGCCGAAGTTGAAGTTGCGGGAAAGACCCTCCGCGTCGCAGTCGCAAGCGGCCTCGGCAATGCCCGCAAGCTCCTCAACTCCATCAGATCCGGCGAGGCCACATACGATTTCATCGAAATCATGGCTTGCCCCGGCGGCTGCGTAAACGGCGGCGGCCAGGTCATTCAGCCCTCACAGGTCAGAAGCTGGGTGGATCTCAGAGCCCTCAGAGCGAAAGCAACCTACGAAGAGGACGCTGCCCTTCCGATCCGCAAGTCTCACGAGAACCCGGTCATCAAGGCGCTCTACAGCGAGTTCTACGGCGAACCCGGCAGCGAGCTTGCTCACCACGACCTGCACACTCACTACCATGAGAGGAGCAATTATTGATAGAAACTTCGTTTTTTGAAGATCAATAATTAAAANNGTGAGGCGGAGCGCTGAATCCTTTAAAGCGTTCCGCTTTGCATTTTTAAGGATTATCGAAAGAGGTGTTTAAAAACTAAAAAATGCATATTGCAATCATTTTGATATGTCTGGTCTTCTCGGCGCTGTTTTCGGCGTCCGAAACGGCATATTCATCTCTCAGCAAGGCGAGGCTGACCATATTGGCGAAGGAGAACCGCAAAGGCGCCGGGAGGGCGCTTAAGCTCCACGACCGTTACAACACGATCCTGACCACGATTCTGATCGGCAACAACCTTGTGAA
>DBWH01000020.1:0-14137 GCA_002308595.1 Mageeibacillus sp. UBA1243 | reverse complement strand
ACAGCCGTAATAACGGTGCTTGTCCTTGTCTTCGGCGAAATACTTCCCAAAAGCCTTGCAAAAGACTACCCGGAGCGTTTTGCGTGTTTTATTTCATTGCCCCTTGACGCGGCGTCAAAGCTGTTTTTCCCATTGGCGTTTTTATTTGAAAAGCTTAAATCGGTCATCGCGAGGATCCTCGGCCCCAAAGAGGATACGTCTTTCACCACCGACGAGCTTCTTGTAATGTTTGAAGAAGGGGAAAAAGAAGGCGCTCTTGACGCTGACGAAAGCGAGCTGCTTTCAAACACAGTGGAGTTTCTCGACTGCCTCGTGTCCGAAGTACTGGTCCCGAGAAATCAGATCACAGCCGTGGAGGTCAGGACCCCGAGAAAGAAAATTGCCGATATTTTCGAGGAAACGGATTATTCAAGGCTCCCGGTCTATCAAAAAGACCCCGACCACATAATAGGCATTTTGCACAGGTCCGATTTTATTACGGCCGACGGTCTTTCAAAGGAACCCCTCAAAAAGCTTTGTTCAAAGCCGGTCTTCCTTTCCCTGAATACCGAAGCCGGGGACGCTCTCAAAGTGCTCCAGGAGAACAACGCCCAAATGGGTATCGTGCTCGACACCGACAAGCATTTTGCCGGCATCGTCACAATGGAGGACCTGCTTGAAGAAATCGTAGGAGAAATTGAGGACGAACACGACGCGGACGACGCCAATGCGCCCCGCAACGAATAAAAAAACAGCCAACAGAGCGCCTTGTTTTGAAAGGTCGAAGACCTGTTGGCTTTATTGCTGTCAGAGGCGGCTTGCGTAAAGAACCGTTATTATTTGCTAAAACTATAAAAGCAGAGTGTCGAGCTATTTTTGCGTGCGCGAACCCGAAAATGAGTTTCGAAGAGGAACCTTATCATGTAGGCTACTGACGTACAGGCTGCAAAGCCCGTTTGATATTAAACAACAGCAAACCCGGAGCAGTAGTTTCGTTCTGCTCCGGGTTTGTGCGCTAAAAACAAGCCACCACTGATCGCCGCAGAATAAGGGCGTGCGAACACACTACTCTTTTTTTGTGTCAGAATGTCCTGCCTTCTTTAATGAAATCAATCAGGTTGGCGTGAATAATGCCGTTCCTTTTCTGAAGAAGGCTGTCTGTCGTAAGAAGATATTTCGGATAGTTGTCACCCGTGATACCTTCAAGCGCCCTGTACTCTCTGTCCTCGGTCTCACGGCTCCCGAGAATCGTATATGCCACCTGAACATAGGAGTAATTCATCTCGTTGTCACGTAGGATAAAGTCGCACTCTAGCTTGCCGATCTTGCCTACGCTTATCGTATAGTCTCTGCTCGCAGCATAGGCATAAACGATATTCTCAAGGACCGGTCCGAAATTGATCCTGTTGTCCGTATTGAACGCGTAATAGAATGACAAGTCGGACAGATAGTATTTCTTTTCCCCGGCGAGAGATCTTCTGGATTTCATATCGAATCTTTCGCACGGAATCAGTACTTTTGCGCTTACCAAAGCGTTGATATACCGGCCCACGGTAGTCCTTTTTATCAGCGTGCCGTTCTTTAACAGGTCTTCGGCAATGTTTAGAGTATTTGTCGTGGAGCCAAAGTTATTTATAACGTATTTCATAACGGTATCGAACGCGGCTCTGTTTCTGATTTTTACCCTCCGCCTGACGTCTTTTTCATAAATCTCGTCGATCAGGCTCTGAACATATCTTCTTTTATCGGTCTTTGAATTAAGCCGCAGAGCATACGGGAAACCGCCTTCGAGAATATAGTTTTGAAATTCGGTCATATTATCTGCAGAAAGCTGTTTCCCGAAGAACGATTTGACAGCGAGATATTCGTCAAAAGAAAGAGGAAACACGTTGAATTCAATATACCGCCCCGTCAGTTTCGTAATAAGCTCTCCGGACAAAAGATACGAATTCGACCCGGTAATAAAAATGGAAAAATCCCCTTCTTCACGCCAAGAGTTAATAATCGTTTCAAATCCTTTGACGTTCTGGACCTCGTCAATAAAGAGATATTTTTTACCTTTCGCATTGCTTTCGGCTTCGATAATGGAGTCAAGAGCATCGGGAGTTGTGATCTTGTCAAACGGTTTTTTATCGAGATTAAAATAGAGTATATTGGCTTCATCAACGCCGCTATCTAATAGTTCCGCGGCTATCAGGTTCATAATAGAAGACTTGCCGCACCTTCTCACACCGGTCAGGACTTTAATAATGTCACATTCATGATAGAAGCCCCGTATCTTTTCAAGATACTTTTCTCGCTTATATAAATCGGTTTTAATTTCAAACTTCATAAAGCACCTCCGAACGGCCTTTATTATAACTCTTAAGGGGACATTAGTCAAGTTAAGGGGACAAATTTTGCAACTTGTTTAAAAATTGTCCCCTTAACGTCATCATTTTTTAATTTTAGAAATAATCGTATTAACTCCGGCCTTTCCGTTTTCCCGTGATAATATGTTGTTGCCGGAGTGTAAACCGCGTCGAATACATAGGGAGATACATATTATGACAAGAGAGCAAAAACAAGCCGCCAATAATCCGTCGCAAGACACCGCTTGCTTCGTATTATTCTCGGCGGCTTGTGTAAAGAACCGAAAATCGCGGTTTAAGAGCTGTACAAGTGTACTGCGAGCGGTCCCGCTCGCGCAAAGCATTTTGCCCGGTAATCCTTCCTTATATGTTTGTACGAAGTACGTTGCGGTGAGGAAGTTTTGTATGAAGTTCGTTATATTGTTAATTTGGGCAAAATGCGCAAAGAGCCGTTACCTTATTTCTACCGCTGAACATAAAAGCAGAGTAACGAGCTATTTTTGCGTGCGCGGACCCGAAGCTGTACAAGTGTACTGCGAGTGGTCCGCTCGCGCAAAGCATTTTGCCCAGTAATCCTTCCTTATATGTTTGTACGAAGTACGTTGCGGTGAGGAAGTTTTGTATGAAGTTCGTTATATTGTTAATTTGGGCAAAATGCGTAAAGAGCCGTTACTCTGCTTTTATATGGACGTCCAGTTGGTTGAAGGGTATGGTCATGCCTGCGGCTTCGAGGTTTTGGCGTACCTTGGTCAGCATGTCGAAGTACACGGCCCAGTAGTCTGCGCTCTTGACCCAGTTTCTTGATTTGATCAGCACGCTGCTTGAGTCGTAGGATGCGACCGCGGCGAAAGGCAGGGCGGGTTCTTTGAGGATGCGCTCGTCTGCATTGGCGGTTTCGAGGATGATCTCGACCGCGCGGGCACTGTCGTCGCCGTATGAAATCGTGAACTCGAGGTCGACGCGGCGGAGGTCCTTTTCGGAGTAGTTGACGATGGTCGAGGAGGAGGCGATGCCGTTCGGGACGTAAATCACCTTGTTGTCGACGGTGCGAAGCTTGGTGTTGCAGATTTTGATGTCCTCAACAGTGCCGCATGAGCCCGCGATGTCCACGTAGTCGTCGATGCTGAAAGGCCTCGTGATGAGGAGAAGCATGCCGCCGGCTGCATTGCCGAGAGCGCCGTTGACGGCAAGACCGATCGTGACGCCAATGGAAGCAAACAGCGCCGAGAAAACGCTTGTGTCGATTCCGACGAACGAGATGAGCATGACGACAACGAGAATCTTCAGGATGATCTTGGAGACGTAAATCAGGGTCTTGGAAAGCGTCTTGTCAACCTTGGGCCTCTTGTCGAGCCTCTTTTTGATGCGCTTGGCGATAAAGTTGATGAGCCAGAACGCGACGAACAGAATGATGACGGCAATGACGAGCCTGACGCCCGAAGTAAGCAGCCAATGCACCACGGAGTTTTTGAAGTTCTCGAGCGTGTTGACGATGCCCGCTGTGCTGCCCGAGGGTGCCTCGGTTGCGATCTCCGACGCCGCATTTGTCGCGGTTTCGATGACGTCCGGGCCTGGCGTGAACGTTTCGATGATTGCCGATAAAGTTTCTTCCATTTATTTATCTCCTTATTTGAGAGTTAAAACCGTGAAAATCGCGAAAAAACGCGAAATACCCCTTGATTATACCATTGCGGCGGAGAAATTGTCCACAGGCAAAAGTCAAAAGCCGAAGCCGCCGATGAAGCCGCCAATGCACCGCGCCGAAGCCGCCGATGAAGCCGCCGATGCACCCCGCAGCAGCAAACCGCCAAAGCCCAAAGCTCCGCAAAAGCCACCTGCGCTCTCTTGAAAAAACATCGCCGAGCGGTTACAATCAACTCATCAAAAAAAGCCCGAAAAAACCAAAGGGCAGGCCTCGACCGACGGGCCAAGGAGAAAAGCATGTTTCCCGAATACAAACCGTTTTACTACGCAAACATAAACGCAGAGACAAACTACGTGTACCACACGGCGCATCCATACGAGACGGAGCCCGTTTCAAAGACCCCCGAAAAGACGGTCTTCATGATACCGGGACACGATGCGGAAATTACGGTATTTTCCGAAAATTTCGCAGGTTTGAAAGCCGTGAGGCAGAAGACCGAAATAACCAATAAAGGACAGAAGCCGTTTGTCGTTGACACGTTGTCGGCAATATACCAGTGCGGCATTGGCGATGACGAAAAAGGGTTCTTCAGGGGACGGTTTGTGATTCATTACGCGCACAGCGTGTGGCAGGGCGAGGCGCAGTGGAGGGCGGCTCCGGCCGAAAAACTCGGTCTTTACAGCACCCACAACCACGGCACGCAGACCTCGTTCAGAATCTCGTCGCAGAGTACATGGACAACGTGCCACTACGAACCCGTGCTCATGGTCGAGGACACCTACCTTAAGAAAACGTGGATTTTTACGTGCGAAAGCGGCTCGAGCTGGGCAATTGACGTCAACGCAAGAGGCTTTCGCGAAAACCTGTCGCTCGCCGTCTTCGTCTCAGGCTCATACGAGAAAAACGACGGCTGGTTTGTGACGCTCGCTCCCGGTGAAAGCTACGAGACCTGCGAAGGCATGGTGAGCGTCGTTGACGGCGGCTTTGAGGAGGCTGCGGCGGAGCTCGTGCGCTACGGCAGGGCGATCGAAAAGGCGCCTTTCCCGGGCGGCGTCATGCCCCTCTGCTTTAACGACTACATGAACTGCATCTGGGCGCTCCCTAACGAGGAGAAATGCAGAGCGCTCATAAGGGCCGCGGCGGAGGCGGGCTGCGAGTACTACGTGATCGACGCGGGCTGGTTCGGAAAGTCGCCTAACTGGGGCGTTTCCCTTGGCGATTGGAACGTGAACGACAGTCTGTTCGGCGAGGGAGGGCTTGGCGGCATCTTTGGGCTCATCAGAAAATCGGGTATGGTGCCCGGAATCTGGCTCGAAATCGAGTCGATCAACCTTGCTTCGGAATACGCCAAGGCGCACCCCGACCACATCCTCACGCGGCACGGCAACGTCATCGGCGGCGGTGTCGGCTTCCTTGACTACAGGAAAAAAGAGGTGCGCGACTACATCGAAAGCGTCTTCGACAGGCTCTACGGCATGGGCGTCAGGTTCATAAAAAACGACTACAACCAGACGGTCGGCGTCGGAATTGACGGCGGAAACGAGGGCTCATCTCCTGCTGCAGAGCTTGAAAACATGACGCGCATCTTCAG
Source organism: Mageeibacillus sp. UBA1243 (assembly GCA_002308595.1). GTDB lineage: Bacteria > Bacillota > Clostridia > UBA1212 > UBA1212 > UBA1212. The sequence goes on along the minus strand of DBWH01000020.1, from coordinate 8,571 downwards.
AAGTTTTATCGATAAAATACGGGAAAAGTATCCGGACCTCATCATCGAGAACTGCGGCAGCGGGGCAATGCGCAGCGACACGGGCACCCTCTCGCACTTCCACCTCCAGTCGATCAGCGACCAGGAGGACTATTTCAGGCTGCCGTCAATCGTTGCCGGTCTCGAAGCGATTCTCCCGCCCGAGCGCTGCGGCATCTGGGCCTACCCCTACCCGTCTCGCATCGACGACCGCATGACGTTCGAGCGAGGGCCCGAATTTACCGAAAAATACGCCGACGGCAAAAACACGACCTACAACATGGTCACCGGCCTCATGGGTCTCCTCTACCTATCCGGGCGCATCGACAGGGCGGACGAAAAGAACATGCAGCTGATCAAAGAGGCCTGCGCCGTCTTCAAAAGGAACAGGAAAATCGTGCAGGGAGCCGTTCCGGTCTACCCGACGGGCACCTTCGACATGGACGACCCCGGCGTTCAAACCTTCGGACTCCTTAACCGCGAAACGGGCAAGCTGCTGCTTGCGGTTTGGAACCAAGAAGATGATGCGGCATTGAAAAAATGCGATGTCGGAACTTTATTCTCCGGAAATATTTCAAGAACAGCCGAAAAAACAACCCCCAAGGCAGCCGCCAATGCAACTGCAAATGCAGCCGCCAAGGCAGCCGCCAATGCAAAACTCGCCTACTCCTACCCCTCCCTTGAAGGTTATGAGGCAAAAATCGACGGCGGCGAGCTTACGGTAAGGCTCCCCGGCGGCAAAACGGCAATGTACCTGGAAATCGATATCTGACACAAATAACAGTAAAGCAGGCGGGCGGGCCTCCCGAACCAAAGGAGACCCGCCCGCTTCGTTTAGCCCAAAAGCCCTGAGTTTCAGGCTTCGGCTCTTCTTGCGAACATGCGGCCAGTCTCGGCAATGTACTTCATCATCGCGGGGCAGACCTCGTTGTCGACAGTGTTCCAAACGTTAAACGTCTCGAAACTGAGGGGTTTGTTGAACTTGATGGCGCGGAGGCCTTCGACGAAGCGGTTCCAGTCGAGGATGCCCATGTAGGGCGCGAGGTGCTGGTCGCCCATGCCGTTGTTGTCGTGGATGTGGAAGGCTTCGAGGCGGTCGCCGAGTTTGACCATTGCCGTGTAGATGTCGGTGGCGGTGAGCAGGATGTGGCCCGTGTCGAGGCAGAAGGCGAAGCGCCTTTCGCCGGCCTTGGCGTTGAGGGTGTCGATGAGGTCGCAGGCCTGGTTGATGTCGGAGCAGCAGGCTGCGTAGGGCTTGCCCCTGTTTACAACGAACATGTTTTCGAGAAGGATTGTGACGTCGTTTTCCTTGGCGGTTTCGGCAAGCTCCATGTAGCCGTCAACGTTTATCTTAAACTCCTCGTCACGCGGCAGCATTGCGTCGTACATCGCGAAAAACGGGTGGATGACGAGCCTTTTGCAGCCGATGAAAGCAGAAGCGCGGATCATTTTTTTCTGTAAATCAAGGAGAAAAGCGTTGTAGTCCGGGTCGCCTGTGAACCAGTTCGGGAACGTCGAGTGAGCCTGCACGTTTTCGATGCCGTACTTTGCCGCGCAGTCCCTGAAAGGCTCGAAAAACTTGAAGAAAGCCTCCTCGTCGAAATTCCTGAGCATCTCCGGAATCTCCTTCCTTCTGACCGCACCGGGCGTGAAAACGTGGTCGAGGTTGGCGTCAACACCGTCAAAACCGCTCTCCTTAACGAGCCTGTAGGTGGCGTCAAGCCCCATGCGCTCCGCCATACCGCCTGTCTGAACCGCTATCTTCATAAGTTACCTCCAAAATAGATACTTCGGCGCGCTGAACACGCCAATAAACATCGCACGATTGTAGTCAGTCACGCCCCATTTGTCAAGGTAAAACACAAGGTTAAACAAGGTTAAACGCGCGCACTTTAATTAAAATGAGGCTTGAATTGGCGTCAATTTCTTGATAAAATGACGTCAGGAGCATATTCTCCCGGAAAAGTAATTGCACATCCGACTAAAAGGTGTTATGCTTTACTGACAAAGAATAATCCTTTTTTACAAAATTGGGAGGTTTTTATATGAAAAAGTTTATGACCGTTCTTCTAGCTGTGATGCTCGTTCTTTCGTGCTTCGCGCTGCCTACGTTTGCAGACGAAGAGAAAGCAGTTGACGGCTTTGACTTCTATTCGATGACTGCGCACTACACCACGCCGGTCGTCCTTTCTTACAAGTACGTCACAAAGGCTGACAAGATTGTTAAGAAAGACATTAACGGTAATCCTATTCTGGACGAAGACGGATCAGAGCAGTATGTTGACAAGGGATGGGTTTTCGCAGATCCTTCGGACGCATACATCATTCCTGCGATTGCCTTCACAAGCAAAGACGGATCCTTCACAAACTTTGCCCCGGGTTACGGTGAAAAGGAACTTGGAAAGGACAAGTCCGCCGATAAGGTTTACGGTGTTGTCTGCCCCGCTTACGGAATGGATTCAAAGAAGATCGCAATCACGTCGACCTACGGACTCACCGATATCAACGATAACACAGCTATCACCCTCATTAATGCGGCTAAGCTTTACGGCGCCATTGATTTCTACGATGACGCAGGAACTCCTAACCCGAACTTCACGCTGGTCGACGGATATTTCCTCGATAAGCAGGTTGACGCAGACGGAAACAACCTCCGCATCGACGTTAACGGATACGTTATCGATAAGAACAACATCTGGCACGCAAGAGACGGCCACAGAATCGAGCCCTTCGTTGAAGTAGGCGAAGATGAAAAGGGTCTGCCGATTCTCGTTTGGATAGATATCGAGACACGTCTTGATGCAGACGGAAAAATCCGCGACTACACCAAAATCTCGAACCAGTCCCTTATCGACAAGGGCGTTCTTACTCTCCCTGAGAAGTACGCCACTCTCGCAGAAGAGTTCGACGCAACGGTTGACTACAACGAGGACGGAAAAGTCGGCGACAACAAAGATAAGAGAGCTTACAGCTCGCTCGTAAAAGAGAAAGCGCTCTGGCTTGAGACCTCCAGCATCCAGATGTATACGATCGATTACATCGACGTTGACGGCGACGGAAAGAAGACAGAGAAAGACCTTGGCGATACTTTCGTCGACAAGAACAAGAACGGCGAGTACGACGAAGGCGAAGCTCTGCTTTACGATAACCCGAAACTCGTTATCAAGCAGGAACACATAATGACCAGAACAGATCCTTTAGGAATCAAAGTCATTTTCGTTCAGGGTTCGCCGGCTATAGGAAATCCTCTTTCCAAGGTCGTTATCTCCAAGTTCACGGTTGAGATCGACGCTCTCGGAACACAGCTTTACTCGGACGTTGCAGCCGATCCTCAGCAGCAGAACGAGATCATCATCACTGTTGGCGACATTTACGCCAATGTTTCCAGAGCTCTTGACTATGTTGCAGAGCATCCTAACAAGGTTTATACAGATGGCTCGATACTCGGCAGAGCAAAATGCGTAACCACGAAGACCGAGATGGAAGATGTTTCGGGCAACTATCCTTCGACAGTTACAAGCATTGACGTTGTCCTTGAAGAGGGCGCGGTCATTCCCGCAAACGCCAATCTCTTTTTCAACTTTGTAGTAAAGACTTCTCAGCCCGAGCGCACGAAGAACTACAAGAAAGTTGACAAGAAGACCGGCGAGCCAACTTCGCTCATTCTCCCAATCAACAAGCCCGAAATAATTCCTGAAGGTTTTCCGGATGCTACTCCGGCTCCCACGGAAGAACCCAAGCAGAAGAGCGGATGCGGCGGAATGGTTGCAGGCGGAATGGTAATCGTTGCGGCAATGGCGGCAGCATTTGTAATTCGCAAAAAAGAAGAAAAGTGATTTAAATATTTAGGACTGCTGAAACGGGTAAGCTGCCGGAGATGATTGACGGCAACGGAAAGACCTTCTAAGGCAGACTGAAATATGACTCGGAAAACCTGCGGTGCCGTAAAAGGCGGCCGCAGGTTTTGCTGTAGTATGGCGCGGCCGCGGCATTGGCGGCAGACCGATAGGCTTTGCTTATGGGCCGGGTTTGTGCTAAAATGTGACTGCTATCTGAGGTAGCAGGCTTTAAACAGGCTCCTTTTTTATTTCGGGAGGAAGGCATCATGTACAGTAAACCGCTTTTCTGGGACGTTGACCTTTACACGATCTTCATTGTGATCGGTGTGATCTCTGCTTTTGTTGTGTTCAGAGTGTGCGCCGACAGGTTCAGATTCTCGGCAAGGCTGCAGAATCTGGTGCTCATTGACGCGCTTGTCTCGATAATGGTGGGATTTTTCGGCGCGGCTGTGTGCCAGGCCTTTTACAGGTGGCAGCAGACGGGTCAGTTCACGTTTGACGGGGGCATTACGTTCCTTGGCGGCATCATTGTNNGGTGTGGCGCTGTTCCTCGGCATCTACTTCATCGCGGGCAGGATACTGTTTAAAGAGGGCGAAAAAGAGCACATAGCAAGAATTTGGGAGCTTGTCTCGATAGGCGCCGCGGCGATCACGGGTGCGCACGCATTCGGAAGGATCGGCTGCTTCTTTGCGGGCTGCTGCTACGGAAAACCCACGACAGGCTTTCTCGGAATTCAGTTCCCCGGCGAACACTTCAAGAGGATTCCCGCNNAAGAGTATGAAAAGGAAAGCGCTTTCCTTTTCATACTCTTCGGCGTGCTGCTCTTCATGATTCTTAAGAAAAAAGGTCTGTATATGTGCATGCCGGTCTACCTTGTGTCGTACGGAATCTGGCGCTTCTTCTGCGAGCAGTTCCTGAGGGGCGACAACATGGAGCGCGGCGCCAAGATCATCGGCCTTTTCCCGTCGCAGTTTTTGAGCGTGCTGCTTGTCATTGGCGGTGTCGTGCTCGGAATCATTCTTTTCAGGAAGTTTTATGCAAAAAAAGAGCTTGATTCTTAAGATCATACGCATCGTTTCGGCGGTCGTCCTCCTCGTTTTCGTCGCGCTGGAGTCGTTTAAGGTGCACCTGATACCCGATGAGGGTCACGACCTTATCGCCAATGTCATCATCACGAGGACCGTTGCCGCTGTCTTTTTTCTGACCGTGCTTCTCGAAAGCGACACCAAGGTCGCGTGCAGAAAACCCGCCGATGAGTATCTCAAAAGCCTTCTGCTCGTGATACCGGCGCTTCTTGTTGCGGTCAACAATTTGCCTATAATTTCGCTGATAACGGGCAGGTGCTTTGTGACGGAGAGCGCTCTTTGGGTGGCGCTTTTTGCGGTGGAGCACATTGCCGTTGCGGCTTTTGAAGAGATCGCTTTTCGCGGCGTTCTTTTCCCTTATTACCTCAAAAAATGCAAGTCGAGGCTGCAGGTTTTCATCTGCATCGCGGCAACAAGCTGCGTGTTCGGCCTCTACCACCTTTTCAACCTGGTCTCCGGCGCCGGCTTCGGGGCAGTGATCAGGCAGGTCGGCTACTCGGCCCTCATCGGCGCCATGTGCGCAACCTGCATGCTCATAACGGGCGACATCCTCGTCCCCATAGTGCTGCACGCGGTCTACAACTTCTGCGGAATGCTCATCGACACGGTGGGCGCAGGCGAAATGTGGGACGTGCCGACAATCGTTATAACGGCTGTGCTGGGAACCGCTGTTTTCGGGTTTTACCTTGGCGTGTTCCTCAAAAAGAAATCCTTCAGGCTGATTGCCGCCAATGAACCGGAGCGCGAAAATGACTGAAAAAAGTTTGAGAAAACCGGATATTTTGCGGATTTTTGCGAGGCTTGGCGTGTTTGTAGCGGCGTTGCTGACTGTCTTTGCCTTCTGCCTTCCCGCGCAAGCTGACGACTGCTCGATCTCGGTTGAGTGGCCCGGCGGCGTGTTTGACATTGGCGATGAAATTGTGATTGAGTTTTCGATTTACGGGCTCGAAAAGGGCCGCGCGGTCTCCGGAAGCATCAACGCCGAGTACAAAGGACTTGGCTTTTCGATTCCGGAAGCGGCGCCGGGCTTTAACGTCAAGGCAAATCTGCAGCCCGGCAGTGTGACCATAACTTTTGAAACCGACGGAAAATTCACCCCGAGCTCTGACGGCAAGGCCGCAATCGTCATGCTGAAAGCGTACATAACGGAGGAACCCGAAACAAGCATCAAGGCCTATGCGGTCGTAAGCGACGGCGGCATGAACACGATGACGCAGCAGGGCATCTACACGGTCAAAAGGAAGGTCGTCCCGACGCCTACACCCGTGCCCGGCGGCAATCCGACTCCTTCACCCACTATAGTTCCTACGGACGCGCCTACGCCTACGCCGACGCCGACGCTTGTCCCCGCAAATACGGAAGATCCCGGCGGGGACGTCACTCCCGTTCCGACCGAAGCGCCAACGCCCTGCGGGCCTGACCCGACGGAGGGCAGCATGCCGGAGCCGACGGCGTACAACGGTTCGGGCAGGGCCGCCGACGATACGGTCAAACTCGGCAAGATAGTCTTCTGGGCATTCGTTGCCCTTGTCGGCGGCGTCTGGATAGGCATTGCCGTCGGCGCTGTCATCTGGCGAAAGAAGTCCATTTTCGTCACGGACGAAGAGAAAAAAATAATCGGAAAGAAGTAAATTTTCCGGAAATATGCGTCAAATCCGATATTTTCCGGAAATACTTAATTTTCCGGAAATACGTAATTTCCCGGAAATAACGTTGTTTCCCGGAAATGCGATATTTTCCGGAAATATCAAATCGTTACGAGAGTCTTATGATTTCACCGCTTTTAATCTCCACCGCCGCATACGTTTCAACCCTTGCCGCGGGAATAATCGCCGCCGTGATCGTCGCGGTGACCGCCTGCTACCTTCAGACCAAAAAGTTCAAGGTCACGGAGGTGTTTGCGGACAGGAGCGCAAAGGCAAAAAAAACCCTTAAAAAGCGAAAAAAAGATACGCATACGAGTGACGCGGAGCCTTCGTACGGCGGGACGCCGTACTGCAGGATAGGGCACCTGTCGGACCTTCATTTCCCGATGGTCTCGGTTAACCTTGGCGATGTCATTTACAGGATTGCGAGCGAGGACTGCGATGCATTGGCGATAACGGGCGACCTCTGCCAAAACGCCAAGGGCAAACCAGCCATGCTCGACTTCATGCGAACCCTGTCTGACGCGCTCGAAGGCTTGCCGATTCTTGTGGTGCTCGGAAACCACGACTGCACGCACGTCTGCGGAAAAGACCCGAAAAAGATTGCGGAATACGTAAAAGAAGTCGAAAGCTGCGGCAGAAACATAAAAGTGCTGCGCGATGAGACCGTCAAGATCAGGCTGAAGGGTACGGACGCAAGTATTCTTGCGGCGGGGCTTGACGAGCTCTGCATCGGCGATGACAAAAAGCACAAAAAAGCCGTCAGCGAAGCGGCGGCGGAGGCCTCGGAAAACGACAAGCTGCTCATCCTCATGCACAACCCGGACCTCATGGAGGTTGTCAAGGACGAAATCAGCGGCTGCGGGAAGTACAGCGTGACGCTTGCAGGGCACACGCACGGCGGCCAGGTCTACATGCCATTCAATTTCGAGTTCAACGTGCTGCGCGACGACCGCATGCCGAGAAAAGGCTACGTCTACGGCCTCTACGAGTATTGCGAAAACAACAAGCTGTATATAAACTGCGGGCTCGGCCAGAGCTGCCTGCCGCTGAGGCTCGGAACAGCGCCGGAAATCGCCTTTGTCTGCTTCTGAGAGGCAGGGGAAGGGCACGGAAAAGCGCGGAGCACATTGGCGGCTTCGCGGACGATCCTTTATAAATAAAAATATACATATGAGAATTTTGCGCGCAAAAACAGTTGACGATACCGCCAATGCGTTGTAAAATGGCTTCAGAAATAAAGCAGGGCGGAGTTTGTCCTGTGAGTTTGAAATCAGAAAAGGAGAATTATTATGAAAAAAATCATCAGTCTTCTTTTGGCAGTTGCTCTTGTCCTTTCCCTCTGCACCGTAATGGCATTTGCAGGTGAAGGACCGACAAACATTGCCTTTGAAAAAGATGTTGAAACATGGGACGGCGGCGGAGCTAATGCAGACCTGAATATGCCTGAGTGGTTCATGGCTTCAAACCTCACTGACGGAAAGTTGGACGAGTTTGACGGAAACGCATCAAACACCAACCAGAGCCTTGCATGGTACGCATCGGCTAATATGAGAGACGTTGACATTACGGCTACAGTTGATCTTGACGGAACATACAACATCGGCGAAGTTAAACTCTTCCCCACAAAGTTCCTCTCGGGTATGCCTACACCTGCCAGCTTCACAGTTGAGATTTCGACAGACAATGTTAACTGGACAGTAATCGGCGGCGAGTCTGATCTTCCCGACGGAGCTGCATATGCAGATCCTTTCATCTATGACGGCGAAGGCAAAGAAGCTTCCTACATCAGAATCTACATCACAAGAACAAGCAGCATTGCTGACACAGTTTACTATGCAGGTTTCGGCGAGCTCGAAGTATACGAGAGCGAACCGGCTTACACACCTGTAAGCCGCAGCTTTGACGCATCTGCAGGCGACGGACTCTCCTACGACTGGATCCTTGCAAACGGCACTGAAATCGCCAACGGCAACTCCCAG
>DBWH01000012.1 GCA_002308595.1 Mageeibacillus sp. UBA1243 | reverse complement strand
ATCGTGATACTGGATCAGGGAATGGGGAAGAAACTCATGAGCCTGATCGACGAACTAGGAAGAATTGAAAAGTCCGCAGAAGATGCGGAATAAACAGGAGGAAACGATGGCAGAAAAAGAGAAGAAAACAGCTAAGACTGAAGATTCTATCGAGACAAAGGTTGAATCATCGGTTCCGCAGAAGACTGTGAGCGGTATTTCGGGAACGAAGACCCTTCGCGTCGGCCGTGTCAATAAGAAGGCCAAGAAACCTCCGGTAGAAGAGGGCGCTGCTGCTCCAGCGGAAAAAGAAGCCGCACCGGCGAAGGAAGCGGAAGCCGTTAAGGAAGCAGCTCCGGTAAAGGAAGAGGCTCCGAAGGCTGAGGAGACGGCCGAAGCGGCTAAAACGGAAGCTCCGGCGGCTGAAACAACAGCTTCCGAGACAAAGCCTGAGGAGGCAAAAGCTCCTGAGGCTGACGGAAACGCCGCGGCAGAAGCTCCTGCAGCTGAAACTAAAACAGAAGAAAAACCGAAGGAGACTCCTCCCGAGAGGAAGCAGCCTGAGGTCACGGTTCATCCGATTAGGGTTCAGCCTATTATAAGGCGTGTGCCGCAGGGCACAGCTACGGGCTCGGGTTCCAGACAGAACCCGCCGAGGAGAGGCGACAGGCCGCAGGGCGACCGCGACTCAAGAGGCGACCGCGACTCGAGAGGCGACAGAGGCGACAGAGGCGACCAGAGACCGCGCGACCAGTGGAACAATGACAGGCGCCCCTACGACAACAGAAACCAGGGCGACAAGAAACCCGCAGGTCAGGCAGGACAGGGCAGACCCCAGCAGAGCAGCTCGGCTTCCGCGCAGCCCGCAGGCACGCAGCGCAGAGACAGCGGCAGGGACAAGGACAGCGCCAAGACAGAGAAGCGCAACGAGGGTACAAGGCGTACAGCAGGCCCGCAGAAAGCCGGCAAGTACAACGACGCAAGAAACTGGATCGGTTCAAAGGGATCCGTTTCGGACGTTGAGAGCGACGAGTTCTCGATCAACGACAACTACGTTGAGAAAAACCGCCAGGGCCTGAAGAACCCGAAGCAAAAGAAAAAGAATCAGATTGACGAGCAGGCAAGAATTCAGGCCCAGAAGCTCACCAATGTGAAGATTCCTCCGACGATCACAGTCGGTGCGTTCGCTTCGCTCATCAAGAAGACTGTTTCGGAAGTCATTATGAAGCTCTTTAAAGAGGGCATCATGGCTTCGCAGAACCAGGAAATTGACTTTGACACAGCGGCTATCATTGCCGACAGCTACGGAATCACTGCAGAGCCCGAAATCATTGTCAGCAACGAGGAACTCCTCCTTGAGGATCCCGAGGACAAAGAGCCCGTTGAGGATGCAGAGCCGAGGCCGCCTGTAGTCGTTGTAATGGGACACGTTGACCACGGTAAAACTTCGCTCCTCGACGCCATCAGAAACACGAGCGTCACGGCGGGAGAGGCCGGCGGTATCACGCAGCACATCGGTGCCTACACTGTCACAATCAACGACCACAAGATCACGTTCCTCGACACACCGGGACACGAAGCCTTCACCGCAATGCGTGCAAGAGGCGCCCAGGTTACGGACGTTGCGATCATCGTTGTCGCAGCTGACGACGGCGTTATGCCTCAGACAATAGAAGCGATCAACCACGCCAAGGCCGCCAACGTCTCAGTCGTTGTCGCAGTCAACAAGATCGACAAGGAAGGCGCCAACATCGACCGCGTCAAGAACGAGATGGCCGAGCAGGGCATCGTGTGCGAAGACTGGGGCGGCGACGTTCCGTTCGTGCCGGTATCCGCCAAGAAAGGCATCAACATTGACGAACTCCTTGAGACGGTCATCCTTTCAGCAGACATCCTCGAGCTCAAGGCAAGCCGCACGAAGCAGTGCAAAGGCACCGTTATCGAGGCTAAACTCGACAAGAACAAAGGTCCTGTCGCAACGCTTCTCGTCCAGAGAGGTACTCTGAGAACGGGCGACGCAATCCTCACCGAGACCACTTTCGGCCACGTGAGACGCATGACGGACGACAAAGGCCGCACCATCAAAGAGGCGGGTCCCTCAATGCCTGTCGAGGTCACGGGTCTTCCCGAAGTTCCCGAAGCAGGTAAGGTATTCTACTGCGTCAACAAGGACGAGCACCTCGCCAAGAAGGTTGCCGACGAGCGCATCGCCAAGAACCGCGAAAAGACTATGACCTACTCCAACAAGGTCACCCTCGAGGATCTCTACAGCCAGATCAAGGCCGGCGAAGTCAAGAACCTTGACATCATCGTCAAGGCGGACGTTAAGGGAAGCGTCGAGGCCGTCAAGTCATCGCTCGAATCCATCAGCAACGACGAAGTTCGCGTCAGGGTTATCCACTCTGCCGTTGGCGGTGTCAACGAGAGCGACGTTCTCCTCGCAGAGGCATCCAACGCGGTCATCATCGGCTTCAACGTGAGACCTATCGGAAACGTAGGGGAAATGGCCAATGAGAAACACGTTGACGTCAAGCTCTACAAGGTCATCTACGACGCGATCGAGGACGTCAAGGCCGCTATGAAGGGTATGCTCAAGCCCGAGTTCAAAGAGGTCGTCACAGGCCACGTCGAAATCAGGAAGACGTTCAAGGTTTCGGGTGTCGGTACGGTCGCGGGCGGCTACGTGCTCAACGGCAAGGTCCAGAGGAACTCCGACGTACGCATCGTCAGGGACGGTATCGTGGTCTACGAGGGCAAGCTGGCTTCGCTCAAGCGTTTCCAGGACGACGTCAAGGAAGTTGCTTCGGGCTACGAGTGCGGTCTGTCATTTGAATCCTACAACGACATCAAAGAGGGCGACGTTGCCGAGTGCTACGTTATGGAGCAGGTCGAAAGAAACCTCTAAAATCAAGATTTTAGGCTCTTTACGCAAGTCGCAATAGAGTACAGACAATAACCAACTGTACTTCTAAAAGCACACAAGGTGTCTGATGACAAATTACTTGCGACTTGCTTTCCGCGAACAAACCACTCGAAGTACCTTCGTACGTCATCGGGTTTGTTCACGAAAAAATAGCTCTAAAATCAAGATTTTAGGCCCTCTACGCAAGAAATAATATTAAGCCGCGCGGCATGGGAGCCCGTGCCGCGCGCATATTTTGACAAAAAACATATGGACAGAATTATCAGAATTGCCGGCGAAATGCAAAAGGCGCTGACCGAGATCATAAACCGCGACATGAAGGACCCGCGGATACCGCCGATCACGAGTATCACCAGAGTCAAACTCACCAAGGACCTCCAGTTCGCCAAGGCCTACGTCAGCATTTTCGGCTCGCCGGACGAAAAGAAACAGGCGGTTGACTGCCTCAACTCGTCCTCCGGTTTCATACGCTCCATGCTCGGCAGAAGGATGATCATCAGGCAGCTGCCCAAGATCCTATTCAAGGTCGACGACTCGGTGGACGTGGGAACGGCCATGGACCAAAAAATCAGCGAGATCATCGCGGAGGACAAAAAGAAGGAAGCCGAGGTCTGACGGAAGGCCATTGGCGTGTTCGGAACTGAAAATGATTTTTCCCGTAAAAAGGCGGAAGAACTCAAAATGACCGGAATCATCAATCTCTACAAGGAAAAGGGCATGACTTCTCACGCGTGCGTTGCGAAAGTGAGAAAGATCCTGAACATCAAAAAAACAGGTCACCCGGGCACTCTCGACCCTGAGGCCACGGGCGTGCTTCCCATAATGGTTGGAGGCGCCACAAGGTGCTCCGACCTTTTTCTTGACATGAGAAAAACCTACAGGGCGGAGGCGACGCTCGGTCTTGTTTCCGACACCCAGGACATCTGGGGAAATGTCGAAAGGACTGCCGCCAATGCATCAGCGGTCACAAAAGCCGACGTCGAAAAGGCTCTCTCAGGCTTCAGAGGCACCGTGCTCCAGGTTCCGCCCGCATACTCGGCCCTCAAAAAGGATGGCGTCCCTTACTACAAGCTGGCAAGGCGGGGCGAGGAGGTTCAGGCTGATGCACGTCCGGTGAACATTTACTCGTGCGAGCTCCTTGGCTATAGAACGGGCGCTGACGGCCTTCCGGTCGCCGAAATTGAGGTCTGCTGCGGCAGGGGAACCTACATAAGAACGATCATAAACGACCTCGGAAACGCGCTCGGCTGCGGCGCCGTGATGTCAAAACTTGAGCGCACATCCTACGGCGATTTTCACGCGGAAAACGCTGTCACTCTCGGCGAGCTTGAGGATGCTGCAAAGGGCGGAGACGCCGGAAAACTCGTGAGGCCGATTAGGGAACTCTTCGGTTTTCCGATGCTCGAACTTTCCGAAAAAGAACACGTTTTTTACATGCAGGGAAAGACCGTTACGGTTGATTTTGCGAGGATTGAATTTCCCGAAAACTGCGAAAAAAATGACGCCAATGAAATCCGCGTGCTCCTGCTGATTTCCGGCAGGGAGTTTGCGCTTGCATCGGCAGCAAAAGACGGCGCCGGCAAGGCTGTTTTAAAGCCCGACAGGTACTTCGGCGCCGACTGACAGAAAGCCTTGAGAATGGCTTTTAACCACCTGAAAAAGCTCTAAATCACCTGAAAACAGCGGAGAGAAAATCTGATGAAAATATTCGGAAACAACACTCCATACGATAAATACGAAAGACCGGAGAAAGGCATTGCCGTGGGACTCGGCAACTTCGACGGCGTGCACAAGGGCCATGCGGCTCTCGTCAGAACGCTCGTTGCCGAGGCAAAGAAGCGCGGCCTTGATTCGCTCGTCTACACGTTCGAAAAGCACCCGATGAACGTCTTCGGGGGCGGCGGAACCGTAAAGCTCATCATGACCAACGAGACAAAGGCGGAGATTATGGCGGGCCTCGGCGTTGACGGCATCTTCTTCGAGGGTTTTGACCGCGAGTACGCCGCGATGGACTGCGAGACGTTTGCAAGGGACATCGTTGCCGGCAAGCTGAACGCGTCGCTTTGCGTTGTCGGCAGCAACTATTCGTTCGGAAGAGGCGGCGCGGGCGGCCCTAAGGAGCTGCGCGAGCTTGGCGTCAGGTACGGTTTTGAAGTCGCAGAGATCGAACCCGTGAAGATCGGCGACAGGCTTGTCTCAAGCACTCTCCTCCGCGAGCTTATCTCTGACGGCAAGGTCGACGAGTACCCCATTTACGCGGGCAGGCCTTACGTGATCCCCGGAAGGGTGCAGCACGGCCGCGAGGTCGGAAGAAGCATAGGCTTCAGAACCGCCAATATCATTCCCCGCCGCGGCTTTGCGATTCCTCCCGACGGAGTTTACGCAACAGTCACGGAAGTTAAGGGCACAAGGTACAGGGGCGTTACCAACATCGGCAGGAACCCCACGTTCGGCAACAACAGACGCAGCGTCGAGACGCATCTTTTCGAAGCCAGCGGCGACTTCTACGGCAGCTTCATCGAAGTTACCTTCGTCAAAAGGCTTCGCGGCGAGATAAAGTTTGACTCTGCGGAGCTTCTTTCGGCTCAAATCGCCAAGGACAAACTCGCCGCGGAGGAGGCCCTCTCGGGCATCGAGCTTTAACCGGAAAACGGGCTGTTTTCTGCGTGTCGCATTGGCGGTAATTTGCCCGGGTTTAGGCAATGTTTGCGCACGAAGGGGCGTTTGAAGCTTAAAGGCGGCTTAAGGGGCGGTCAAAGACTCCCAAAAGGGGTATAAGCCCTTGACAAGACGTTGGCTTTTATTTAATATTAAATGTGCACGGCAAAATCCGGCGACATCTAAAAAGGTGGATTTCAAATGAGAGATTTTTTCATAAGTCTGAAAAAACGACCGATAATTCTCATATTCGTTGCCCTCGCTACGGCGGCGGGGTGTTTTGCCGTTCAGTTTAACTCTTTCACGAAAGAATTCGGATCGCTCGGAAGGCTGTTCAAGACGGATTATCCGCAGCTTCTGACCGACATGGCGTCGTGGCTTAAGAGCAGGGCAACTGATCCGACACTCCTTGCCACCACAGTTGCAGTCGCGATACTTTCACTTTTTGCAGTCTCGGTGATCGGAGCGTTCTTCGTCTCCGGCCTCTCATATATCATGTACGTCAACACGTACAACGGGATCCACCGCATCCCGAAGAAGAGAAACACATTCTCGCTGTTCAGGGAGGGCGTCAACAAGCGCTTCCTCAGCATGGCGGTCTACATCTTCTTCGCGCTGCTGATACTGGTCGTGATGGCGGGGCTTCTGGCCTACCTGATAATGCCCGTGAGCGTTGCCGTCAGCAAGGTTATTTCGGGCGACACTTCGCAGATCATTCCGATGCTGCTCCTTGTCGTCGTCATAATCGTAGTGACGTTCTTCTCGGTGGTATTCTTCTCGATGTACACCGCGTACCTCATTCCGAGCATCGTCGCCTTCAAGAAGGGCGCCGTGAGGGTGGCTTTCAAGATCGTCAATTCATACTGCTGGTACCTGATACCGAGGACGCTTCTGTTCCTCGTTTACAACCTGGCAATCGAGGTCGCCATGCTGGCCCTCAATTACGGCAACGGTTTCGGCAGAAA
Organism: Mageeibacillus sp. UBA1243; assembly: GCA_002308595.1. Taxonomy (GTDB): domain Bacteria; phylum Bacillota; class Clostridia; order UBA1212; family UBA1212; genus UBA1212. The sequence goes on along the minus strand of DBWH01000012.1, from coordinate 289 downwards.
GACGGTTGTGATCTCAATCACGATGCTTGCCTGCAACTGGCTCCTGAGAACAATGGGAATCCTCTACTACTCGCACTACGTCTTCAAGACTTACATCGAAATGAAAGAGGACATGTTCGACGAAGCATAATAAATTTCGGATCTTTTTCCGAGAGCAAACCGCTCGCAGTATCTTCATACAGCTTCGGGTTCGCGCTCGAAAAAATCTCTCGAAATTTGCATGGGCCTATTTCCGCGAGCTCCCCGCTCGAAGTATATTCATACATCTTCGGGGTCGCGCACGCAAAAA
>DBWH01000052.1:9122-45994 GCA_002308595.1 Mageeibacillus sp. UBA1243 | reverse complement strand
ATGACGGGCCGCCTTGCCGTTTGCCTTAAACAATTGAAAGGATTTTTAAGGTTTGATATAATAAACCGTTTTGTGTGGAAACATGAAATGTTCCCTTAAAATTGAGATAATCGGGGTGTGAGTCAATGAATATGAAACGATTTATTTGCGTGATACTTTCGGTGTTTGTGATGCTTGGCGTTTTCGCAGGCTGCAGCGGCAATAAAGAGCCCGCTCCTTCGGCGTCACCGACAGCAGAGCCGACAGCAGGGCCGACAGCAGGGCCGACAGCAGAACCGACAGCTTCGCCGGATGCCGGGGAAATTCGGGAGCCGATTGAAGAGTCCTCCTGGCTTGAGCTTTCGCACAGCATTTACGAGAAGAATCAGCTTGACGCGCTGCTGGGCCGCCACAGTTCTCTGCAGTATGATTTCATCTATCCGGAAAAACCGGAATGGAACAACTGCTACTGGGAGAACGCGGATTACTTCTTCGAAGATTGGCCGGGCTTTAACTATAAAAACTACAGAAAAGGCCATACATACTACAGATCACAGCCTGATGACCAGTCGCAGATTTATCTCAGCTGCGGTATATCAATCGAAGACGAATATAATCCTTTTTTTGATGTATTCGGAATCAGCGAAGAGAATTTTCTTGACACCAAACACGAGGGGTTTAAAAGTGCATACAAAGAGGACGGCCTTATTCATGTTCTAACAGTTTATGACGATGCGCGCAGCAGGGACGTTATCGAGAGTACCCTCAAAAGAGACTATGACGGCGAAATCATTCACGCGGAGATTGTTGTCGACGCGGAAACATGCGACCTTGTGTCGAATTCATTATCAGCCGAAAAAGACGGCAAAACACAACTTGTCTACTCCGTAAAGGCCTCTTACGATACCGAAGAACCTTCCTCCTTCCGCACGCTCAGAGCCGCGTTTGAAACTTCGAACACGCCAATGAAGACTGTTGATGTTACAGTTGACAAGAGCTCGGACCATGAATATAAAGTGAGCCTCACCGTGCCTCAGTCAATGTATGTATCGATCGACACGGACGATGATTCCATTGTGTTCTGCGACCCCGACTATTCGTCTATAGATGCCATTATACACTGGGACGGAGTGTCAGACCTGAGCCTTTACGTACTGACCGATCCTTCGGACGCTCTCTTTGACAGATACTTTGCCCTGGCCGTCGAGGCAATTAGAACAAGAAAGTCGGTGTACGGCATTGGCGATGTCAGCATTGAGGCACTCGTTGAAGCCAACAAGCCCGAAAATGTTCTAAAGCACCATGAGACGGTATATTGCGTAAACCACCCTCTTTTAGCAAATGACTGGTACTCCTGCTACAGACAGGGCTTGTACTATGAGAGCAATTACGGCAACTGGGAGAATCTGATTGACAGCGACGGAAATTTCTACAGACAGCCTTTCGAAGACGGGGAAGTCAGATTCATTGGCGAGTGGTTCGCGATGAGCGATGAGGAGAAGGAACTTATGGGGAACATCCACCCCGAGGATTTTTCCACTCCGATAAACGAGGATACGACCGCGACAGAAGAACTTGTCAATGCAATCGACAACGGAAACGGCACGCTTACTGTGTTTACGAGGATGAACGAAGAGAACACACGTGCGGCGCTTGAAGTCAAAAATATTGAAGGCCTGGAGCGCTTTTATGGCGCGACCATTGAAATCGAGTATCTTGTTTCAGCTGAAACGCTTGAAATCCTGAACTTCCGCGAGTATCTGATCTTCGGCGAAGAACGCATGCTTTTCGTGCTGGTCGCGGTTTGCTACGACCTCGATCTCCCCGAATGGATTGAGGAGATGCAGGCGGAAAAGGTCAGATTCCTCACGTGCGACGGTGCAGAAAAGACCAAAACCATCAGGATAATCTACGATGCAGGCACCGAAAATGAGGTCAGCTATATGACGGTGATTCCTGAGGATGATATCGTGAATATGATCTTCAGACAGGGATACACAAAAGTGTACGCGGATGCCCAAAAGACCGAATTGTTCCAGGGTAAGCCCGATGAGTCAGGCGTCTTCAACCTCTACCTTTTCTACGGAGAGTGACGGAATCCGCCAATGAAAAACGCGTGCTCAGCGCCGCCTGAACAGATTTTCAAAAACTGCATAAATTCCCGAAAAATCGGGAAAAAATAAAGGTTCTTTTCAGGAAAGTATGATACAATTATCCCGAGAGGACTGACCACCGAAACGCCTCTTATCTCAGCAGATAAAAGGCGTTTTCGTTAAAATGCCGCAGTCGGAAGGCGATTTCGACGGGACATTGGCGGCAAAGTCCTTAATAATTCTTAAAAATCTAAAAAATGACAGTTGACAGGTGACAAAAGGGTAACTATAATACCCGCATAACGCCTGTTATATAACCGGCGAACAGAAAGGAGAATCGGATAGAATTGCCCCCAAAAGTTAAGTACCAGAAAGATGATATTATTACAGCGGCACTTGAAATAGCGCAGAAAAAAGGTTTTGAAAGTGTTACGGCGAGGACTGTCGCCAATGCAATCGGAGGCTCCGTTGCCCCGATATTCACGTGCTTTGAAAACATGGACGACCTCAGAACGGAGGTCTTCAAAAAGATCAAAGAGAAATATTTCGAATACATTGAAACGGGACTGAAAGAGACGGTTCCTTTCCTTGGCGTCTGGAAACAGTACGCGAAGTTCGCGAAAGAGGAACCCGAACTGTACAAGGCTCTCTTCTTCACACCGCCAAGCGGTCTGCCCGGCGGCGGCCCCGAAATACTTCGCTATTCACAGGAGCTCGTGCGTCCTTCGATAATGAGTTGGTACAATATGAGCGCCGAAGCTGCCGACAAGTACTTCAGAGATATGTGGCTCGTGTCGTACGGTATAAGCGCGCTGGTCATGATGGGCAACTGTCCTTTCTCGGACAACGAGATTTTTGAGCTTGGCACGGAAATCAGTCTTTCGCTCTGCAAGGCGTTTAAGGAGATTCCGGGCTTTGACGTTGGCGGCTACGACAAGAACCAGCTGTTCAGAGAGCTTGCAAAGAAGAACAATTTCACTGTTGTGTAAAATTTTATAAGAAAGCAGTTTAAGACAATAATGGACAACGTTATTCAAATAGACCATCTTTACAAATCCTACGGCGACGTAAAAGCCGTCTCGGATCTGTCATTTGTAGTTAAAAAAGGCGAACTGTTCGCCTTTCTGGGTGTTAACGGGGCAGGAAAGTCCACGACCATCTCAATGATATGCGGCCAGCTCGCCAAGGACAGCGGCACCGTCACGGTCCTCGGCCACAACGTCGAAAAAGAGTTTGACGCCGTGAGCAGAAAGATCGGCGTCGTGTTCCAGACATCCGTGCTCGACAAAAAGCTCTCGGTTAAAGACAACCTGAAAAGCCGCGCGGCCCTGTACGGGATTACCGGCAAGGCGTTTGAAAAGCGGCTTGCCGAGCTTTCCGCGACTTTTGAACTCGGAAGCTTCCTTAACCGTCCTCTTGAAAAGCTTTCGGGAGGGCAGAGGCGGCGCGTTGACATTGCCAGGGCGCTTCTGCACGAGCCGGAGATACTCATACTTGACGAGCCTACGACGGGCCTCGACCCGCAGACAAGGCGTCTCCTCTGGAACGTTGTCGAAAACCTCAGAAACGAGCGTCAGCTCACCGTTTTCCTCACCACACACTACATGGAGGAGGCGGCCGACGCAGACTACATTATAATCCTGGAGGCCGGCAAAATCGCGGCCGAGGGAACCCCTCTCACTCTCAAAAACGAATACGCAGGCGACTATGTCACGCTTTACGGCTGCAGCGAAGAACAGGCGGAAGGCCTTGGCGTGTCCTTCACCAAAGTCAGGGACGGCGTCAGAATAAAGGTTTCCGACACGGCCGAGGTGACCGACCTCATCCTGAAGCACCCGGAGCTTTTCAAGGACTACGAAGTGACCAAGGGCAAGATGGACGACGTCTTCCTCGCGGTTACCGGCAAGGCACCGGAAGGGGGTGACGCGCAATGATCCTTCTGAACGTTGTCAGAAGAAACCTGAAAGTGTTCTTCAAGGACAAGGGCTTCTTCATCTCCGCACTGATATCGCCAATGATACTCCTCGTGCTCTACGCCACTTTCCTCGCCAACGTCTACAAGGAGAGCTACATGTCGGCGCTCCCCGAGGGCTTCACGATAAGCGAGTCACTCATCAACGGCACCGTCGTTGGCCAGCTCATCTCGTCGCTTCTTGCGGTCTGCTGCGTGACGATTGCGTTCTGCTCAAACCTGCTCATGATCACCGACAAGGCGAGCGGGTCCATTGGCGATTTCACCGTTTCACCCGTTAAGCGTTCAACAATTGCGGCCGGCTACTACCTCGCATCCGCCGCGAGCACGCTCATAGTGACGCTCTCAGCTCTCACAGTGGGTCTTCTCTACCTTTCGACTCAGGGCTGGTACATGTCGTTTACTGACGTGCTTTTCGTCATCGGCGACGTGATCCTCCTGACGCTTTTCGGAACCGCGCTGTCTTCGTGCATACACTTTTTCCTGAGCACAAACGGCCAGGCGTCCGCCGTCGGAACTATCGTGAGCGCAGGTTACGGCTTCTTCTGCGGCGCCTACATGCCCATATCGTCCTTCGGCTCCGGCCTTCAGAGGTTTCTCACCTTCCTGCCGGGCACCTACGGCACGAGCCTGCTCAAGAACCACATGATGAACGGTGTCTTCAGGGAAATGGAGGCGTCGGGCTACCCTGCGGAAGTCCTGAAGGGCATCCGCGACAGCATCGACTGCAACCTCTACTTCTTTGACGCCAAGGTCCCCCTCTGGGTCATGGCCGCGGTCCTTATCGGTTCGGTTGTCGGTTTCACGGGCCTTTTCGTGCTCTTCCACGTACTCGCCAAGAGACACATCAAAAAACAGTAAACCTTCGTACAGCATCGGATTTCTGCACGCAATAATAGCTCAAAATCAAGATTTTTGACTCTTTACGTAAGCCGCAAACAATAGCTTTTAACTCAGAGAATTCTTCTCAAAGCACACAAAGAGTCTGACGACAATCACTGCGGCTTACTTTGCGCGAGCTCCCCTCTCGAAGTGCCCCTGCACATCTTCGGGGTCGCGCACGCAAAAATAGCTCAAAAATCAAGGCTTTGCAGCGCACCCGCCGGACAGGTAAAGGCGGGTGCGTTTTCGCTATTGACTAACAGGCTCTTTTAACATATAACAGAGGCGAAAGAATGCACTGCCTTCTTCAAAACTGAAACGACGGACGAAACGGCTTTATGCGCGAGCTCAACATCAGCTTTTTAGAGGAATACAAACAGGTCGACCGCTTCATCAAAGACGCCAATATGACTCAGGACGGTGTCTCCGAGTACATCAGGCAGATGGAGCTTTTGAACCGGAGAGGCGTGCGCCTTGTGCGGAACTGGGAGCAGCACTACCGCATGCTTAAGCATGTCCGCTGGGTCAGAAATCAGCTCGTGCACGAGGTCGGCTATGACTCAAATATATGCGAAAGAGCAGATTACGAGTACATAAAGAATTTCGGGACGCTGCTGTGTGCCGCGCAGGACCCGTTGGCGGCACTGGCTAAGATTGAGCGCGAGGAGCGTATGAAGAGAATCGAAGCGGAGAGGGCAAGGAGTGCGGCACAAAGAAACGCTTACGGAAAAACCGCCAATGCAAAACCCGCGACGAAGCGCGCCAAAACGCAAGCGAAAAAGAAGGAAACGTTCTGGCAAAAGCTGAAGCGGTTCTTTGCGGGCAGCTGAAACGGCAGGCTGAAACGTCAGCTGAAACGGTAAACCGAAACGGGAAGCTTTTATGGAAACCGAAAGACTTATTATAGACAAACTGAGGCCGGACGACCTTGAGGCCTATTTCCTGAACATTGCCCATGACCGGAAAGTGCTTGAAACTTTCGTCTGCAGGTATGCGGAGACTCCTGCAGACATTGATTTTGACCGGCTGCTTAACGCTCCGGACCTTTTTGCGGTGAGGATTAAGGCGACCGGTGAGTTCATCGGCGTGGTGCTCATCTGTGCGGGCTCGTACAAGAGGGATGAGGCGGACGGCGTTCTTACCTGTGAGATCGGGTACGGGTTCGGATCGGGGCATTGGCGGCAGGGGTATGCCACTGAGGCCGTGAAAAAGTACCTTGAGTACTGCTTTGAGGTGAAAAAGTGCGGCAGGGTCTGCGCTTCGTTCTTTGCCGGCAACGATGCCTCTCGGCGCGTGATGGAAAAGTGCGGCATGAAGTACGAGCGGTTTGAGGAAAAGTCGTACGAGTACCTTGGCGGGCTCAGGGATCTCACGTATTACAACATAACTAAAGAGGAATTTGAAAATGATAGAAACTGAAAGACTGATTTTGAGGCCCTGGCAGGTAAGCGACGCCGGGGATCTTTACGAACTCGCCAAGGACGACCGCATCGGTCCCGCGGCGGGCTGGAAGCCTCACAAAAGCGTTGAGGAGAGCGAAAATATTATAAAGGCGGTTCTCTCGGAGCCTGAAACGTACGCGGTTTGCCTGAAAGAGACGGGAAAACCTGTCGGCAGCCTCGGCATCATGCCGGGCGAGACCGCCAACCCGAAACGCGGCAAAAACGAAGCCGAAATCGGCTACTGGATTGGCGTTGAATACTGGGGGCAGGGGCTCATTCCGGAGGCTGTGAGAGGGGCTTGCCGCTATGCGTTTGAAGAGCTCGGAATGGAAGCTCTTTGGTGCGGCTACTTTGACGGCAACGAAAAGTCAAAGCGCGTTCAGGAAAAGTGCGGCTTTAAGTACGTGAACACGGAAAGACTGTTCATGAGCCAGCTTGGCGAGTACAGATTGGTTCACTGCACGAAGCTGACAAGGGAAGACTGGCAGAAAATGCAGGAGTACGTTCTGCGGCCTGAGGAAAAGGCGGACGAGGCGGAGGTTGAAAATCTCGTGAGGGAGTCGTTCTGGAACGTTTACAGGCCCGGCTGCAGCGAGCACTACGTCATCCACGTCCTGCGCGACGACCCCGCGTTCGTTAAGGAACTTGATTTTGTCATGGAGCTTGGCGGCAGGATCATCGGCCAGAACATGTTCATGAAGACATTCATCGACGGCAACGACGGCAGGAAGGTTCCGGTTCTTACGATGGGTCCGATCTGTATCGCCAATGACTTAAAACGCATGGGCTACGGAAAGATCTTACTGGATCACTCGCTGAAGGAGGCCGAAAAGCTGGGCTACGGCGCGGTTCTCTTTGAAGGAAACATAAAGTTTTACGGCAAATCCGGGTTCACCTACGCGAGGGAATTCGGCATCAGGTACCACGACCTTCCCGAGGGCGCCGACGACTCCTTCTTCCTCTGCAGGGAGCTCATTCCGGGCTACCTCAGGAATGTGACGGGGGTTTACAACACGCCAATGGGATACTACGTTGACGACAAAGACGTTGAAGAGTTTGACAGGCGGTTTCCTCCGAAGCAGAAGCTGAAACTTCCGGGGCAGCTTTTCGACTGAAACAAAGGAGAATCAAATGAAATACTGCAAAGAAATTACCCTAAAAGACGGCAGAAAATGCATATTAAGAAATGCGGATGAAAACGACGCTCAGGCGGTGCTTGATATATTCTGCCTGACGCATGAGCAGACCGATTTCCTTCTGACTTACCCCGATGAAAAATCGTTTTCGATTGAGGATGAGCAGAAATTTTTGAAGAGCATGACGGAGAGTGAAGGCGCGATTGAGATTATCGCCATCCTTGACGGCAAGGTCATCGGCTCCGCAGGTTTTTCCGAGGTCGGAAGGCATGAAAAGCAGAAGCACAGAGCCGAGTTCGGCATCAGTGTCGACAAGGCGTACTGGGGCCTTGGCGTTGGCGGTGAGCTCACGAAAGCCTGCATCGAGCTTGCAAAGAAGGCGGGCTACGTGCAGCTTGAGCTTGACGTTGTCGGTGATAACTCGCGGGCGATGGCGCTCTACGAAAAATACGGCTTCAGGGAGTACGGAAGAAATCCCAAGGGCTTTAAATCCAGAACCTGCGGCTACCAGGAGCTGGTGCTCATGAGACTTGAATTTTGACTCTTTACGCATTTTGCCAAAGAGACTTCAACGATGCTTCGTCAATGATGCTTCGTCTTTTCGAAAGGCTTGAATAAGAGAGCGGATTCGTGGTACAGTAAAAGCGAAAAAAACGAAAGGAAACTACCGAAAATGGGACTTGTCAATTACATGGGAATCGCGGTCGTCGTGCTGATCCTCATTCCGAACATCGTTTACATGATAAAAAGCAGGAACAGTGCGCCGGCGGTCTGGAAGAATAAAACTGCCGAAATTTTCGAAGGAATAGGCAGATTCGGCTGCATCGCCTTCATGATCGTGAACGTTCCGCACACGTGGTTTGGCTTCTGGTTCCTTGACGGGTTCCCGGTTTTTGTTATCGCCAATGCAGTCCTCGCGCTCGCATACATCATCCTCTGGATAGTGCTGTGGGAGAAGGACTGCGTGTTTAAGGCATTGGCGCTTTCAATCGTGCCGTCAATGATTTTCCTCGTAAGCGGCGTCCTGATCCTTTCGATTCCGCTCATTGTTTCGGCCGTAATGTTCGCGGCTGCGCACATATTGATTTCCTACAAGAGCGTTAAACTAAGACACGGGTGAAGGAGCGGATTATGGAATACGTCAGAGTAACAAAGGAAAATCTCGAAAAAGAGCACATCTGCTGCGCGATTTCAAACAACAAAGACGTCCAGGTCGCGTCCAAGAAGGCGTGGCTCGAGGGCCGTTTTGACGACGGGCTGGTGTTCCTTAAGAGCGTGGAGCGCGGAAAGTGCTTCATTGAATACATTCCGGCTGAGAACGCGTGGAATCCGATTGACGCGGACGGGTATATGTACATCGACTGCCTCTGGGTTTCAGGTTCGTTCAAAGGTCACGGCTACTCAAACGATCTGCTTGCGGCGTGCGTTGACGACAGCAGGGCAAAAGGCAAAAAAGGCCTCTGCATCCTCTCGTCGGCCAAAAAGAAACCGTTCCTTGCCGATCCGAAGTACCTGAAATACAAGGGCTTTGAGGTCGCCGACGAGGCCTCGAACGGGATTCAGCTCTGGTATCTGCCTTTTGAAGAAGGCGCCAAAAAGCCCTGCTTCAAGCCGTGTGCGAAAAATCCTCACGCTGACGGCAAGGGCTACGTCCTCTACTACACACACCAGTGCCCGTTTAACGCAAAATACGTCCCTGTGGTCGAGGAAACCGCCAAGGCAAACGGCGTCGGCTTCAGGGCGGTCCTGCTTGACTCCAAAGAGGCCGCAAGAAATGCGCCGACGCCTATAACCACATACGCGCTGTTCTGCGACGGGGATTACATAACGAACGAGCAGATGAACGACGCAAGGTTTTTGAAGCTTATAGGGAAATGACGGGCAGGGGTAATCCCCGGAGCCTATAACGACAAACTCTGGCTTGCGACGGAAAGCACGCAATAAGCGGGCAGCAGAATAACACATACCGAAGGCGCTTTCGATTGACTGAGAGCGCATTCGGTTATATAATAACACGACGGGGCGAAAGCTCATTTCACAAACGTTTTTTCAAAGAATCGGAGGCAGTTCCCAATGAAGATGACATTCCGCTGGTACGGCGAAAACGACAAGGTCACGCTCAATCAGATCAGGCAGATTCCGGGCATGACGGGCATCGTTTCGGCCGTATATGACGTTGCTCCGGGCAAGCTCTGGAGCGTTGAAAGCATTGCCCGCATCAAGCAGTCCGCAAACGCAGCCGGGCTTGATTTCACTGTGGTTGAGAGCGTGCCTGTGCCTGAGGAAATCAAGCTCGGCGGAGCCTTCGCGGATGAGCTTATAGCGGTTTACTGCGAGAACGTGCGGAGGCTCGGCGCCGCAGGCGTCGACTGCGTTTGCTACAACTTTATGCCCGTTTTCGACTGGTTCCGGACAAACCTCAAAAACGAGCTCCCGGAGGGAGCAAACGGCCTTTCGTACGACGAAAAAGAACTGGCAAAGCTCGATCCTTTGAACGGCGAGTTCAGCCTGCCGGGATGGGACGAGAGCTACACAAAGAAGGAACTAAAGGAGCTGATGGAGCGTTACGCTGCCATTGGCGAGGAGGGCCTCTGGAGGAACGTTGAGCGCTTCCTTAAGGCGGTCATTCCCGTTGCCCATGAGTCGGGCGTTAACATGGCTATCCACCCGGACGATCCGCCGTGGGGCATCTTCGGCCTTCCCAGAATCATTACCAACGAACAGAATATCGAGCGCTTCCTGAAGATTGTTGACATGCCCGAAAACGGCCTGACGTTCTGCACGGGTTCGCTCGGCGCTTCGGAGGACAACGACCTTCCGAAGATGGCCGAGAAATTCGCCAAGAGGATTCACTTTGCCCACCTTCGCAACATCAAGATCACGGGCTACAGGGAGTTCCACGAGGTTGCTCACCCGACAGACGAGGGCTCGCTTGATATGTACGCCATCGTGAAGGGCCTTATCCTTGGCGGCTTCGAGGGCTACGTGAGACCGGACCACGGAAGGATGATCTGGGGCGAAACCGGCAAGGGTGGCTACGGACTCTACGACAGGGCGCTCGGCGCGACTTACCTTGGCGGTTTGTTCGAAGGCATCAGCAAAACACTCGGAAAGTAACGGAGGTTATTTTATGGCTAAAAATGCGGTAATTACAGGTGCGGGCGGCGTGCTCTGCTCGTGCTTTGCGAAAGAGCTTGCGAAAGACGGTTTTTCCGTTGCGCTCCTTGACCTGAACTACGACGCGGCGAAACTTGTTGCCGATGAGATATGCGAAAACGGCGGTACCGCCAAGGCATACAAAGCCAACGTGCTCGACCGCGACATGCTCGAGGCCGTCAGGGAAGAGGTTCTCAGGGACTTCGGACCCTGCAGCGTGCTCATCAACGGCGCAGGCGGAAACAACCCCCGCTGCACCACCAAAAACGAGACTTTCGAGGAGGGCGACGAGGACGCTCAGGACTTCAAAACCTTCTTCAACCTTGACAAGAAGGACTTCAACTTCGTGTTTGACCTCAACATTGTCGGCGTCATGATTCCGACGCAGGTTTTCGCGAAGGACATGGTCAAAACGGGCGGCTCGATCCTCAACATTTCGTCGATGAACGCTTACAGGCCGCTCACAAAGATCCCCGCATACAGCAGCGCCAAGGCGGGCGTTTCGAACCTCACTCAGTGGCTGGCGGTTCACTTTGCCGGCACGGGCATCAGGGTCAACGCAATCGCCCCCGGATTCTTTGTCACGAACCAGAACAGGGACCTCCTTTTCAACAAGGACGGCACGCCCACGCCAAGGACAAACAAGATTTTAAACGCAACGCCTATGAAGCGCTTTGGCGAGCCCGAAGAGCTTGTAGGAGCCGTGAAGTTCCTGATCGACGACGAGAAGGCGGGTTTTGTCACGGGCGTCGTGCTTCCGATTGACGGCGGTTTCTCGGCTTACTCGGGCGTCTGACCCGCAGGGAGATTTATGATGGCTGACTACAGGCTTTGCGCATTTGCCGACGAGGCGTCGCCGATGATCGACGGCCAGATCGAGGCGCTCAAAAGGAACGGCGTCGGGCTTCTTGAGATAAGAGGCGTTGACGGAGTAAACATTGCCGATATCACGCTCGAAAAGGCAAAAAGCGTGCGGGAGAAGCTTGCCGCCAATGGCATTTCAGTCTGGTCGCTGGGCTCCCCTTACGGCAAGATCAATATTAAAGATGACTTCGGGGCGCACCTTGACAAGTTCAGGCACGGCCTTGAGCTCTGCTCGGCGCTCGGCTGCGGCAGAATAAGGCTCTTTAGCTTTTACGTTGACGGCAACGTAGGCGACGCGGTCTTTGACGAGGTCTGCGGCAGGCTCGCAAGGTTCTCGGAGGAGGCAAAAGCGGCGGGCGTCGTTTTGTGCCACGAAAACGAGAAGGGCATCTTCGGCGAAAAAGCCGCAGAGTGCGTAAAGATACACAGGGCGCTCCCTGACATAAAAGCGGTTTTCGACCCCGCCAATTTCGTCCAGGCGGGCGAGGACACGGTCGCCGCGATGGAGATGCTCGCCCCTTACGTTGACTATATGCACATCAAGGACGCTTTGAAGGGCAGCGGCGAGATCGTGCCCGCAGGGCGCGGCGACGGAAACATCGAGCGGCTCCTTGGCGTGTTTAAGAAAGGCGTACTCACGGTTGAGCCCCATCTGCGGGTTTTCGCGGGACTCAAGGCGCTTGAGCAGGCCGGAGAAAAGAGCAGTATCGGGAACGCCTACAAGACGTCCGACGAGGCGTTTGACGCGGCGGTTTCCGCAATCAAAAACGTTATAACCAAGCAAACAAAGGAAGGTTTTTAAAGAAAAATGAGAGTAGGCGCACAGCTTTACACATTGAGAGAGTATTGCAGGGACCTTGGCGGTTTCTCGGAGTCGCTTAAGAAGGTCGCCGACATAGGCTACGAGTTCGTTCAGGTGAGCGGAACGTGTCCTTTTGAGGCTGAGTGGCTCAAAAACGAGCTTCAGAAGAACGGCCTGACCTGCGTCCTCACGCACACAAACCCTGACGCGATCAAAAACGACACCGCCAATGTAATCGAAAATCACAAGATTTTCGGCTCGAAGCTCATTGGCGTCGGCTGCATGCCCGGCGGGCACCAGTGCGCAAATTACGAGGCTTTCGAGGAGGGTTTCAAGCCCGCGGCCAAAGAGATTGCCGAGAGCGGCCTTTACCTCATGTACCACAACCACCAGTTTGAATTCGCCAAGGACGAGAAGGGCGTCACGGGCATGGAAAAGCTCGCGACCATGTTCTCCCCCGACGAGATGGGCTTTACGGTTGACACGTATTGGGTTCAGTTCGGCGGCGGCGACCCCGCACAGTGGATCAAAAACCTCAAGGGCAGGGTGCCGGCAATCCACCTCAAGGACATGACAATCGTCTCAAACCAGCAGCGCATGGCCGTTGTCGGCGAGGGCAACATCAACTTCTCAAGGGTGCTTTACGAGGCCGAAAACGCAGGCACGGAGTATCTGCTTGTCGAGCAGGACGACTGCTACGGCGAGGACCCGTTTGACTGCCTCAGAAGAAGTTTTAAGAGGCTCGGTTCGTGGGGCCTCGATTGACATTGGCGGTTTACGTGCATTCCCGTTTGCTGAATGCGTAAAGAGTCAAAAATCACGGTTTTGGAGGATTAAGTGATGGATTATGTTAGAATGGGTATTCTCGGCGTGGGAAACATGGGAAGCGGACACATTGCCAATATTGAGGCCGGAAGGTGCCCCGAAATCCGCGTGACGGCAGTCTGCGACCTCAAACAGGACAGACTTGACTGGGCAAAAGGTTTTATGAAGGAGGCGCCGGCCTGCTTTACAAACGCTGAAGAGATGCTGGACTCGGGCCTTATCGACGCGTGCATCATTGCCGTGCCGCACTACTCGCACCCCAAGTACGTGATCGAGTGCCTCAAGAGAAACATCCACGTCATGTGCGAAAAACCCGCCGGCGTATACACCAAGGCAGTTGTCGAGATGAACGAATTCGCCAAGACAAGCAAGGCAAAATTCGGCATGATGTTCAACCAGAGAACCGACTGTGTTTACCGAAAAATGCGCGAAATCGTAAAGAGCGGCAGGCTCGGCCAAATCAAGCGCACCAACTGGATTATCACCAACTGGTACCGCCCGCAGGCATATTACGATTCTGGCGCGTGGAGAGCAACCTGGAGCGGCGAGGGCGGCGGCGTCCTTCTCAACCAGTGCCCCCACAACCTTGACCTCTGGCAGTGGATCTGCGGCATGCCCAAGACCGTGACCGCGCACATGTACTTCGGCAAGTGGCACGACATTGAGGTTGAAGACGACGTGACCGCGTTCGTCGAGTACGAAAACGGCGCGACAGGCACATTCATAACCACAACGGGCGACGCCCCCGGCACAAACCGCTTCGAGATTACCCTTGAGGGCGGCAAGCTTCTCGCTGAAAACGGCAAGCTCTACATGACCGAGCTCGAGATGTTCGAACCCGAATTCAGCAAGATCAACAAGGTATCTTTCGCCCAGCCCAAGAGCACGACTGTCGAAGTCGAAACCGACGGTCTCTCCCCGCAGCACTCCGGCGTCCTCAACGCTTTTGCAGCTGCCATTCTCAGGGACGAGCCCATGGTCGCAGGCGGCGAGGAGGGCATCAACGGCCTTACCATCTCCAATGCGATGCACCTTTCCGCGTGGCTCGGCAAGACCGTCGAGATTCCTTTCGACGCGGACCTTTACTACAACGAGCTCATGAAGAGGGTTGCGACGTCAAGGCGCAAGGATGACGTTGGCGGTGCCGTTGCGGACCTCTCCGGAACCTACAACACAGGAAAATGACAAGGGTTTGACATGAAAAGCATTCGGGTTGGAATTATCGGTGTCGGCAACATCGGCTACGCGCACTGCTCCTGCATCAAAAACGCCAAGATCAAAGGCATGACCCTCGGCGCCCTCTGTGACGTTGACGGCGAAAAGCGCAGGCGCCTTGCTGCCGAATTTCCGGATATTAAGGTGTTTGAGGACGGCGACGAGCTCATTAAGAGCGGGCTTGTCGATGCCGTCATAGTCGCGACCCCGCACTACTTCCACCCCCATTATGTGATTTCTGCGCTCAAAAACGGCGTCCACGTCCTTTCCGAAAAACCCGCGGGCGTAAACGTTTCCGAGGTTCTCAAAATGAACGAGGCTGCGGCAAAGAGCGACTGCGTCTTCGGCATAATGTTTAACCAGCGTACCGACCCGCTTTTCCAAAAAGCCAAGGAAATCATCTCAGGCGGCGGCATCGGCGCCCCCAAGAGGCTCGTCTGGATTGTCACCAACTGGTACCGCACCCAAAGCTATTACGACTCGGGCAGCTGGCGCGCGACTTGGAACGGCGAGGGCGGCGGCGTCCTCATAAACCAGGCTCCCCACAACATAGACCTCTGGCAATGGCTTTTCGGCATGCCCTCAAAAGTCACGGCTTTCTGCCGCGAAGGCCTCTACCACAACATAGGCGTTGAGGACGACGCGACGATTTACGCCGAATACGACAACGGAGCGTCGGCTGTCTTTATCACCACCACCGGCGAGGCCCCCGGCACAAACCGACTCGAGATTTCGGGCGACAGGGGCCGCATCATTCTCGAAAAGAACGAGCTCCGCTACACAAAGCTTGACGTCCCCGAGCGCGAGTTCTGCTTTGCCGAAAAGGGCGCCGCAGCAACTCCTGCCGCCAATGAATTTCTCTACAAATTCGACAATCCGCGCGACGGCCACGAGCTCATCCTCGAAGATTTCGCATCCGCTGTCATAAACGGCACCCCCTTAATCGCCCCCGGCGTTGAAGGCATAAACGAACTCTCTATAACCAACGCGGCCTTCCTCTCGTCCTGGACCGGAAAGCCCGTCACCCTCCCGCTTTCGCAGGAGGCAATGACCTGCTTTGACAGCATGCTTGAGGAAAAGAAGGCGGCCGAAAAGAGTTTCAAAAACTCGCCCGAAGGCGAAACCGCCAAGCCCGGCTACATCAAACGCTGGAGCGTCAGCTGGTAAAAACGCGGCGTCCCGACAGGATACAAAAACAGCTCTTGATTCAGTTTAAATCTTATGACTGAGTTAAGAGCTGTTTTGCTTGTAGAAACTGTGTTGCTTAATGTGCGTTGATGAGCTTAAAACCTGTAAACTGAGACTCCCGGATTAAACCCTGAAGTCAAACCTGTTTTCGCCTGCCTTCAGCGTTATTACCGTCTCCTTGTACCTGAACGCTGCCGTCTTGCCTTCGGGGAGCGTGATCGAGGCGTGCACATTGGCGGCATCCTTTTCGTCCCTTGAGTAGCTTGCCGAAACCTTACCGCACGGGAGCTCTCTTGAACCTGAGAGGCGGTTTGACTTGGCGGGAATAAAAGGCGCGATCACAAGCTTCTCGTATCCTGCGGAGTCCGGCTCCTGAGTTATACCCAAAAGCCTCTCAAAGAAATACGTCACCGGCGAGCCGAACATCGGATGGCTGTGCGAACGGTCCCTTGTAGAGTTAAGCCAGTATTCGCTGAGTGTTGTGAAACCTGCCTTCATCCAGCCCGCAAAAGTTCTGTCGCCGAGCAGCAGATCGACCGCAACGTCCCCCTGACCTATGTCAAAAAGAACTCTCGTCACAACGTCAGTACCGCATATGCCCGTATCAAACTGTTTAAGCCCCGCGTAGTAGCCGACAAGGAACTGCTTCGTCGCCTCATCGCCAAGCCCCATATCGAGCGCAAACGCATTGGCGCCCTGAATATTGGCAAGGAAATTGTGGTCCCACGTGTTGTAGTAAGCCGCGTTTGTAGCCTTAAGCCTAATGTCGATCTTCTCCAGAAGTCGCGGAACGTCTTCATCCCTGCCGATGAGCCTCGCAATCTCAATCGCGCGCCTCATAGACTTGATATAGTAATAGTTGTTCACGAAACCTGCCGGAAGAGCCGTAGGCGTCAGCGTGCACCAATCGCCAAGGCACCACTCGCCCGCCTTGTCACTGACGACAATATCGTTAAGCGAATGCTCCTCAAGGTAGTCAAAGTAGCGCAGCATCTGGGGGTAGAGACGCCTTGCCGGCTCGATGTCGCCGTACTCCTTGTAGTACCTGTACGGAACCTCCACAATCGCGCATCCCCACGCGCCCGGTCCGCCGCCGCTCCTGATATAAGGCGCGGTATACTGAACGTGGCCCGTCAGAACGTCCTGGCAATCCGAAATATCGTCAATCCACTTGCGGTAAAACTTTCTCGCGTCAAGAACCGTCATCGCCGCCTGGCACGTAAGCTGACCGTCGCCCGTATAGCCCCTTCTCTCAATGTGAGGGCAGTCCGAAGGAATACCCGCGTGCATATTGCTGAGCTGGGTGTTAATGTAAGCCTTGTAAAGCCAGTTGAGCGCCTCGCAGTCAGAGTCAAACGTCGAGGACACGCCAACGTCCGCATGCACAAACCCGACGCTCACAACTTCCGCATCCCCGCACACCTCGATGTACCTGAAAGCAAACCAGGTAAACTTTGGCGATATCGTTCTGCCTTTTCCGTCAGACACGGCAACGAACGTCTGCCTGTGCATATACCTCGTGTCGATCATGTTCTCCGAAGTCTTCTCCTCCGAAAACGCCAATGCAACTTTCCCGCCTTCTTTTGCGAGAATTTTCACAACCGGCACAGCCGAAATGTTCTTCCCCGCATCGTAGACCCTGCCCCTTGCGCCGTCCTTCTCGTACTCGTTTATAACCCTTGGCGTTATGACCTCAGTCACCTTGTCGCCCGGGCAGTCAGAGAACAGATATTCGGTCTCAAGGGGCCTTGCCGCCTTCGCCGCAACAGTCTTCCCGTTATAGCCAACGTCACTTATAACCTTATCGTCAAACCCTGTATAGTCGTGGCTCTCAAGGAAAGTAAAGTTGTAGTCGCCCGTGACAAAGCTGTCCGCAAACACGTCGCTCTCGCCCGAACAGAAAATCTCTTTTTTACCGCCGCCTTCAACAGTTAACTGGTAAATAGCCTTGGCGTCACCGAAAGGACCCGCCTGGAAAGTGTACCAGCCGCCTCCGAAATGAATCGCAAGCAGGTTCTCGCCTTCACTGACGTTTTTCGTTATGTCAAACTCAGGCACAATCAGTCTGTGTCCGAAAAGCTTTTCGTCGACCGGGTAATCCTTTCTCGCCTCAAAGTCTGTGTTAAGGGGCAAAAATGCGCTGTCGTTAACCTCCTGACCGTTAACGTAGGCATGGAAAAAGCCAAGGCCTACGGCCCTCAGCGTCACCTTTTCAAATTTTCCGTTCAAACGGAAAACCCTCCTTAAAACAGGAAAAGCGATCTTCTCCGCTGGCTCAACCCAAATCGATTTTCCGAACATTTCCTTCTGTGTCATCGTCAAAGACTCCTTGCTTTTTATGTGTCAGCCCCGGTCCGGAAAACCCCTTCCGCAGGCCTCTCCCACTCCGCAATTATAATCGCAATCCGCCGGTTTTTCAAGTGCCGCCAATCCCTCTCAAAGACCCCGCCAATGCCTCCCGCCGCCTTAAACTAATGCTTGTTACAGTTAGGGAAAACCCACCGGGAAGCGCGAGAAAACACGCGAAAAACGTCGAAACTCGTCGAAATTTGTCGAAACTTTACGATATTCGTCGAAATTTGTCGAAACTCCTCGAAAAACGTCGAAACTTGTCGAAACTCGTCGAAACTTGTCGAACGGTGCACCCTTTTCAAACCCTCTCCGGCGTGTTATCATTTCCCTCGCGAAGGACGGTGACGGAAGGGAGGTGTCAATCGCTTGGCAAACCGTTTTTATGTTGACTACGTCGAGAAATCACTGAAGAAAAAACTGGCGCCCGGAGGGTCGTATTCCGACCGGGAATTCAGGGACCTTGCGCTTGAGTGCGTTGAGGAACTTGCGGGAAAGATCGGCATTGGCGATGTCGAGAAAAACGAGATTGCGGAGACTGTTTTTGCGGCCCACCGGAAGCTCGGAATTCTGCAGCCGCTGCTGGATGATCCTGAGGTGAATGAGATTATGATCAACGGTACCGAGAATATCTACATTGAGCGTAAAGGCAAAATCGAGAGATATGAAAAGAGGTTTTCGGATGCCGGAGTTCTGCTCAACGTGATTCAGTCGATGGTTTCGTGGGTCGACAGGACTGTCAACGAGAGTTCACCCGTTGTGGACGCGAGGCTTTCTGACGGGTCGAGGGTTAATATAGTTTTGAAGCCTGTCGCGATTAACGGACCTGTTGTGACGATAAGAAAATTTCCGGATAAGTCGTATGTCATGGATGAGCTTGTGCGCTTCGGAAGTCTTTCTTCGGAAGAGGCCGCGTTTCTCGAGGAGTGCGTCAAGGCTAAGGTTAATATCTTCGTGTCCGGCGGAACGTCGAGCGGAAAAACGACTTTCCTCAACGTCCTTTGCAAATTCATATCCGACAGGGAACGAATCGTGACCGTGGAAGATTCTGCGGAGCTTCGGCTGACGCCGCCGAACCTTGTGAGGCTTGAAACGCGTGATCCGGGGCCCGGCGGCGCGGGAGGGGTGAGCATGAGAACTCTGATAAAAACCGCGCTCAGAATGAGACCGGACAGGATAATTGTCGGAGAGGTAAGGGATTCAGCGGCTGTTGATATGCTCCAGGCAATGTGCACGGGACACGACGGCAGCATGTCGACGGCCCACGGAAACAGCGCAAGAGACATTATAACGAGGCTTGAAACAATGGCTCTCTGGGAGGGCAACATCAACAGCGAGGCCATAAGGATGCAGATAGCTTCGGGGCTTGACCTGGTGGTTCATATGCAGAGGGACAGCGGCATGAGACGTTATGTCGCGGAAATCTGCTATGTATCCGGCATGGAAGACGGCAAGGTGGAGCTCAAGACCCTCTACAAAAACGGTGTAAAAACAGGAGAAATCGGGAAGGAGACGAGACTTTATGAAAAAATCTGCGGGCATTAAGAAGCTCTTCGGAAACGTTTTTTCGTGCGGAGAAGGCATGTACGCGATTAAGCCTGTGATTCCCTTTGCGGCAGGAGCATTGTTTTTTGCGGCGGTTACCGCGGGCGCGTTTATACTCTCGAACAATCTGTACGTGTCTGTCGCGGCCGCGGCATTGGCGTTTCCGTTTTTCCTGAGAAGTTTTCTTACAGCACTTAAGGCTAAGAGAAAGAAGAAGATCGAGGGAGAGTTTCTTGAGGCAATGCAGCTTGTTCTTGCCGCCGTGACGGCCGGAAATTCGGTTGAACAGGCATTCGGAGCGGTGTGTGACGATTTCAGAAACGGAAGCTCGATAAAAATCGACAATATCGCGCCTGAACTTGAGTCCGTGTGCAGAAAGACAGGGATGCTTTACCATTTCTATGACGAGTTAATGATATTTGCCATGAAGACTAAAAGCGAGGATGTCATAAGCTGTGTGAAGGCAATGTCAATCGTAGGTGTTCGCGGCGGAGATATGGCTTATGTGATAAGAAATGCGCTTTCAAACATAAGAATCAAGTTTGAAACTGATGCTGAGATAGCAGGCTCGCTGGCTCTTCCAAGGTACAACCTGAGAATCATAACCGTGATGCCTTTTGCACTCGTGCTTCTTGTGAAAAGCATGTCCAAAGGCTACATGGATGCGCTCTACGGGAGCAGCGCGGGACTTGTTATTTCGATAGGGGCAATGATTGTCATTGCGGCGGCATGGGTCCTCGGAAACAGGCTGTGCGACATCAGCGTTTAAGGCGGTTGCGAGGGGGTGATACCGTTGGCGATTCAGTTTAACATGCTTTCGGCGTACAACGAGTCGATGAACAGAAAGCTCAAATTCATATACGGAGAGGCTTCCGAAAAAAAGAAAAAGGAGCGAAAGACGCTTTTTAAGATGCTCCCGGTTTTCGGAGTTCTGACGTTTGCTGCCGGGATGGTTTTCGGCTTGACTGTTACGGAGGCTGCTGTGCTCGGTATCGGTGTGCCGGCAATTCTTGTCGTCATGTCAGAGCACGGAATAAACGACAAGGCAAAGAAAAAAACAAGAAAGCTGAGACTGGGGCTTGCGGATCTTCTTGAGAGACTTGCGGTGCTTGTTGACGCGGGGGTGCCTCTTTGGAGTGCAATTGTGACTGTGAGCGGGTATATGAAAGAAAACGACGGTGCCCTTGGCGATGAGCTCAGACATACCGTGAATGACTTCGTGACCCAGTCCGGCTACTATTACGAACCTGAGACGGCAATGGAAAACCTCGCCAAAAGGTGCGGCGACGCAAAAGTCAGCACGTTCGTATCGCTTATCATCCAGAACTCAAGGAAGGGTGCCGATGAGCTTGCTCCGCTGCTCAGAATGCACGCGGCAAACCAGAGGGAGGAGCGAAAGGCGATATCAAAACAGATGGCTGACGAGGCGTCAACCCTGATGGTGATACCGTCTGTCATGATACTTATCGCGGTGCTCGTCCTGACCGCAGCACCGGCAATGATAAGACTTTTTTCGGCATAAAACGCCGGGCTTTTAAAAACTAATTCCGGGGAGGGGTATATTTGAGAATTTTAACGCAAAAAATCGGGAAAACCTTGAGCAGAGGTGCATTTTTACTGCAGCAGAAGCTTTGCAGATTCAGGGATGACATTCGCGGCTTGGGTACTGTAGAGATCGTCTTGCTCGTCGCCGCTCTTGTCGCATTGGCGCTTTTGTTTAAGACCTTCATCACAAGGTACGCAAACAACATGTTTGAAAACATCGAGTCTAAAACTGAGGGGGCGCTTTCGGATTGGTAAACGGTTTCGCTGAAGAGAATAACAGTCCGGATGGCTTTGAAGAGGACCTTGGCAGGAACGGCAGTGTCATGATCAGCAATGACAGGTCGGTCACCACCGTGAGGCTTATCGGCAACGACTGCTACTTAAGCTACAAGAGGGCATTGCAGGAGAGGGAGTTTCTGAACGCATGCGACCAGGCGGAGTTTCTTCCCGCAACCGTGACGTCAGACGGATACTCATGTACGTTAAGAGGCAGGGTGACTTTGAAAGAGATCGTATTCGGGGATGACGTGCCCGGTCTGAGACCGATCAGGGCGATTGTGTCGTGCCTGACGGAGCTCATAAAGTGCGCGAAGGAATACGGTGTTGACGCGAGGGAGTTCGTGTATGACTACAGTGCAGTTATCGTGAGAAACATAGACTCAGACTACAAGTTTCTCTACATGCCGGGGCTCAAGAGGGTTGCCGAGAGGACGACTGTGAACGATCTCGTGAAGATTCTTTTTCTTAACACCGACACCGAAAGTATTCCCGCATCCGATTACGAGCGCCTGCGAGACGATGTGAGAAGAATACGTCCGGAGGAGAATCCGGACGAGGTGATTGAAGACCTTGAGCGGCTGATTGAAAGAATCGATAGCCTGACAACGGACGTGACGCTGAAGGATAAGCTCTTTGGCTTTTTCAGGCAAAAGAACGCCAAGTCTCCGGAACAGGAGAAGGAACAGCTGTTTTCATGCAGTATAAGGGGCGTTGGCGATATTGAGCCGCTTCAGATGGAGAGACAGATTGCAAAGGAGAGACGGATTTACCTGAGAATAGGACGGGACGGCGATTGGGCGGATATTCTTGTGCCGAGTCTTTTTGCGAGCAGAAGACACGCAACGCTCGTGATATCGGGCGACGGTAGAATTGAGCTTGAGAATTTTTCGATGAACGGGCTTGCCGTCGACGGCGAGGAGGTAAAGGACGTATACGAGAGAGATATCAGAGGTCAGGAGGTGACTGTAAAAATCACGGAAAACTGCGGTATTGTGCTGTCCGCGGCATGAAGCTGCAACATCGTACTTTGACTCAAACGAATATTATTTGCTGTCCAAAAATGTTTTGGAAAGGGGTTTCCGGTTCTTTCCGTTTTTCACAAAAAATCATTGACACGAAATCACGATTGTGCTACAATCGGCTCCGTGCCTTTGGATGACACGGAAAGATGGTCGAGTTGGTTTAAGGCACCGGTCTTGAAAACCGGCGATGGTTTTGCCATCCGTGGGTTCGAATCCCACTCTTTCCGCCATCCTGGATATGCGCCCATAGCTCAATTGGATAGAGCGTCTGGCTACGGACCAGAAGGTTGTGGATTCGAGCTCTGCTGGGCGCGCCATTTAGGACAGCTGTTTTTGCGGCTGTCTTTTTTTATGGTTTTTTCGGTGGTTTCGGGGTGCGAAAAGGGTTCTTTCGGGCGCTCATTTTCTTGATATACAGGCGGATTTTGTGATAGAATACGTTAGTCGAAAGACACCTTATTCTGTCAGTGGGAGAAGCAGAAATGCACCGGTTCAGGACGTTCCATCCTATAACAAAACTGGCTTTCTTTGCCGTGATTTTCGCGATTTCGATGTTCACCGAAAATCCGGCTGTGAGAGTTATGTCGCTTGCCGGTGCGATAACTGCGGCTGCCGTGAGCGGCACTCCGTTTAAGAGAATTTTAAAGTTTGTCGGAATCGGAATGATATCTGTCCTGCTCATCGGCGTTATGAACTGTTTTATAGCTCATGACGGTAAGACCATACTGTTCGATCTGCTGAAGCTGCACATAACGCTTGAAGCCTTCTACTACGGACTCTCGGCAGGAGTCATGATCGTCGGCGTGGCGATGTGGTGCGTATTCATAACGGACGAAACGGACACGGATGACATTGTCATGACGCTCGGAAAGATACTTCCGTTCGTTTCGGTTGTGATAACGGTGACGCTGAGATACATTCCCGAGATTATAAAAAAGTTCAGAGAGACTTTATCTGCACAGAAAATGCTCGGCATCTTTGAAAAGAAGGGCTACTTTAAAAGGGCGCTTATCATCTCGAAAGTGTTTATGTCTGTGACGGAGCGGTCCGTTGAAAACGCAATGGATACCGCGTCAACGATGAGAGCAAGGGGCTACGGGCTTGTCAAAAGGAGCTCGGCAAGGCAGAAAAAATGGCGCGAATCCGACACGGATCTTATGCTCGTCACCGCTTTTTGCGCCGCCTTTATAGCCATAGGAGAGAGAACCGGGGATTTCGGCTTTGCGTATTACCCGTCGCCTGCGTTCGTACGGTTCGGATTGTATGCAATCCCTATGATAATTGCGTGCGCGCTCCTGTTTTTTCTCCCTGCGGGGCAGGTTATTGATTGGAGGATCAGATGGCAAAAAAGCTTCAGATCGAAGGGCTGAGCTACAGGTATGCCCTTGGCGGCAGAAATGTTCTCGCCAATGTTAATCTTGAACTTGAGGCAGGGGAGAAGGTTCTCCTTGCGGGCAGCTCGGGATCGGGAAAGTCGACACTTCTTAGGGTTATATCTCCCGTGACTATGCCGAGAGGCGAGATTTCGGGAAAGGTGCTGCTTGACGGGACTGACGTCAAAACCCTTTCAAGAGTTGAGTGCATCTCAAAAATCGCCTATGTTTCGCAGAATCCTGAGACTCAGATCGTTGTCGATACCGTTTTCGGGGAACTTGCTTTTTCCTGCGAAAACATCGGTATTGCGAAAAAAGAAGTCCGGAGAAGAATTGCGTGGACCGCGACATATTTTGGAATCGAGCATCTTTTGAAACGCAGAGTTTCGGAACTTTCGGGCGGCCAAAAGCAGATTGTGAGCCTTGCTGCCGCAATCATGCTGAAGCCTGAGGTGCTGCTGCTTGACGAGCCTACCACTTACCTTGACCCGGTCGCAGCGGTGAGGTTTCTTGACCTTGTCGACAGAATCAACAGGGACTTTGGGATAACTGTTGTCGTTGCCGAGCACAGGGTTTCGGAGTTTGCAAACAGGTTTGACCGCGTTGTAAAGGTTGAAAACGGGAGCGTTTCGGACGTTGCAAACGATTCTGCCGGCGGCGGTGCGGATATTTTCTACGAGAAAGTTTTTTCGCTGAATGACAGAAAAAAGAGTGATTCGGAGCCTGCCGTAACGGTTAAAAACCTGATGTTCAGATACGACAGGAATGGACAGAATGTGCTTGACGGTGTCGATATCGTGATACCGAAGGGGAGCGTTTTTGCGCTGCTCGGAGGAAACGGCTGCGGAAAGACAACGTTTTTGAGGTGTCTCACGGGAGAACTGAAACCCCAGCAGGGAAAGATAAAGATTGACGGGAAGCTGTCGGCAATGACACAGAATCCTCTTTCGATGTTCATCGAGGAGACGGTCAGAAAAGACCTCAGGTTCTTCATGAAGAAGAAAGGCGCTTCGGGAAAGGAAGCGGATGAGAAAATCGGCGAAATAGCAAAGAAACTTGAACTTACGGACGCCATTCTCGATTCGCATATACTTGATTTAAGCGGCGGAGAGGTTGAACGGTCTGCGATCGCCAAGCTTATACTTGCCGGTGCGGACGTGATGCTCTTCGACGAGCCGACAAAAGGTCTTGACCTTGAAACGAAAAAGAAGCTGGCGGAACTTATGCAGGCGCTTGCTTCAGCCGGAATAACGTCGGTATTTGTGACGCACGACATCAACTTTGCGCTCGCCGCTGCAGACTGCGCGGGCGTGCTCTCGAGCGGGGCAATCCTTGAGTAAAATGGCTGAGAAGACTTCGTTGAGAAGAATATTTGCTTATGCAGCGGTTGTCCTGGTCATACCGGCAATGATAGTGACCTTTGCGGTTTATCTGCCGAAAAGAGCTTTTATGCCTGTTGCCTACGGCATAGCATTCGTCGCGGTCGCGGCGTTTATGCTCGGATTTGAAAGAGGTGCCGACAATGCGGCAAAAGCGGTGCTTGCAGCGGTGTTTACGGCCCTTTCGGTAGCGGGAAGAGTTCTGTTTGCCGCGACGCCGGGGTTTAAGCCGGTGTTTGCGATGACGATATTGGCGGGTGCCTACCTTGGCGGTGAGACAGGTTTTATGGTCGGCGCTTTTTCGGCGCTGCTGTCAAACTTTTTCTTCGGGCAGGGCGGATGGACCATATTCCAGATGTTTACGTGGGGGTTTATCGGGCTTGTCGCGGGACTGCTCGGACCGCTTATGCGCAAACATACGACAGTGCTCTGCACCCTGGGATTTCTCGCGGGACCGCTTTTCTCGTTCGTTATCGACATATGGTCGACGGTATGGATCTTCGGAAAGTTTTCGTGGAAGGCATATCTTGCGACTACGCTTAACGCGCTTCCGTTTACAATCATGTATGCGGTTTCAAATGTGTTTTTCCTGCTGATTCTGGCAAGGCCGATGAGGCGAACCATGAAGAGGGTTACGGTGAAATACGGGCTTTTGCATCAAAAGCCGAGTCTTGCCCGGAGGTGATCTGATTGAGAATTGCAGTTGTTGCCGGAGCGTCTTCCGGAATCGGAAGATCAATTGCCGTTGAGCTTTGTAAAAACTATGCAGATACGTTTGACGAGCTTTGGCTCATGGCAAGGAGACTTCCGGGACTCAGGGAGACTGCGGAGCTTTGCGGAACGGACAGAATAAAGCTTGTGGAGGCTGATATAAGAGACAGGGAGTCGCTTGAAAAAGCTGCTTGCGTTGCCGACAGTGACTGTGTGAGCTGGCTCGTTGTGAGCGCCGGTACGGGCTTCTACGGCGATTTTAAGGACAGTGACGGGAAACTTGCGGAGGACGTGATTGACCTTAACTGCAGAGCAAATGCGTCCGTGATTTCGGCTTTCCTGCCGCACTGCAGGAAGGGCACCAAAATCATTAATATCGCAAGCGCGGCGGCTTTTTCGCCTCAGCCGGGATTTGCGGTTTATGCGGCTTCAAAGGCTTTCGTGTACAGCTTTTCAAGAGCGCTTTCGAAGGAGCTTAAAAAGGACGGCATAAGCGTTACGGCGGTTTGTCCGGGCCCGTGCGACACGGATTTTCTGAACAGGGCAAGGGACGGCAGAGCGCTTCCCGCATACAAGCAAAAGAGCGTTACTACACCGGAGATTGTCGCAAGGAAAGCTCTTAAAACCGCACGGAAAGGAAAATCCGTATGCATACCCACTTTTTCAATGAAGCTTGCGTATGCGGCGGGGAAAATACTGCCTGCAAATCTCGTGATGAATTTCCTCTACAAGGGGAACAAAAAGTAATCCGAAACAATCGGATGGAAAAGCATGGAAACAAGCATCGGAAGGGCGCCTGCGTGTCGGCGCAAAGGTGCTAAAAATAGGGAAATATTGGCGATAGTACCGTTTTGGCGGAGCAATAATGTCAATTGACTGGCAACGCCGGAAATGGTAAAATATTCCGGATAAAACCGGAAAGGTTTAACAACCGTGGAGGGATTTAAAAACATGGATGAGAAAAAGATGATGGACAAGAAAGCTGCCCTTGACGCCGCGATTGCAGGAATTGAAAAACAGTACGGACAGGGCTCGGTAATGAAGCTTGGCGAGAACAAACACATGGCTGTTGAAGCTATTTCAACCGGTTGCATCGGACTCGATGCCGCACTCGGTGTCGGAGGTCTTCCCCGCGGAAGAATAGTGGAGATTTACGGGCCTGAATCATCAGGTAAGACAACTGTTGCACTTCATGTTATTGCCGAGGCGCAGAAGGCCGGAGGCGCAGCCGCGTTTATAGACGCAGAGCACGCGCTCGATCCGATTTATGCGCAGAACCTTGGCGTTGACATTGACAATCTGCTCGTATCACAGCCGGACACCGGTGAGCAGGCGCTTGAAATCACAGAGGCTCTCGTGAGAAGCGGCGCCATTGACGTTATAGTCATTGACTCGGTTGCGGCTCTCGTTCCTAAGGCTGAGATTAACGGCGAAATGGGCGAGTCATTCATGGGAATGCAGGCGAGACTTATGTCGCAGGCTCTGAGAAAGCTTTCGGGCGTTATAAACAAGTCGAACACGGTTGCTATTTTCATCAACCAGCTCAGAGAAAAAATCGGCGTTATGTTCGGAAACCCCGAGACCACGACGGGCGGAAGAGCGCTTAAGTTCTATTCGTCGGTGAGAATCGATATCAGAAAGACAGACGTCATCAAAGAGGGCGGCGAGGTCGTAGGAAACAAGACCAAGGCTAAAATCGTTAAGAACAAAGTTGCTCCGCCTTTCAAGAACGTTGAGTTCGATATCATCTACGGCAAGGGTATTTCAAAGTCCGGATCGCTTCTTGATTTTGCGGTGCTTAATGATATTGTTGTCAAGAGCGGCTCGTGGTTCTCGTACGACGGAAAGCGCATCGGACAGGGCAGAGAGAATGCGAAAGTTTTCCTCGAGGACAACCCGGAGGTTGCACTTGAGATTGAGGAGAAGCTTCGTTCTGTGATGCTCTCGTCTTCGGCTAACGTTCCGATGTCAATCGAGGAGACTGAGAACGAAGAGGAGTAATTCCTTGACGGGGGCGTGCGATGGTAAGGGAACCTCTCTCCAGGAGCTTTTGTGAAAGCGATGACAGGTATGTTGCCGTAAGCCATGAAAAGAATGACGACGGGACGTATACGGTGACTTTCGCGAACGGTTCTTCCGGTGTGTTCGGCGCGGAGGAATACTTCAAGTATGACCTTTTTGCGACCGAGGAAGAGAACAGGCGGACCTATTCGGAGCTCATCCACGAGGTGAACTACAACAGGTGCAGAGCGATGTCGCTCTCGCTTGTAAAAGCTTCCCCGAAGCCTTCGGCGCTCGTCAGAATGAAAATGCTCTCAAAAGGCTTTTCGGAGGATATTGTTGACGAGGCGATAGAAGAACTGACTTCAGAGGGCGAAATCGACGACAGGCTTTATGCCGAAAAGTATGCCTGCGAAAAGGCCGATAAGGGAAAGTCTTCGAGAAACCTTGTCGTGCGCGAGCTTGCGGCAAAAGGCATTGGCGATGAGATCGCGTGTGAGGCGGTTGAAAAGTTCTTCACGGACGATGAGCCGATTGCAAGAGAAATTGCCGAAAAGAAGGCAAAAAACGGAGACGGATACGAGAAAATCGCAAGGTATCTCCTTGGCAAGGGTTTCAGACAGGGACTCGTGATGGATGTGCTTGGCGATATTTTCGGAGAGAATTAAAATGTGCGCCCGGATGAAAATGCCGGGCGCGAACCGGATTTATGACTAAAGAAATCAAAAAAAGCAGTAACGGCGAAAAGAATAAGCAGACCCTTAAAGTCGGGATGATCTCACTCGGATGCGCAAAAAACAGGGTGGATTCGGAGATTATGCTCGGGCTTATCAAAAATGCCGGCTATGAGGTGACGGGCGACAGCGGAGACGCGGATATTGTCGTTGTGAACACTTGCGGATTTATTGAGAGCTCCAAACAGGAGGCTATCAATACGATCCTTGAGGTTGCGGAGCTTAAGAAGACCGGAAAGCTTAGGGGTATTGTTGTTGCGGGGTGCCTTGCCCAGAGATACGGCAAGGATATTGCCGAGTTCATTCCGGAAGCTGATGCAGTTGTCGGTTCGTACGGTTATTCAAACGTCTGCGAGGCGATAAAGAGCATTGAGACGAAGGGCAAAGTTGTGAAGAGCGACAATCCGGAGAACAGAAAAGCCGCAGAAAACAGCAGAACGCTTTGTTACTACGATGACAGCGAGGTCACGGACCTTTCCTACCTTGACGGGGAGAGGGTGCTTACGACGCCGAAGAGCTATGCGTATCTTAAGATTGCCGAGGGGTGCTCGAACAGGTGCACGTACTGCGCGATTCCGGCGATTAGAGGCGTTTACAGGAGCAGGCCGGTCGAAAAGCTTGTTGATGAGGCAAAGAGACTTGCCGGTCAGGGCGTTAAAGAGATTGTGGTCGTGGCGCAGGACACGACCATGTACGGAACGGATATTTCGGGAAGACCGCTCCTTCCGGACCTTTTGGCGGAGCTTGACAAAATCGAAGGCATCAGGTTCATCAGGATTCTGTACCTTTACCCCGACGAGATAACGGAAGAGATTCTGGATGCGATAAGCGGGTGCAGCAAGGTTGTACCGTATTTTGACATACCGCTCCAGCACATAAGCGACGGAGTTCTCAAACGCATGAACAGGCGCGGGAACGGAAAGCTCTATAGGGACGTTATAAAGGAACTGAGAAGAAGGATACCGGGATGCGTTATAAGAACGTCTCTTATTACGGGTTTTCCGGGAGAGACTGAGGACGAGCACAGGGAACTTCTGGAGTTCCTGAAGGAAGCAAAACTTGAGCGCGTCGGCGTGTTCATGTATTCAAGAGAGGACGGAACTCCTGCCGCCAAAATGAAAAACCAGGTTCATGCGGCGACAAAGAAAAGACGCTTCAAGGAGCTCATGGCAGTGCAGCAGAACGTGTCGCGCGAGTTTAACAACAGCAGGGTCGGAAAGGTGTTTCCGGTGATAATCGACTCGGTTTCGGACGACGGAATCTTCTATGTCGGAAGGTCGTGTATGGAGGCTCCGGAAGAGGACGGAAATGTCTATTTCGTCGCGAAAGATGAACATTCCATTGGCGATGTGTTAAATGTGAAGGTGCTTCTTGCCGAGGAATACGATGTGACGGGTGAGGAATGTGCCGATTCCGATTGACATAAGCACAGATTTGTTTTATATTACAAGCTGTGTCTTTTTGGAGGCACGCTGTTTGCAGACAAAAAAGGGGGTGTCTTTTTGACTCTTTCTAATAAGTTGACGCTTTCAAGAATATTCTTGATACCGTTTTTTATGATCGCTGCGTTCCCGCTTCCGTATCAGGAAACGTTCCCGACGTGGCTTCATTATGTCAGAATCATAGCTGCCCTCGTGTTTTTCGTTGTGGCTGAGCTGACAGATATCTGGGACGGCAAGCTTGCAAGAAAACGCAACGAGGTGACGGACCTTGGCAAGTTCCTTGATCCGATTGCCGATAAGCTGCTCGTTACGGCGGCGCTACTTTGCTTCTGCGCAGAATGGCCGTTCTACGTTTGGCCTTCGATGATTATACTCATCCGTGAGTTTGCGGTTTCGGGTCTCAGACAGATTGCGGCCGTAAAAGGAAAAGTTATTGCCGCGGGAAAACTCGGAAAGATCAAGACCACTCTTCAGACAACATCGCTTACGACTCTTCTTTCGGCAAAGGTTCTGGGACTTATCTGGTCCCCGCTCAATTATTGGATCACAATTGCAGGTCATGTTGTGATGTGCCTTGCAGTTGTAATGACGATTGTTTCCGGAATTGAGTACTTCGTTAAGAATGCTGAAGTTTTCAAGTAAACTTGAGGCACACAGGAGATTTTTATGATCATTGCTCTTGACGCCATGGGCGGAGATGAAGCTCCGGTTGAAATAGTTAAAGGTGCAATTCTTGCCGTACGCGAAGCAGAAGGCTTTGACGTGCTTCTTATTGGCGACGAAAAAGCAATTAAGGACGTGCTCGAAAAAGAGGGGTATGACGGGAATCGCATATCCATCAGACATACAACTGAGATAATTGACAATGACGACGTGCCGACAAGGGCGGTTAAGCAGAAGAAGGATTCGTCGATGGTGGTCGGCTTTGAGCTTCTGCGCGACAAACAGGTCGACTGCTTTGTGTCTGCCGGAAACAGCGGCGCTCTTCTTGCCGGTGCAGTCATGATTTTGAAGAAACTTCCGGGCGTGGACAGGCCTGCGGTTGCAAGCGCCGTTCCCACCAAGAGGGGGCACGTGCTTCTCCTGGATTCCGGATTTAATACAAATATCAAACCGATAAACTACGTTCAGTTTGCTTACCTTGGCAGTGCCTATGTGAAGGCTGCGGACGGAATTGAAAATCCGAGGGTAGGGCTTGTTAACATCGGTGTTGAGGAGAAAAAAGGAAGCGTTGACGTGAAAGAAGCCAATGCGCTTCTCAAGCAGACGTCGCTCAATTACATTGGCAATGTCGAGACGAGAGACTTTTTCAACGACATCACCGACGTGCTCGTGACTGACGGGTTTACCGGCAACGTTATGCTGAAGCTTATCGAGGGCTCTTCGGACTTTTTCTTCGGTGAGATTAAGAGCGTTATGAGAGGGACGACAATGTCGAAACTCGGTGCGCTTTTCATGAGAAAGAGACTGATGGGGCTTAAGAGAAAGCTTGACACGGATGTTCTTGGCGGTGCTCCGCTCCTTGGCGTTGACGGACTTCTCATTAAGAGCCACGGAAGTTCCAAGGCGAGAACCATTAAATTTGTACTTTTGAAGGCAAAAAAGATTGCCGAAGCTAAAATGATAGATCAACTGAAGGTGGAAATGGCGACGTTTCAGACTTCTGATTGATTAAACGGAGGAAACAAAGATGTTTGAACAGATAAAAGCAATTATAGCAGATCAGCTTTCCGCTGAACCCGAGAAGATCACCCCCGAGACTTCGATCATTGACGACCTCGGAGCTGATTCGCTTGACGTTGTTGAGCTGGTTATGGCTCTTGAAGAGAAGTTCGGCATTGAGATTCCTGACGAGGATGCTGAGAAAATCAACACAGTCAGCGATATTGTCAGCTATGTCGAGGCCCACAAGAGCAACGATTAATCTTTAAAAATGTCTTTTAGAGCAGAAGAGCTCCAAGAGAAACTTGGATATATATTTAAAGACATCGGATTGCTGAAAAACGCTCTCAGACACACGTCCTATGCTCACGAAAAGTATACCGCCAATGCGCATCTCCGCAGCAACGAAAGACTCGAATTTGTAGGCGATGCCGTTGTGGGACTGATTGTCGCATCCTACCTTTACGAGCGTTTTCCGGAACTGCCTGAGGGAAAAATGTCAAGAATCCGCGCCTCGGTCGTTTGCGAGGAGACTCTTTCGGAGCTTGCGGTTAATCTTGGCATTCCCGACGCGATAAAACTTGGTGTCGGCGAGTTTAAGTCGGGAGGCAGACTGAAGCCTTCGATCCTTGCGGACGCAATGGAAAGTATTGCGGCGGCCGTCTTCGTTGACGGGGGATACGAGGCCGCAAAACGGGTCATGCTTCCTTTCTTTATAAAGCTGATTTCGGAAAGAAGCAGCGATATCATCGTGCATGACTACAAATCGAGTCTGCAGGAGCTCCTTGCCGAAAAAGGCGACAGGGCATGCTACGAAATCATCGGCGAGGACGGCCCTGACCATCTGCGCGTCTATACCGCCAAGGTGACTTCCGAAAAGCTTGGCGATACCTTCTTTGCCACCGGAAAGGGCGGCAGCAAGAAAGAGGCCGAACAGGCCGCGGCAGGCGCCTTTATCGAAATGCTGAAAGAAAAAACCTGATAAAAACGGGTTTTTGCATAAAAAGGAAGCTGTTTTAGGGCGGTTTCCGAACAAAATATGAGTTTTGAATCATTTTGTCGATAGGGGCACTGTGCCTGTTTCAGGCGGAGAAAATGAGGAGGTTTCGACATGCTTAGAGTTACGGTTTGGAACGAGTTTTTCCATGAGACAATCAACCAGGAAGTCAGAAAAATCTATCCTGACGGCATCCACGGAGCAATCGCCAAGTTCCTTTCAGAGGAAAAAGACATCGAGGTCAGAACGGTTACGATGACCGACCCGGAATTCGGTCTCTCCGATGAAATACTGAATTCAACCGACGTCCTTATCTGGTGGGCGCACGTTAAGCACCACGAGATCCCCGATGAAGTTGCCGCTAAAGTCAAGGAGCGCGTGCTCAAGGGAATGGGATTCATAGCTCTTCACTCGGCGCACCTCAGCAAGCCGTTCACAATGCTCATGGGCACTTCGTGCGGTTTGAGATGGCGCGACAACGACCGCGAGAGAGTCTGGAACGTGAACCCCTCACATCCTATCGCCAAGGGCATCGGCCCGTACTTTGAACTCGAACATGAAGAAATGTACGGCGAGTACTTTGACATACCGATTCCGGAAGATATCATTTTCCTCGGCTGGTTCAAAGGCGGAGAGGTTTTCCGCAGCGGCTGCACGTTCAGAAGAGGCTACGGCAAGATCTTCTACTTCCAGCCCGGCCACGAAGAACATCCCACGTATTACAACCCGAACATTCAAACTATCCTCAAGAACGCAGTCAGATGGGCGGCTCCCTGCAACACAAGAGACTCCCTCGACTCACCCTGGTGCGAGTCCCCCGAGAAGCTCAGACAGGAATGACGCAGAGATGACGCGTGGATAAACGCGGAAGAGTTGCCGAAAGACATATATCAGTTTGATTGACGGCGCAGGGCGCCCGGCAGGAGCCCGGGCGCCCTGCTTCCCAAATTCGCAGAAATGATTTTAGTTATACCGGTTTTCGTGCCTCACGCGGGGTGCCCTCACGATTGCTGCTTTTGCAATCAGAAGATAATAAGCGGGAGCAAAACTCTACCCGGAGAAAGCGAGATTGCGTCCAAAATCGAGGGCTTCAAAGAAGAAGCGCCAAGGTATGACGAGGTCGAAATCGCGTTCTTCGGAGGCAGTTTCACGGCAATCAAACCTGAGGACCAGGAGCATTACCTCAAAGCCGCCGCGCCGTTCCTCAAGAAAAACGGCGGGTTTGTTGACGTCATACGCATATCGACAAGGCCGGATGCAATCGACAATGAAACCGTCGAAAGGCTCAAAAAGTACTCGGTTAAGATTGTCGAGCTCGGCGCCCAATCGATGGACGAAAACGTATTGGCGATGTCCGAAAGAGGGCACACCGCAAACGACACCAAAGCCGCGTCAAAACTTCTCAAAGAAAACGGCTTCGTGCTCGGCCTTCAGACCATGACGGGTCTTCCGGGCGCGACAGAGGAGAGCGATATCCGCACCGCGCGCGAAATCGCAAAACTCGGCCCAGACTTTGTAAGAATCTACCCGACAATAGTTGTCAAAAACACAAAGCTCTGCAGAGATTTTGAGGCGGGCACATACACGCCAATGTCAACCGAAGCCGCAGTCAGACTCTGTTCAAAGCTTTGCGAGATTTATGACGAAAACGGTATTTCGGTCGCAAGAATAGGCCTTCAGTCCACAGACTCAATCACAAGAGACGGAAGCGAAAGCGAAGTTAGGGGCGGCCCCTACCACGAAGCTTTCGGCCAGCTTGTGAGGTCATATGACGCGGCCTGCGCCATGAAGGACTCGCTTAAAGAAGTCACAGACAAAAGCGGCAGGCCGCTCTCAGCTCTGACAATCCTGACGGATCCTATATACTTTTCCGATGCGCTCGGGCAGAACCGCGCGAACGCAAAAAGCCTTAAAGAAGAATTCGGCTTTGCAAGAGTAAACGTCCTCCCGCAGGGGATTGCTACGGAAGATGTCTTCAGGAAACGGGCGGGAAAACTGTCAAACGTAAAAACAGTGAGCGTCCCGACCGAAAGGTATGCAAACCGCCTCGCAAAAGTCATCCGCGCCGACGTATGCACACTCTCCGAACCGACAGGAAAAGAGACTTCAAGAGAAATAACCGAAGTGATACTTGAGCTTGAGTTTAAAAGCCTGAGATAAAACCCCAAAGCAACCAAACCCGGCCGCCAAATCAACCTACAGTAATATACCCCTTAATCTCGTTAAACCTGGCGCTCTTTATCCCCCCAACCTTCATAATATCCGTAATGTCGGAAAAAGCCCCGTTCTCGGTCCTGTAGCTGATGATCTTAAGCGCCGTACTCTCGCCGACCCCGGGCAGCGTGCAAAGCTCCGCGACCCCCGCCGTATTAATGTTCACAAGTCCGCCATTAGCAATACTCTGCGATGAACCCCCAGTACCTTCATCCATAATCCAACGCTTGTCCTTATCGCCAATAAACGGAATCCGGACCATCATACCATTCGAAAGCTCAGACGCGAGATTTATCGCCTCCCTGTCCGCATCCTCCGAAAACCCGCCGGCAATCCGCACCAGATCATTCAAAATACTTCCCGCAGGAATGTCGTAAACATCTGACTTTTCAATCGCACCGACAATATATACCGTTATCATCAAAGGCTCCGGAGTCTCAGTCGGCACAGGCACAGGCGACTGCGTAAAGGTCTCCCTCACCACAGGCCCGTTCTGCTCCGAATCAGCGCTCTTACTGACAACACCCGACTTCGCCTGCTTCGTAATGAGAAAACCCGTAACCGAAAGCGCAACGAAGACAACGCCAATGAAGGTGTACTTAAGCCAAGGAGGAATTATGATAATCCTCCCGAAAAAGCGAATTTTCACTGTAAAACGATCTCCCCGCACTGTATTCCCAAAGACACTTCGTAGCGTTCTAATTGAACAATATTTTCAATAATCCGTCAATGGTCGGAAATAAAATAATTCGAAAAAATCGAGAGATTTTCAAAAAAAGTGCAGGCGGCAAAAAAAGCGGCCGGCAGGGACGCCGGCCGCGGGGGGTGCAGCTTGGAGCATTGGTTAGTTCTGCGTGAGGAAGTCGAGCGCAGCGATCATTTGCGTGTCTTGGTCCTCGGGGACAAGGGCGAGGTTGACGTTGCGGTATTCCTCGGGGAGCTGGACCTCGATGTCGGGGATGATGCCGATGCCGTCGTAGTTGTCGGAGACGGGGGGCGCGTAGTAGAAGGTGGTGAACTTGACGTAGCCGCCGTCGATGAGAGCGTAGGGGGTCTGACCGCAGCCCTTGCCGTATGTGGTGACGCCAATGATCTTGGCGCGTTCAAAGTCGCGAATGCAGGCTGTGAAGAGCTCGCCGGCGCTTGCCGTGTGCTGATCGGCAAGGATGACGAAGGGGAGGTCGGTGATGTAGGCAGCGTCGGAGGTTTGGATTTGCTCTTCGGTGCTGCCCTTGGTGGTGATGCGGATGACGGGGCCTTCGGGGAGAAGGACGTCAAGCGAGCCGCAGACGGAATCGAGCAGGCCGCCGGGGTTTCCGCGCATGTCAAAAATGATGCCCGTGCAGTTCTCGCTCATGCAGTAGTTGACCGCTTCCCTGATCTCGTTGGGGGTGGGGTAGATGAACTGGGTTATTTCGATGACACCGATTTTGGTGCCGTTGTACTCCTTGACGGATGCAAAAACGCTGTCGACCGTGTAGTCGTCGCAGATGACGGAGATGTTGATTGTTTCGCCTTGGCGGTCGATGACAAAATTTCTTTCGTCGCCCTTTTTGCCGCGGCAGATTGCGAGCGCTTCGTCGTAGGTCAACCCGTCAAAATCTGTTCCGTTGACGCCTGTCATAATATCGCCAATCTTGATGCCCGCTCTGGCCGCCGGTGAGTCGCTCATGACGCGGGAGATGACGATGCCGTTGCCGGTCCAGCCGACGATGACGCCAATGCCATAGCTGTTGCCCTGGTCCTCAGCGGTCTCTTCCTTCCACTCCTCGGGGGTGTAGTAGTGCGCATAGGGGTCGCCCGTGCCGGCAAGGTACGCGTTGATGACGTTGGCTTTGTAGTCCTCGCCGCGCTCGATTACGCTTGCCGAGTCCTTCAGCGCCTCGATGTAGTTGATGATGTCGGCAATGCTTTTCTCCTCAATCGTGATGGATTTCGAAGGCATGTTGCGCTGGGTCTGAATGCGGTGCAGCTCGCCGAAAAGCATCCCGCAGGCAATTCCGAGTAAGACGGAAAGCGTGATGAAAAACGTCAGCGCAAGGATGACGACGGTCCGTTTATCAAA
>DBWH01000052.1:0-9077 GCA_002308595.1 Mageeibacillus sp. UBA1243 | reverse complement strand
CCGCCAATGGACCGCGCGTTCTTCTATTGTCCCGCGGAGCCGCAGCAGGCCCCTTTAAAGCCAATAACCTGAACCCGATTCTATCCCCAAAAGCCCCTTTTGTCAATGGACAAGGCCCTGCCGCCAAGGCAATTTCAAGCCTCAGCCAAGCTGCGGGCAGGGCGCCTCCGGCGCCCCGGGCATAAGAAAAGCGCCCGACTGCTCGGGCGCCCCGGGTCGCGCCGGCATCCGCCGGCGCTGCTCCTTTTATTGTGGCATAGTTTTTGGATTAGGCTTTTTTGTGTTCAATGAACGTCTTCACGAGCGTGAAAATATCGAATGCAGCTTCGACGACGAGTCCGATTGCCGCCGTGTACGCAAGAATTTTTGCGATCGATGCTCCGGTGAGGAGGAACGCGAGGACGCAGACAACGATACCGAAAAGAATCGTGAAAATTGCCGAAATGATCACAAACACCGAGAAGATGTACCCTTCGCGCTTGGCGTCAACGTAGAAGTTGAGTTTCAGGATACCGCTGATGATCATGATGATACCGTAGGTGATCATGATGAATTTGGCGAGTGTGGACATGATGAAGCCGCTGAAGCAGGAGGTGAAGATACCTACCGCCAATGCAACCACGGCGATTATCACAGGAATGACGCTTGCTTCCTCCTGTTTCTTTTTAAGGATGATGAATTTGATGATGAGGAACAGTGCAACTACGATGAGGACTATTCCGAAGGTGATGAGGATACCCTGCGTGAACTGAAGCGGTGAAATCAGAAGGACGATTCCGATGGCAAGTTCCGCGAGAATAACCAATATAATTGGAATAATGGACTTGAGATTTTTCATGTCGCTGACTCCTTTATATTTTATTGTGACGTTTGGTCATGCTGAAATGATAATACAAAAAAACCGTTTTGTCAATTAAATTGGCCCGGGACGGCGGCGGGGCGATTATTTCGAAATACAACGTTCATGTCGTATTGAAAGTGATAGTAACATACGGCAGAGAAGCATTTGAAAAAGGAGGCTTAAGGATAAACACTCAAATCCTATTTAAAGCAATTTTTTCTGTATATGTTTGTAAATATTCTTCCTGAAACTTTGAACTCCCATATAAAAATCATTCTCTGATTTTGAAAGGCCACAGGAACGACTTTTAGCTTCTGCGAGCTCAACAGTACATATGAGATCTGCAACCTGAAACAGCGTATAATCCACAGGACGAACTTTTCTCATTTCTACGTTTTCAAACAGGACACTAAAAATCGCAGTTATTATTTTAGTAAGTTGTACCTGCCCGTTATCGTAATAAACGATAATCTTGTCAAAATCGCTGAAATAATTATTTTTGGCGGTAAGCGTCTTTTTCAGTTCCTTTGTAATCCGATAAGTTAGCTCGATTTCATCAGTTGATGTAATTTTACTTACTGTAACTGAAAGAAACCGAATCGGAAGTCTTCTTGCTAAATGAAATAACGAATTAAACAGTTTTCTTCTTTCTTCTCTTGAAAGATTTTCGTATTCAGAGACGTCTTTTCTTATCAAAGGAGCGGTGTGGATTGCATGATTTGAAAAGCCCAATTCTGATATATGGTGGCAAAAATTAGACAAGTAATCCGATATGTCTTCCGATTGATCGTGAAGCACCATTGAGACGATGTAAAAGGGAGAATGCGGATCAAATTCTCCGAAATCTCCTGATTCGTCTATAAAAACGCTCAGATTCTTTGCCATAGTTGTACTCCATAAAAAAAGCGAGGTAATTCCCCGCCATTCGGTGGACCAGGGTCTTTCGACCAGCCCTTCACATGAGGTATTCTACACCTTTTTATTATGGTTGTCAAGGCTAAAACAATAAACAAATGGTTTTGGCGGGCGGTGCCCGCGGCAAGGCTCATGACACCTTGAATTTTTGGCTCTCAGAGTGTAACATTAAAGCCGAAAACAGGGCGCGAAAAACGTGCCCCGCCCGGTGTGCGCTTTAAAGGGCTTGCCGGCGTCGAAAGAGGAGCTAAATATTTATGACCCATGAACAGTATATGAAGAATCTCAGCGTGCCGCAGGGCGTTGTCGACTGCGTGCTTGACACGGACACGTATAACGAGATTGACGACCAGTTCGCGCTTTCGCTGATGGTCAAACACCCCAAGTGCAACGTGAAAGCGCTGCTTGCGGCCCCGTTCTTTAACTCAAACTCCACCTCGCCTGAGGACGGCATGGTGCGCTCGTACAACGAGATTCTGAATCTGCTTGACCTCATGGGAAAGAGCGAGCTCAAAAAAGTCACTTTCGAAGGCTCGAGGACTTACCTCAAGGACGAAAAAACGCCCGTTGAGAGCCCCGCTGCGGATGAACTCATAAGGCTTGCCGGTGAGCACAGCCCCGAGAAGCCGCTTTACGTTGTTGCAATCGGTGCAATAACCAACGTCGCATCCGCACTCATAAAGAAGCCTGAGATTAAGGAGAATATCGTTGTCGTGTGGCTTGGCGGTCACAGCGAGCAGTGGTTTGACACCAATGAGTTCAACATGATGCAGGACGTTGCGGCTGCGAGAGTCGTGATGGGCTGCGGCTGTCCGTTTGTCCAGCTCCCGTGCATGGGCGTTGCGTCGACTTTCTACACAAGCGGTCCCGAGCTGAAGTACTGGCTTGAGGGCAAAAATCCGCTCTGCGACTACCTCGTGAAGCACACCTGCGAAGCTGCCGACGAATACGCCAAGGGCCTCATCTGGAGCCGCATCATCTGGGATGTGACCGCGGTCGCGTGGCTCCTTAACGACAACGACCGTTTCATGTTCACCGAGGTCGTACCTTCGCCGATCCCGCAGTACGATTTCCACTACAGCCACGACGTGAGAAGGCACCCCGTAAGGAGGGCCACTTTCATACACAGGGACAGCCTGATGCGCGAGCTTTTTGCAATTCTCGCATCCTGAAATAACCGGAAGACCAAACCGGAAAAATAAAAACACCCGGAAAATACGATAAAGAAAACTTTCAAAAAATGACGTTAAGTCAGAGTGAAAGCTCGGAATCAAGAGGTACTATGAAAAGAAGCAAGCTTTTGTTATTGGCGGTAATCATGACAGCGATGATCGCTGCCTTGTGCGCATGCGGCGGAAACGACAACCCGGCCGACCCGACTGCTGCGCCGACCGAACAGGCAACCGAAGTTGAAAATCCGACGCAGGAACCGCCGACGGATATCCCCACGGACACACCCGAGGCAGCGTCGCCGGAACAGACCCCCGAAGAGACCGCGGGAACAGAGACTGCAGCCCCGACGGATACCCCGGCCGGAACGGATGCGGGAACACCCACACCGGAAGTGACCGAAAATCCGACCGAAACACCTGCGGGAACTCCGACTCCGACGGCAACGCCGACCGCAACTCCCACGGCAACCCCGACGCCCACAGCGACACCCACACCCACGCCTACCCCGACTCCGACGGCTACACCGACTCCGACGCCTACACCTACGCCGACGCCGGTTCCGACGCTTCCCGAGGGCGTGACAGACTGGGGCAAGGACCCGAACAGACTTTCGTACGAGGATTCCGTCCGCGCGGCGAGCCTTCTCTCGGGAGCCGTAAACCGGGTGCCTGAAATATCGAACAACCCCGTCGCCGCGGCCCACGAGGATGCAAACCTGATTCTCTGGTTTGACCACTCCTACTACAACACCCCCGCCGAGGAGATCACCTCGAACGGGCGCAATTCGTACCAGATTCTTCTCGCCAAGAATGAGATCGAGGGCTGCCACCTGATGCTCGCGTCGAAGACCGAGATGAAGGACCTGACGCTCGAAGTTTCCGATTTTAAGGATAAAAACGGCAATATCCTCGAAAAGGAAATATGCTACGGCTGGTACTTTGACGATGTTGAGGGCAAGACCGTTGCCGATCCGATACCGGTCCTCGAACACGAGTTTACGCTCAAAGCAAACAAGAGCCAGATGTTCATCATCAAGGTGAAATCAAAGGCATCGACACCGGCGGGCCAGTACTCCGCGACGGTTGTCGTGAAAGACAAAAACGGCAACGAGATTAAAAAAGCCAACGTGTACGCCTACGTCTGGAACTTCACGCTGCCCGTGGCGTCAAACTGCAAGACCCTGACGGATCTTAATGAGTGGGCTGTCATCGTTGGCGCCAACAGAGAAGGCACTACACAGGACGGCCTTGAGGACGACCTCTATGCGCTCTACTACGAATATCTCCTTGAGAACCGGGTCAACTGCTACACGCTTCCCTATGCAAAGCGCGGTCAGTTCTGGGATCAGAGAGTCAAGCAGTACCTTGACGATCCGCGAATGAACGCGTTCACGCTCTGCTGGAAGATGCATCCCGAGGCGACGTCGAACGAGACATACCTGAGAGCATACGTGCAGGCCGCCTATGACATGGTTTCCCAGAAGCAGGAGTGGCTCGACAAGGCATATTTCTACCCGAACGAGGGAGACGAGCCGCTGTCCAAGACGGTTCTTGACAAAATCATCTACTACAACAGCATTTACACGGAGATCTTCGGCGACCACAAGCTGATTATTCCGATCCACTACAACACGCTCCTGAATACGAACACCGACTACTTCAAGTATCTTGAAAAAGACGTCAACGCCTGGTGCGGCAAGACCTACTTCTTTAACACGCAGGTCGACAAGGCCTACAACAGCAAGCTCTACACCAACTTCTACGGCACGAGCATGGAGAAGAAGTTCGGAACGTTCAAGGACAGAATGGCAGCCGCCAAGGAAAACGGTGACGAGGTCTGGTGGTACATCACAAGATTCCCGCACAACCCGGAGATCACTCTTTCGATAAGTGACGAGTCAATCATGCACAGACTGCTCTTCTGGCAGCAGAAGCTCTATGACGTTGACGGGTTCCTGTACTACATGTGCAACGATTGGGGCGACCCGAAAGAATGGACCAAAAAGTATGAGCATGCAGCTGCGGGAACGGTTGTTGACACGTACGGCAACGGTGTTCTCATCTATCAGGGCGGAGGACTTCCCGAGTACATTGAAAAGTACGGAAGCGACGGCTATCCGGGACCGATCGGGTCACTGAGGCTTGAATCGATCCGCGACGGCGTTGACGATTACGACTACTTCACGATCCTGGACGAGCTCTACGGCGAGGGCACTTCGGACCTCATCATCAAGCAGCTCACGGTTTCGCTCGGAAGCTACAAGACCGACACGGAGCTCTTCAACAGGCTGAGAACAACCGTCGGCAATCTCATTGCCGCCAAATCAGAATAATATGCGATGAACATTTTCCTTACCTTTGCGTATTTGTTCTTCATAGGTTCCGTTTTGGGCTGGGTGCTTGAACTCTTCTTCAGAAGATTCTTTTCAGGCGCCAACCCGGAACGGAAATGGATAAATCCCGGTTTCTGTGTGGGACCTTACCTCCCGCTTTACGGAACCGGGCTTTGTGTGCTTTATGCATTGGCGGTGCTCGGAACGGACACAGGTCTTATGCAAAGCTGGTGGCAGAAACTTATACTGCTTCTCATCATGGCTGTGAGCATGACCGTTGTCGAGTTTTTCGCGGGCCTCGTCGCTCTCAAGTGGCTCAAGGTGAGGTACTGGGACTACAGGAACCAGTGGGGCAACGTCATGGGCCTCATCTGCCCTAAATTTTCGCTCGCGTGGGGCCTTATCTGCGCGCTCTACCTCTATCTCATACACGCCAATGTGCTCGCCGCGCTCAAATGGCTCTCCGAGAATCTTGCGTTTTCGTTTGTGATCGGACTGTTCTTTGGCGTGTTCATCATCGACGCCGTTCACTCCGCGAAACTTGTGGCAAGGATACGGGCCTTCGCAAAGAAAGAGAAGGTCGTTGTCGTCTACGAGGCGCTCAAGACCCACATCAAGACGGTGGAGGACGGCCTGCACAAAAAAACAAGCTTTTTCAGACCTTTTTCGGAAAAAATCAGGAGCCTTCCGGAATATATTCGTGAATCCGTCGAAAAGGTCAACGCCGGTATCAGGATGAAAAAGAACAGAAAACACTGACGGAGGAATCTTATGCTAAGCAAAAAAGTTGACTTTGAGGCGGCTCAGCCGGTATGGGCCGCGGATTATATGAACGAGATGAACATAAGCCTGGTGCTCGAAAAGAGCGCGGAGCTTAGAAACGGACTGCTCAGGATTGCTGCGGCAAGCTGCTACCAGCTTTTCATCGGCGGCGACCTTTACAACATGGGACCGGCAAGGACAGGTCACGGCTTTGCAAGGGTTGACGAGGTTCCGCTGCCGGAGGGCAGGTGCGACGTAAAGATCATCGTCGCAGGCTACAACAACAACTCGTTTCAGTACATTGACGAGCCGCCTTTCGTATGCGCCGAGATAATCGACTCCGGCAAGGTAATCGCCGCGACTTCGCCGGAAGAGTGCGGATTTTCCGTGAGACTTTACACTGAGCGCGTTCAGAAGACGCCAAGGTACTCCTTCCAGCGAAACTTCACCGAGGTCTATGATCTGAGAAAAACATTGGCGGCAGATGCCCCGAAGCTTGCACTTTCGGAAAACAGGGACGTTTTCATCGAGCGCGGCATAGATCTTTACAAAAACGAACGCGAGGACGCAAAGTTTGTTGTCGCGAGCGGCAGGTGCGGCACGGACGGCAGCTTTGAGCCTTTCTCGGACAGATCGATAACGGCAATTTCGGAAAAATTGAAGGGCTTTAAGCCTGACGAGCTTGAAATCTGCGGCGCGTGGGAGGCACAGAAGCTGACATACGAGACAAAATCCCTTGACAGGAGACCCGGCAATTCAGCCGGAATCGAAGAAAACGGGTTTGCGGTTTTTGAGATGGAGAGGAACCTTTGCGGTGTCATCGGTGTCAGGATTGAGTGCGCGAAGGCTTGCCGTGTTTTTGCGATGTTTGACGAACTTTTAGGGGAAAACGGCGACGTGAACTTTCTCAGGCTCGGG
The DNA here is from genome assembly GCA_002308595.1 of Mageeibacillus sp. UBA1243. Classification (GTDB taxonomy): domain Bacteria; phylum Bacillota; class Clostridia; order UBA1212; family UBA1212; genus UBA1212. Next base: position 2,136 of record DBWH01000052.1, on the reverse strand, counting down.
ACTTCGGCTCTCGTTATCTGGGACCTCCCGGCGGGTACGAGCGAGCTTCTGACCTTTGAACCGTACCTTTTCAAATACATAAAAATCGCGGTGATAGGCTCTTCCGCCAAGGTCTCAGAGCTCCATATAATGCGCGTCGGATTCCCGAAACCGGGCGCTGACATCAAAACGGACAACCCTCGAATGAAGGCGGTTTTTGACGCCGCAGTCGAAACTTTCCGTGAGAACACGTATGACATTTACATGGACTGCCCGTCAAGGGAGAGGGCGGGCTGGCTCTGCGACAGCTTCTTCACGTCGCGCGTCGAACACACCCTCACCGGAAAGACGATGGTTGAGCGCAACTTCCTCGAAAACTTCCTGCTCCCGGATTCGTTCAAGTGCCTCCCCGAGGGCATGCTCCCTATGTGCTACCCGGCCGACCACTACGACTGCACCTTCATTCCCAACTGGGCAATGTGGTTTGTCGTCGAACTCGAAGAATACCTCGAAAGGTCGGGCGACCGCGAACTTGTCGACAAGGCAAAATCCCGCGTCTACAAACTCCTTCAGTACTTCAAACGCTTCGAAAACGAGGACGGTCTCCTCGAAAAGCTCGAATCCTGGGTATTTGTCGAGTGGTCGAGGTCCAATGAGCTCGTACAGGACGTGAACTTCCCCAGCAACATGCTCTACGCCAAGGTGAAACGCGTTGTCGCCAACCTCTACGGCGACGAAGGGCTCGTAAAAGAGGCCGAGGAGCTCGAAAAGACGATCAGGGAAAAGTCCTACAACGGCAGATTTTTCTGCGACAACCTGGTTCGCGTCGGCGGCAGGCTCGTTCCCCTTGGCGAGTGTACCGAAAGCTGCCAGTACTACGCGTTCCACACGGGAATTTCAACCCCCGAAACCTTCCCCGAGCTCTGGGAGACTCTCCTCAAAGACTTCGGACCCAAGAGAAAGCAGAACAACAAATACCCTGAGGTTGCATTCGCCAATGCGTTTATCGGCAACTACCTCAGGCTCGATATCCTCCACCGCTACGGCAGGTATGAGGAGATACTTGACAATATTGACGGCTACTTCTACTACATGGCTGAAAAAACCGGCACTCTTTGGGAGCACGACAGCACGGTTGCAAGCTGCAGCCACGGCTTCGCCTCGCATGTGATCTACTGGCTCGACAGGATGGGAATGCTGGAAAAGCAGTGAATTTGTGCCCGCAAACAATTTGAAATGAGTCAGAACTCATTTCCCTCATCGCATTTTCCGGTCAGGAACTTATCGAATCCGGAAGCAGATATTTTACTGAGGGTCTCTGAGACCACTTCTTCAGGCGGCATATAACCGTCAAGAATCCATTTCCTGTACACGGCAATTCTCCCGGCAATGACAAATGTGAGAATCAGATCGATCTGAGCAGGCGAAATGGAAGTCTTGGCGGTCATGGTCGTCCTGAGTCTATCCCTGACAACCCGAATGATTCTTTCAAGCAAACCAATCTTTTGATTTGACAGCAAAATCATTGAGTAGAACTCTATGTCGGATGTAATCAACTTATAGACATCGCCAAGAAACTGCTCCCTCCCGGTCATATAATCCTGAAAATTGGCCTTCAAAAACAGCTCGTTGATTTTTACCAGAACGGTGTTTTCTATGTCGGCTTCAATATCCGAAAGGGATTTGTAGTGCCTGTAGAAGGTGGTTCTGTTAATATGGCTGAGTTCGCAGAGCTCATTTATTGAAATGTAATCCCTGTCTTTTTGCGACAACAGTTTCGTGTACGCTTTAATTATCTTGTTCTTCGAATCTATTGCCCTGGGGTCAAGGCTGTCTTTACATGAAACCATAATTCCTCCTCCAAAATCGAGATTATGGGCTCTTTACGCAAGTCGCGAAAGAGAAGCTATAATTACCGACTGTGCTTCAAAAAGCACACAATGGGTCTTGCGACGATTACTTGCGACTTGCTTTGCGCGCTCAAACCCTCGAAGTACCTTCGTACATCTCTTAAGCTGCGATTTTGAGCTCTTTGCGCAAGTCGCAGATATACAGAGATGAAATAAACAAGGAGTCTTGCGACGATTACTCGCGACTTGCTTTCCGCGAACAAACCACTCGAAGTACCTTCGTACATCATCGGGTTTGTTCACGAAA
>DBWH01000066.1 GCA_002308595.1 Mageeibacillus sp. UBA1243 | reverse complement strand
GACGGCATGCCCGTCGTACACAGAAACGGCCCGCCCCTGAAATCGTCAAGGCGGGCCGTCTTACATCTAAAAATTACTTTGACTTGATCGTGCGAACGCGGATTACGCCTTCAACGGCTGCAATCTTGTCGACAAGTCCGTCCGGCACAACGGAGTCCGTATCGATTACCGTGTAAGCCATGTCCTTCTTGGACTGGTTTGTGAGGTGCTCGATGTTGACCTTCTCACCGCCGAGGATTGACGTGATGTGCGAGATCATGTTGGGAACGTTCTCGTGGATGATGCAGATTCTGACCGCGCAGTCGGGCAGCGGCTCGACGTTGGGCAGGTTGACGCTGTTCTTGATCACACCGTACTCGATGTAGTCCTTAAGCTCTCTTGCAGCCATGAGCGCGCAGTTGACTTCGGACTCGGGTGTCGATGCTCCGAGGTGAGGAATGGCGACCGTGTTTGTCATGTCGAGAACCTCAGGCGACGGGAAGTCGGTGACGTATTTCGCTATTTTTCCGGAAAGAAGCGCTGCTCCGAGGTCGTCGTAGTTGACGATTTCACCCCTTGCGAGGTTGAGGATCCTGACGCCGTCCTTCATCTTGGCGAAAAGGTCTGCGTTGAAGGAGCCTTTCGTTGCCGGGTTGAGCGGAACGTGAATCGTGATGTAGTCGCTGACCGCGCAGATTTCGTCGATTGAATCGGCTCTGCGGATTTTGCGTGAGAGATGCCATGCGGCGTCTACCGAGAGGTAGGGATCGTATCCGTAAACGTCCATTCCGAGGTCGTGAGCAACGTTTGCAACCATGACGCCAATGGCACCGAGGCCTACAACGCCAAGGGTCTTGCCCTGAATCTCGGGTCCCTCGAAGCGTGACTTGCCTTTTTCGACAAGCTTTGCGCACTCGCTGTCGCCGGCAAGCGATTTAGCCCATGCAATACCGCCGGAGATGTCTCTTGACGCGAGGAAAAGTGCCGCGATTGTGAGCTCCTTAACCGCATTGGCGTTTGCTCCGGGGCTGTTGAAAACAACGATACCTTTCTTGGAGCAGAGCTCTACGGGGATGTTGTTTACGCCTGCGCCCGCTCTTGCGATTGCGAGCAGATTGTCCTCAAAATTCATTTCGTGAAGGCTTGCGGATCTGACCATGATACCGTCAGGCTGTGCAATATCCTCTGAAACATCATAATTCGCAGCCGGGAAAACGCCTGTTCCCTCCGGAGCGATCTTGTTCATAAGCTTGATCTGATACTTCATAGCGATACCTCATAGTCTTTCATGAACTTCACAAGCTTTTCAACACCCTCAACAGGCATTGCGTTGTAGATTGAAGCTCTCATACCGCCAACGCTTCTGTGGCCCTTGAGGTTCACAAAGCCTGCAGCTGTCGCAGCCTTGACGAAAGCCTTGTCAAGGTCTTCGTTGCCGGTGATGAACGGGATATTCATGTATGAACGGTCAGCGCCGCTTACCGTGGGTTTGAAAACTTTTGACGAATCGAGATAATCGTACATGATCGCGGCTTTCTTGTGGTTGATCTCTTCCATAGCCTCGATACCGCCAATCTCATTCTTCAGCCATTCGAGAACGAGCTTGCACATGTAGATTGCGAACGTCGGCGGTGTGTTGTACATCGAGCCGTTGTTTGCGTGGATTTCGTAGTTGAACATCGTCGGAGTGATGTCTCTTGCCTTGCCGATAAGATCCTTGCGGATAATAACGACTGTGAGACCTGCAGGTCCCATGTTCTTCTGAGCGCCCGCGAAGATGAGTCCGTACTTTGAAACGTCGATCTTTTCGGAGAGGATGCACGAAGACATATCGGCAACGAGAGGCACATTGCCGCACTCAGGGAGCGTGGCGAACCTTGTTCCGTAAATCGTGTTATTTGAGCAGATGTAGAAATAATCGGCGTCAGGGTTAAACGTGCTCTTGTCGAGTTTCGGGATGTAGCTGAACGTCTTGTCCTTGCTCGAGCCGACAATGTTAACCTGACAATACTTAGAAGCTTCCTGATTTGCCTTTGAAGCCCATTGGCCTGTGAGCACGAGGTCGATCGCGCCGCTGCCGTTGGCGAGATTCAAAGGAATCATTGCGAATTGAGATGAAGCGCCGCCCTGAAGAAAGAGCACCGCATAATCATCAGGGATGGAAAGCACCTCGCGAAGAAGCGCCTCTGTTTCATCTATGATAGCCTGATATACCGGCGATCTGTGACTCATCTCCATAACGGACATTCCGGCGTCACCGTAGTTTACAAGCTCTGCCTGCGCCTTCTTGAGCACGCTCTCGGCAATAACTGACGGTCCCGCAGAAAAATTATATACACGTTCCATTATTGTCCCTCCTCCCAAGTACTTTTTAATCGGGATAAATCTTGTATTATAGCCTTGTGAAGACGATAAGTCAAACAAAATTCGCACATAAGTCGTATTAAGGTCATTTGCAAAAGTAAACGGGGCATGCGGTTGATTTCCATGCCGCATGCCCCATCTTTTCCGGTCACCCTTTATTAATTATGCTAAATGTCCGGGATGAGTCAACCCCTATAACTTTATCGCCAATCACAAAAATATCGTCATATATTTTGTCGGATATCTTCGTTTGTTCAAAAGTTTCAACGTTAACTTTCCACGTTCCTTCAAGTTTGTCGTTGTCAAACTTTTCTGAGAAAAACTTGTGTTCTTCTTTATATCTGTAAAACGAGCAGTAGTAATAACCGTTGCAGTAGTTTCCGGCAAAATAGGCATATCCTTCAGGATTGATTAATTCGTGAAGTTCACCCTCTGAGTCTACAACCCAGGCCAACGCAAGAGAATCCTTAGTAAATATATGAACTCTCTGAGGCGAAATACGACTGACAAGCAGTTTGTCATTAGATATCTGTAATACTGCACAAGGATCAGTATTAAGAATCATTTCTTTTCTGCCGTCTTCTGTTATTATTGCCATTGAGGTATGCCCATCATATTCTAACATCGCTTTTCTTTTTCCAACCGTTATTTCCTCATTATAGATACCTTTCTCAACGACTATATCGACATTATTCTCCTTTTCAGTAACGCTGCCATAGATATTGTCAAGGAAATTTATAAAAACCACAGCATCACCACGTGATAAAAAGTAATCTGGTTTCTCTGTTTCTAACAAAACATTCTCCGTTATTCCGGTTTTCAAATCATAACGCTTCAAGCTCCAATTGTTTTCATAATCTTCTTGATTGGAAGCCTGATTAAGCATGTAATAGAAAAACCCGTTTCCCAGGAAGAAGCCGGTAGAAACACTTGAGGTATAAAAGATTTTTTTAAAAGAACCGTCTCCATTTATCTCGTAAAGTGTATGCGAAATATACGCAAACAGAGTGTCGTCACAGAGGTATAAATTACGTTCACAGCTCGCACAGTTCAATGGACTCACAGTTCCCCTTACTGTCTTTGGATCATTATTCTTCAGTTTTGGTTTGCAGGAGCTCAGGCAAGTCGCTAAAACTACTATTACAAGAGCCAAGGCACTTAGCCTCATTCTTGATTTTATCCGATTGCTTCTATTATCAGTTTTCATTATTTATCTCCTTCTCATTTATCTTGCCCTTAATGTTTGCAATATAAAGGTGGACCGGTATGCTATTTTCTAGTGCAGAAACAGAAAAAGGCTGTTATTTGGCTGTTGCCGCTGACATTGTACTCTTTGGGATACAGCACTTCAACTATAAGCTTTATTTTTGAGCTATTTTTGCGTGCGCGACCCCGACTTGCTTAAACCTTCGATTTTCGAGTTATTTTTTCGCGCAGAAATCCGATGCTGTACGAATGTAC
>DBWH01000017.1:16052-35464 GCA_002308595.1 Mageeibacillus sp. UBA1243 | reverse complement strand
CCGATACAGAAGTCCATCAGGTTCTTCATGATTATGTTGCCGGCGTTCTTGGCTCTTGTAAAACCTGTTTCAACCATTGCAAAACCGGCTTGCATAAAGAAGACCAGTGCCGCGCCGATGAGAAGCCACACACCGAATACTTGAGCGGTAACTTCCTCGCCGATTAATTTCGTTATCTCTGCTGCTTGCATTAATTTCACCTTCTTTTAGGAAAAATTTACTTTTATAAATTGACTGCCGCCAATGCGCTTTTCAGCGGACGCTGAAGAGAATATCTGCGTAAGTCGGGAAAGGCCAGTAGTCCTTGGCGGTAAGCGTTTCGGCTTCGTCGCACGCAACTCTCAGCTCTGACATCTTCGGAAGGACCTTGTCGCGGATCATCTCTGATTCGGTAACGACGTCCTTGGCGTCATGGAGTGCAATAACCGTGTCCTGAAGCTCGGTAACGCCCCTGAAGATGCGGTCTGTGATGGTCGAAAGCTTCTTTACGATGCCTGTCTCGTACTCGCACGCGATGCTCTGGTTGAGAGCAAGCTTCTGCGCTGCGTTTGACGCAACGTCTGCCACGAAATTCGAAACAGCCGGAGCAATCATTGTCCTTGCCATGTCGATCATCGTATTGGCTTCAATAGTGACCGTCTTGCAGTAGTTCTCAAGCATGATGTCTCTTCTTGAGCGGAGCTCGTCAAGCGTGAACACCTTGTGGCCGATGAGCATGTCAACGTTCTTCTTGTCAAGCAGATGAGGCATGCAGTCTGCTGTTGTACGGTAGTTGAGAAGTCCTCTGACCTCGGTCGCTTCCTTTATCCAGGAATCGTCGTAGCCGTTGCCGTTGAAGATGATTCTCTTGTGGTCCTTGATGGTCTGTTTAATCATCTCGTGAAGAGCTGTTTCAAAGTCCTTTACGCCCTCGAGCTTGTCGGCAAACACCTTAAGGCTCTCAGCAACTGCCGAGTTGAGCATGATGTTTGCGCAGGCGATGCTGTTTGACGAACCGAGCATACGGAACTCGAACTTATTACCTGTGAATGCGAAAGGCGAGGTTCTGTTTCTGTCGGTAGTGTCGCGGTTGAACTTCGGGAGCACGTCAACGCCGAGCTTCATCTGAGTCTTCTCAGCGCCCTTATAGGGTGTGTCTGTCTCGATTGCATCGAGTACCGCTCCGAGCTCATCGCCAAGGAACATCGAAATGACTGCCGGAGGTGCTTCGTTTGCACCGAGTCTGTGATCGTTGCCGGCTGTCGCAACCGAGATTCTGAGAAGATCCTGATAATCGTCAACAGCCTTGATGACTGCGCAGAGGAAGAGCAGGAACTGTGCGTTCTCGTAAGGAGTTTCGCCGGGTGAAAGCAGGTTCTGGCCTTCGTTTGTGGCGATTGACCAGTTGTTGTGCTTGCCGGAGCCGTTGACGCCGGCAAACGGCTTTTCGTGGATCAGGCAGACAAGGCCGTGCTTTTCGGCAATCTTCTGCATTATCTCCATCATGAGCTGGTTGTGGTCGGTCGCAACGTTTGTGGTTGTATAAATCGGAGCGAGTTCGTGCTGCGCCGGGGCAACTTCGTTGTGCTCTGTCTTGGCGAGAATTCCGAGCTTCCAGAGCTCAGTGTTAAGTTCCTCCATGTAGGCTGCAACTCTCGGTTTGATTGCACCGAAGTAGTGGTCGTCCATCTCCTGTCCCTTTGGCGGTTTCGCGCCGAAAAGTGTTCTTCCGCAGAAACGGAGGTCGGGACGCTGTTCGAACATCTCTTTTGTGATGAGGAAATATTCCTGCTCGGGGCCTACGGATGAGCGGACGCACTTGGCGGTTGTGTTGCCGAAGAGCTTCAGAATTCTGAGAGCCTGCTTGTTGAGCGCTTCCATCGATCTTAAGAGCGGTGTCTTTTTGTCAAGAGCGTGGCCGCCGTACGAGCAGAAAGCCGTAGGGATGCAGAGCGTCTTGCCCTTGATGAATGCGTAGGATGTCGGATCCCATGCGGTGTAGCCTCTTGCCTCAAACGTAGCTCTTAAGCCGCCGGACGGGAAAGACGATGCGTCAGGTTCGCCCTGGATGAGCTCTTTTCCGGAGAACTCCATGATCACTCCGCCGTCGGGAGCGGGTGTTATGAACGAGTCATGCTTTTCTGCAGTGATACCTGTAAGGGGCTGGAACCAATGCGTAAAATGAGTTGCTCCCTTTGAAATCGCCCAATCCTTCATTGCCTGGGCGACCGCATTGGCGACACTCGGGTCTAGGGCAACGCCCTCGTCAATAGTCTTTCTGAGGGACGCGTAAACTTTGGAGGACAAAGTCGCTTTCATCACCCTGTCATTAAAAACCATGCTGCCAAAAAAGTCCGATACAGTTTCCATAATGTTTTCTCCTTTTCAAATTTTCTGAGGAACAGTCCGCGAGTGGCTTTGACTGTTTCCAAAAAAGAGAGGCGCCTTCCGTGTTTTTGATCACACAGAAGACGCCTTTGCCTTCGTATATTTGGTTGCCGACTGAATGCTTGTCAAAAGAAAAGGCGCCTCCGAACACTTAAGTCCGAAGACGCCGTTGCCTTCAACAGGGTGCATTATAAACCTCGAAAAAACACATGTCAACCCCTTTTTTGAGATTTTTTAAAAAATTTTTTCAGTCCTGTTTTTGCGGATTTTTGCATCTAAAATGTATATAAGATAATTCCATAACTGAAATCCCTGCGCTTTAAAATTTCCTGTTGACAAATGTTTTTTTCAGGTGTATAACGTCTCCGTAAATGAGCAAAGGCGTTCATTTTCGTGCAGAAGTACTGCGCGAGAATGCGCCTTTTTTCGTTTTATCTGAAACCATCCCCAAACTTTTACGGGGAAAGAAAGGTGAACCGGAACATGAAAAGAGAAGGCGAGATAAGGATTCCTTCAGGGTGTGCGATTGCTGCGGTGATATCAAAAGAAGGCAGACGCATGACCGGAGAAAAGATAATCGAGGCTATGAAGCCGATGCACGACAGGTCGAACGGCCTTGGCGGCGGCTTTGCGGGATACGGTATTTACCCGGAATACAAAGACTTCTACGCGTTTCACATGTTTTTCGACTGCAGGGACACAAGAAAGTCCTGCGAGGCATTTCTGAAAGAACATTATGAAATAGTAAAAGGCGAGATCATTCCGAGACGCAAGATACCCGAGATAACCGACGAGCCGATTGTCTGGAGATATTTTCTGACGCCCCTCCCGTCCGTTCTTGCGAACCTTCAGCTCGACGAAAAAGAGTTCGTTGCCCGCACGGTCATGAAGATCAACACCGAGATGAAAGGCGCATACGTCTTCTCGAGCGGCAAAAACATGGGAGCTTTTAAGGCGGTAGGTTTTCCGGAGGACGTTGGCGTGTACTACAGGCTTGAAGACTACGAAGGATATTCCTGGACTGCCCACGGACGCTACCCGACGAACACTCCGGGCTGGTGGGGAGGCGCTCACCCGTTCACGCTCCTTGACTACTCGGTCGTCCACAACGGCGAAATCTCGTCCTACGACGCAAACCGCAGGTATATTGAGATGTTCGGTTACAAATGCAACCTCAAAACCGACACCGAGGTCATCACCTACATTCTCGACTATCTTATAAGACGCCAAGGGCTTACCCCCGAGGAAGCCGCCAATGTCATCGCCGCCCCCTTCTGGAGCACCATCGAAGGAAAACCGGACGGCTACGACAAAGAAAAGCTCAGATATTTAAGGACTGTCTTCCCGAGCCTCCTTGTAACCGGACCGTTCTCGATAATCCTCGGCTTTAACGGAGGTCTGATGGCCTTAAACGACAGGCTGAAACTAAGATCAATGGTCGTCGGCGAAAAAGACGACAAGGTTTTTATAGCAAGCGAAGAAGCCGCAATCAGAGTCATGGAACCTGACGCGGAAAACATCTGGGCACCTTCCGGCGGCGAACCGGTTGTGATAAGAGTAAAGGAGGGACAGTACTGATGGGTGTTGAATTCATTTATCCCGAATTTGAAGTAGTAAGAAACCAGGACCGCTGCATCGCCTGCCGCGTCTGCGAAAGACAGTGCGCCAACGAGGTCCACAGCTTCAGCACCGAGCGCGGCGTAATGATCTCAGACGACCTTAAGTGCGTAAACTGTCAGCGCTGCGTATCCCTCTGCCCCACAAGAGCCTTAAAGATTGTAAAAAGCGACTGTGTTCTCAGGGAAAACGCCAACTGGCAGAATGAGACAATCCGCGAAATCTACAAGCAGGCAAACAGCGGCGGCGTGCTGCTCTCCTCAATGGGCAACCCGAAGCCCCTCCCGGTCTACTGGGACAAGATTCTTATAAACGCTTCACAGGTCACAAACCCTCCTATCGACCCGCTCCGCGAGCCAATGGAAACACGCGTATTTTTAGGAAAAAAGCCCTCAGAGATTAAACGCGGCAGGGACGGCAGGATTGTGTGCGACATAACGCCGCAGATTGAGCTTGCCCTCCCCGTCATGTTCTCGGCAATGAGCTACGGCTCCATAAGCTACAACGCGCACGCCTCGCTTGCAAGAGCCGCCGAGCAGCTCGGCATACTCTACAACACAGGCGAAGGCGGCCTTCACGAAGACTTCTACAAGTACGGCGCCAATACGATAGTCCAGGTCGCATCCGGCCGCTTCGGCGTTCACGAGGACTACCTCAGCGCAGGCGCCGCAATCGAAATCAAGATGGGCCAGGGAGCAAAACCGGGCATCGGAGGACATCTCCCGGGCGCAAAGATTGTCGGAGACGTTTCAAGGACGAGAATGATTCCGGAAGGATCGGACGCAATCTCCCCTGCTCCTCACCACGATATTTATTCAATTGAAGATTTGAGACAGCTTGTATTCTCGCTCAAGGAGGCAACCGAATACAAGAAGCCTGTTATAGTCAAAGTTGCGGCGGTTCACAACATTGCCGCCATTGCAAGCGGTATTGCAAGGAGCGGCGCCGATATAATTGCCATTGACGGTTTCAGGGGCGGAACGGGCGCCGCGCCTACAAGGATAAGGGACAACGTCGGCATACCGATTGAGCTTGCCCTTGCCGCCGTTGACCAGCGTCTGCGCGACGAAGGCATAAGAGGAAACGTCTCACTTGTAGTCGGAGGATCGATAAGAAGCGCCTCGGACGTCGTAAAGGCAATCGCCCTCGGCGCAGACGCCTGCTACGTCGCGACAGCCGCCCTTCTGGCCCTTGGCTGTCACCTCTGCCGCACGTGCCAGACCGGCAAGTGCAACTGGGGCATCGCAACCCAGCGCCCCGACCTTGTAAAGAGACTCAACCCCGACATCGGTTCGGAGCGTCTTGTAAACCTCATGAGCGCTTGGCGGCATGAGATCATGGAGATAATGGGCGGCATGGGAATCAACTCAATCGAGGCGTTAAGAGGCAACCGCCTGATGCTCCGCGGCGTAAATCTTAACGAAAAAGAACTTGAGATACTCGGTATCTCACACGCGGGAGAGTGATGATATGAAACGGGTATATGTTAATGAAGAATGGTGCCTCGGCTGCCACCTTTGCGAATACAACTGCGCGTTCGCAAATTCAGGTTTCAAGGACATGTCGTTTGCTCTCAAGGACAAAAAAATCTACCCCCGCATCCACGTTGAAGGTGCCGACAAGATAACCTTCGCGGTCTCCTGCAGACACTGCGAGGACCCTATATGCATCAAGAGCTGCATCGCGGGCGCAATTTCAAAACAAAGCGGTGTTGTCAAAATTGACAGGAGCAAATGCGTCGGCTGTCTCACGTGCGTACTTGTGTGCCCCTACGGAGCGCTGATGCCCGGTGAGGACGGAATAATGCAGAAGTGCGAGCTCTGCCTTGAAAACAGCTGCGGCACTCCCGCGTGCGTAACAGGCTGCCCCAACAAGGCGATCGTATACGAGGAAAGGGGTGAAGAGGAATGAAAAACTACGTTATTATCGGCAACGGCACCGCCGCGATCGGCACGATCGAAGGCATCCGCTCGGTTGACAAAGACTCAAAAATCACCTTAATTTCCGAGGAAAACCACCACGTCTACGGCCGCCCTCTCATCTCCTACTACCTTGAGGGCAAGACTGACCTCACGCGCATGAAGTACCGCCCCGACGATTTTTACGACAAAAACTTTTGCGAGACTATCTTCGGCGAAAAGGCCGTATCGATTGACGCCAATGCAAAAACGGTCACATTAAAATCCGGCAAGGCCCTCCCCTACGACGCCCTCTGCGTCGCAACAGGCTCAAGACCGTTCGTTCCGCCAATGGAAGGCCTTGACAAGGTCGAAAAGAAATTCGGCTTCATGACGCTCGATGACGCCCTCTCCCTCGAAAAGGCACTCACCAAAGACTCCCGCGTTCTCATCGTAGGCGCCGGTCTTATCGGTCTTAAGTGCGCCGAGGGTATAAAAGACAGGGTCAAGAGCATTACGGTCTGCGACCTTGCCGACAGAGTTCTCTCAAGCATTCTCGACAACGACTGCGCAGCCATAGTGCAAAAACACCTTGAGGCAAACGGAATCAGCTTCCTTCTCAAGGACACGGCGGCTTCTTTCACCGAAAACGAAGCTTACATGAAGAGCGGAATGACTGTAACATTTGACATTCTGATCCTTGCGGTTGGCGTGAGAGCGAACACGGAGCTTGTGAAAGATATTGGCGGCAGCGTAAACCGCGGCATCATCGTAAATGAAAAGCTCGAGACAAGCATCCCCGGTATCTATGCGGCGGGCGACTGCACTGAGGGTTACGACAGTTCGATCGGCGCGGGACGAGTGCTTGCGATTCTCCCCAACGCGTACATGCAGGGACATGCGGCAGGCATCAACATGGCAGGCGGCTCCAAAGAACACGCCAATGCAATCCCTATGAATTCCATTGGCTTCTTCGGACTCCACATGATGACCGCAGGCGCATACGAAGGCGAGATGACCGAGGAGATTACCGGAAACGGTATCAAGAGATTTTTCGTGAAGGACAACGTGCTCAAAGGGTTCATTATCATTGGCGAGACAGACCGCGTCGGCATACTGACATCGCTCATTCGCGACAAGGTGCCCCTTGATGATGTTGACCTAAATGTAGCAAAAACCGCAGCTTCAAACATGATCTTTTCTCAAGAAGCTCGTAGAAAAAAGTTCGGAGGCGTAGTATAATATGGAAGTTCAGGCAAGCGGTCTCGGCTATCGAGATATAAACGATTCAATCCGCAAATCAGGCAAAAAAATACTTGTCAAAGGCTGCCTCGGACAGCGCTTCATAGGCGCCGGAATGTCGGGCAGATCAATAAGCATTGAAGGCATACCCGGAAACGCGCTCGGAGCATACCTGAACGGAGCCGACATAACGGTTTACGGAAACGCCCAGGACGCCGTCGGAGATACGATGAACGACGGAAAGATTGTTGTCCACGGAAACATAGGCGACTGCGCAGGCTACGCAATGCGCGGCGGCAGTATCTACGTTAAAGGCGACGCAGGCTACCGCGCCGGCATCCACATGAAGGCCTACAAAGAAAAGGTGCCCGTGATGGTCATCGGCGGAAGCGCAGGAAGCTTCCTCGGCGAGTACCAGGCAGGCGGTGTGATCGTGGTTTTAGGCCTTGGCGGAAGTGACAGGATAGTCGGGAACTTCCCATGCACGGGAATGCACGGCGGCAAGATGATTTTAAGGTCAGACTGCAGCGGCATCAGCTTCCCCGGCCAGGTCACGGCAAGGCCCGCTACAGACGATGACATGAAGGATATCGACAAATATCTGACTGAGTTCTGCAAGCTGTTCGGCGTTGACAAGAAGGAGCTCACGGATTCGCCCTTCACTGTCGTAACGCCCGACAGCAAGAACCCTTACAAGAGGCTTTACGTCCCCAACTGACGCAAGCAAATAGTATAAAGACCCAAAATCGGAGGTAGTATGAATTACTCAAAGGAAGAAGTTATGCAGTACGTTGAAGAAGAGGACGTGAAATTCATCCGTCTTGCCTTCTGCGACGTTTTCGGAAGGCAAAAGAACATCTCCATTATGCCCGATGAGCTTCAGCGCGCTTTTGAGCACGGTATCGCGTTTGACGCGTCTGCGATCAAAGGCTTTGGCGATGAGGCAAATTCAGACCTCTTCCTCCATCCGGACCCCTCCACCCTCACCTGGCTCCCCTGGAGACCCGAACACGGCAAGGTCGTTCGCATGTTCTGCTCAATCTCCTACCCCGACGGCACGCCCTTCGAGTGCGACACAAGAGCGCTTCTTATGAGGGCCATTTCTGACGCCAAGGCGCTCGGCTACACCTTCAGCTTCGGCGCCGAGCAGGAATTCTACCTCTTTGAGCTTGACGAGAACAACGAGCCGACAAGAAAGCCCTACGACCACGCAGGCTACATGGACATTGCCCCTGACGACAAAGGCGAAAACGTGAGACGTGAAATCTGCCTTACGCTTGAGCAGATGGGTATTAAGCCCGAGAGCTCCCACCACGAGGAAGGCCCCGGCCAGAACGAGATTGACTTCCGCTACACCGAGGCACTCGAGGCTGCCGACAACGTCATGACCTTCCAGACCGTCGTTAAGACAGTCGCAAGAAGGAACGGTCTTTATGCGGATTTCTCGCCGAAGCCCCTTGGCGATACACCCGGCAACGGTTTTCACATCAACATGTCCGTAAAAGGCGCCGCAAACGACGATGTTCTTTACAGCATGACTGCAGGAATCCTTGAAAAAGCGGTTCCCATGACAACGTTCCTCAACCCCTCCGAGAGCTCCTACAAGCGTCTCGGCAGGATGAAAGCTCCGAAATACGTCTCCTGGTCTCACGAAAACAGGTCCCAGCTGATAAGAATTCCCGCTGCGCAGAACGAATACAGACGTCTTGAGCTCCGCTCGCCGGATCCGTCCGCCAATCCCTATATCGCGTTTGCAATCCTCATCTGGGCAGCTCTTGACGGCATCACAAAAAGCGCCAAGCTCCCGGATCCTCTCAACCTGAACCTCTACAAGGCCGACGAGGAATCATTGGCGTCAGTCAAAAAGCTTCCCGAAAATCTCAAAGCCGCCAAGGCCGCGTCAGTTTCGGACGAATTTATACTCAAATACATTCCCGCTCCTATCATTTACATCTACTGTGCAGAGTGAATTCTGCAAAAACCGGCATAAAGGTGGTGAATCTGATTGAAACTTAAGGAGCAGGTGTACAGTATTCTGATTGTGTCAGCATCGATGAAATTCAACGATGTGCTGTCCGAGATTTTCCCCTTGCCGATTTTCTCACCTTTGACGGTGGTTTCAAATATCAGTTCCGCCAAGCGCGCAATCTCCGAACGCGACTTCGACTTTGTTGTCGTGAACTCTCCTCTCCCGGACGATTCAGGAGTAAGGTTTGCGATAGACACGGTAAACTCATACAATTCGGTAGTTCTGTTCATATCAAAGTCTGAGCAATATGACGAGCTCTACGAAAAGCTTGTCGAGCACGGAATCTTTCTGATGCAAAAGCCCGCGTCAATGGCTGTCTTTCAGGCTGCTGCCGGCTGGCTCATAAGCGCAAGGGAACGTCTCAGGAAAAACGAGAAGAGAACACTTTCAATCGAAGAAAAGATGAACGAGATAAGGCTTGTCAACAGAGCCAAGTGGCTCCTCATAAGGGAGCTTAAGATGACAGAGCCGGAAGCTCACAGGTATATCGAAAAGCAGGCCATGGACAGGTGCATCGGCAAACACCAGGTCGCAGAAGAGATCATAAAAACATACGGTTAAAAAACTCCGCCCTCAGTTTCAAAACCAAGGACGAAGTTTTCGTTTTATTATGTTTCAGCGTTTTGCAGCGAATCAGTAGTCGCTTGCGGTGCCGTTAATAACCTGCCAGTACTCGTCCATCGGAAGAGTCTTGCTCTCGTCAGGGATATCAATATTGAAATCTGCGCCAATCTCAGTCGCGGTAAACAGAAAAGAGTCATTGTATTCGCAATGGTACGTATTGCCGTCAACACTATACAGAACCTTCAGAGACGTTTTACATTCAATACGGCTGATTGTGCCGTCCTTTGTAAGATCAAAAATATATAAGGCTGAAGTTTCAGCGACTTCACCGTCTGTTAAATCGAGATAGTCCAAAGTCTGATCAACGCCCGACTTGCAGACTTTCATGACCTCATCTTTTCCAAGTCTGCATTCTATTGTTTTTGAGCCGTCTTCGTGCTCTGTGACCTTGGCGTATTCGAGCAAACCATTTTTAATCTCATTTTCATAAACAAAGCTGGGGTCTGTTGACATAATTTCCGTCATCGGTATACTGCTTCCTTCTGAAAGCTCAGTGAAGCCGAACTTATCATAAGGTTCCTGCCCTAAATAATAACCGTCTTTGGTGTAGATAAGCTGAACGTTCTTGACTGTATCAATGACGGCAATAGAATCCGTGACATCCGGCATATCGTAGGAAAGGATAAGCCGTATTACATAATCATCCGTTTTCCAGTTTTTAAAGATGGCGTCTACGGTTTGCTTATCCATGCCGGCGCCGGTATAGTCCGGTTCGTCGGAGCTCACTGATGTTTCTGTTATCGTCGTAATATGATAATTGGAATAATTGAAAACACTGGCAAGGCCTTCGCTCAGGTAGGACTCCAGCGCTTCCGCGTCGAGTTCAGAAGCCTTGTCGTCGGTCTTAGTATTCTCGTCGTCGGTCTTAGTAGTCTTGTCGTCGGTCTTAATTGCATTGTTGCTTTTTCCGCATGCGGAAAGCATGAACACGGACAAAACCGCCAATGTCAAAGCTATAACAGCAGCCGTAAATTTCTTCATGATAAAAATCCTTTCTTAAAAAAGTTCAAATCTTTAAGCTGAGAAAGAAATGAACCGGCCTTCAGCCCGAAATTATTATTCAGGTTGATGTATTCACAATTTCATTTTATCACCAAGCGGGATTAAAAACAATTGTTAGAAATATAACGTTTGTAACATCATATCGATTCGCGCCAAAAGTTGAATAAGTTGAATAAGAACATAATCGGTTTGTAATAAAATATAAAATAAGGTATAATCCGAATTGAAAACCACAAATCACTGACTTCACGGAAGATAACGGACTGCTTTTTCGCTTCGAACAAGCGGTCAAATTACTTTTTTGCAGGTAAAGAAGGAATCAGATGGAAAATACCAACCGCAGAGTTTCAAACAAAAAAACCTTGCTGAGCGTTATCTTGACGTTAATTGTCATATGCATTTTCATTGGCGTCATCGTTTTCTACTACAGGCAGTACTACTCCACAAAAAGAACCATGATAATCAAGGACTGTCAGCTTGACGCCATCAACTCTTCTGTCGAGATCAACGAACTTATGAGTGCCTGTATGGCTTCGATAGACCTTGCCGGCAGCACCATTGACAGTATTATCAGTTCGGGAGGCACCCGCGAGGAAATTCTGAAGGCGCTTGTCGATTTTTCGTATTCGACCGAGGCGGTTCTCAACGTTCAGTCAGAGGGTGTCTACGGTTACATAAAGGGAGAGTTTCTTGACGGTTCGGGCTGGGTTCCGCCGGAAGGCTTTGACTCCACCGAGCGACCCTGGTACAAGGTTGCAATGTCAAAACCCGACAAGGTCGTTGTTGTCGACCCCTATCTTGACGTTCACACAAACGACATCATGATCACATTCGCCAAGGCGCTCAGCGGCGGCAACGGCGTTGTTGCATTTGACATAAAGCCCCAGCTCGTTCAGAACAAAACAGAGGATGCCTCCAATACCGGCGCGGGTTCCGTTGTCAAATTCATCATCAACAGTTCAAACTTCGTAGTCTCGCACACCGACACTGACGAGATCGGAAAGGAATACAGCACAACCGGTTATTCCCTCAACTCTCAGATTGTAAGAAAAATCAGGGAGATCAACGAATCCCGCGGAATGTTCACGTTAATCTATTCCGGCAACGAATACTTCGTGTTCAATACAACTGTCGGCGAGAACTGGGTGTGCGTCTCTGTCACCAATGCGTCAAGCCAGCTCAAAGCCCTGAACAACCCCCTCTACGTAACGGTAATGCTTTCGCTCGCGATAGTTGTCTTCCTCATCTATATGCTTATACGTACAAGCCGCAAGGACAGACAGGCAGAAAAGATGAAGGAGCTTGCCGAGGAGGAGATCAAGGTCGCCCACCGCAGCCAGCTCACCGGACTTTTAAACCGCAGAGCCTACAGTGAGGAAATCGACAGGCTTGCCGACGGTCTTCCCGAAAGCCTCTGCATCGTTATACTTGACATAAACGGCCTGAAGCATACAAACGACACCTACGGTCACAAGACGGGCGACAGGCTTATAAAAGCCTCCGCAGAGTGCCTGAGAAGAGCTTTTCCCGGTGTTGAGACGCTTTATCGCATTGGCGGTGACGAGTTCTGCGTCATTGTAAGAGAGAAAAAGCAAAAAGTCGATGACTGTCTGAGAGAGCTTGACAGGCTGACAGCCGAGTGGCGCGAACCCGACATTGAGGGCTTCTCGATATCGCACGGTGTTGCTTCCACGGAGGACCATGAGGACATTGATTCGATGGTAAGCGACGCGGATAAGAATATGTACGACAATAAAAACAGCTTCTACAGCCGCTCTGAACACGACAGAAGAAGACATAAAGATCACACGGCAGAGACGCTTTAGCAGGCGGCCCGACATTATAAATAACACTTACGATAATGCGCAGCTTTGTGCAGCGCAAAGAAACGATTTAAGAGGAAAGTAAAAAGAATGACGATTTATCTCGGGGTTTTAATACTCACGGAGTTGATACTGTTCGGACTTATCCTGCACGTTGTCAACTACACCGGATTCACCAAGGGGCAGAAGACATGGTATCTTCTTACCTTTGCTGCGATCATGTTCTGCGCTGCGGCAGAGTATGCGGTCCACTGCGGATATTACGATCCGAAATGGTCAACGGCTCTAACGGTCCTTACCGTCATACAGTTCTCCATTGCCCCGCTCCTGAGCGTGCTTTTCGCAGGCGCCCTCGGTCTTAACCATCAGGCACTCGCGGCCATCCTCGTTCTCGGCTTCAACCTGATCATCGAAACCTCGTCAGCCCCCTTCGGCTCAATTTTCTACTTTGACGACAAGGGTTACCACAGAGGCATCCTCTTTGCCGCATACGAGGTGCTTTACATACTGAGCCTTGTCTATCTGATCATAAGCCTTTGCATTGTCGGCAGGAAATTCAAGCACCGCGACGTTGTCACGATCATTATGATACCTGTGATAATCATCGCCGGCATCATCCCGATGACAGTTGCAGAAATTCACATAACTTACCTTTCCATCGCAATGTGCTCCGCCCTCTGCTACATCTACTACAACGACCTTGTGCAGCAGGACATCACGTGCGACCTCGTCAAGGAAAAAGAGACCGTCACAAGAATCCAGGAGCACACAATCCTCGGACTTTCCAACATTATTGAAAACCGCGACATGGAGACGGGAGAGCACATCACAAGGACAAGCACGTACGTTAAAAGGCTTGCCGAGTGCGCGAGGGACGAAAACGTCTACAGGGACGTGATCGACGACAAGTTTATTTCAAGACTCTACGCGTTATCGCCAATGCACGACGTCGGAAAAATAATCGTCTCCGACACAATACTGAGAAAGCCGGGACGACTGACAAAAGAAGAATATGAAGAGATGAAAAAGCATGCCGAGGCAGGAGGCAGAATTGTCAGGGAAGTCTTAAACGGCATCACGGACGAAGACTACGTCTCGTTTGCTGCAGACATCGCGACCTACCACCACGAGCGCTGGGACGGAACCGGTTANNGCGCTGGGACGGAAGCGGCTACCCCAAAGGTCTTATGAAAGAAGAGATTCCGCTCTCCGCAAGGTTCATGGCTATAGCCGACGTTTACGACGCCCTCGTCTCAAAAAGATGCTACAAGGAGGCAATGAGCCCCGAAGACGCATTCTATGAGATTGAGATCGAATCAGGAACGCATTTTGACCCGAGCCTTGTTGAGGTGCTTCTTAAGCATAAAGAAATATTCGAAAACGTCTGAAAAGATTCCTGAATACGTAAAAAAAGGCCGGAACCGCCAATATGAAACTTGACGGTTCCGGTCTGAATATTCTTTAAGAATATCACATCATGAATCCATGCATAATCTTACTGCATGAACCTGCTCCAGATCAAAGCTCATCTGCAATTTCTTTCATGCGCGCTCTGAACTCAGGCTCGCAGTAGAGCTTTTCGATATAGCCAAGGGTCTTCTCTTTTGAGATGCCGCAAGATATCGAAAGTGACTCTCTGCACCACTCTTCCGAGCCGCCGTGCAGAAGGCTCAGGGCAAGTCTTACGTGGAATGCACATCTTAAGTCATTCTCGTCCCAGCCGCCCATCGTACCGTACTTCTTGGCGACTTTAACGCCCTCCTCAAAGCCGGCAGAGTCAACCTTGTACATCTGCTCGTAGAAATTCTTGTTGGCGCTTCTTGAACGGCTCTGCACGTCTGAGCAGATTCTGTAGCCGCCCTTGATGTCGCGAAGGAACACGAACTTTCCGGGGTGAGCACCGTATCTGACCCACGTATGGGAGTCTTCGGATACCGATGCGATCGGGAAAGGCTCCTCATACGCCAATGACGTCTTAACTGCAGTGCACGAGGTGAGATTGGTGTATTTCTTCTTGGTGACAATCGTGAGCCACGCGTTCTCGCCCTCAACTATATCAACCTTGTGACCGTCTGTAATCTCACTGATGGACTTGTTGATCTTATCGCGGGGAACAACGTTGCCGTTTTCGTCAATGACGTCAAAGCTTGTGTAGACAACGTTTACGCTGTCGTCCGCCTCAAAAGCTTTTCTTACAAGTTCAAGTCTTCTCGGGTCAGACAGGTCGTCAGAATCGTTGAAAATGATGAATGGGCAGCCGATCTTGTGCGCATATTCAACGCCCTTGTTTCTCGTTGCACCTGCGCCGTTGTTCTTCTCGGAGTAAAGGACGTGAAGCTTGTCCTTCAAATCCGCCTTCATCTCATCAATAACATCATAAACACTTTGTACGTCTGAATAATCATCAACCATAATCAAAATCCAGTCCGGATCTGTTTGGCGTTTAATAGAATCAACAGCTTCCCTGAACATACGGAGTTCTCTTTCACTTCCGCTGAGTTTTACAGGCATTAGAAATGCGGGTTTTTGTTTCATCTTTTTCACCTCGTTATGGATAGATTCACTGTTCCTCTTCTACAGAGGCAGTAATTGTAAAATGCTCATGGCACTCTGTACACTCATATACGACTTCGTACTTGCCGTCTTCGACAATGACCACTTTTCCCTCATCCCAGGTATGACCTAAAGGAGGCAAGGTCTCCGAGCGTGAATCGGAATAAGTCTTGTCTTCATCTTCAGTTTCGACAGAAGCAGTATATGTTTTGGAACCTTCCTTGGTACAGGTAGCAGCCACAGTCACTTCGGTGACCGTCGCAGGATATTCGCCTATAAGCTTGCCCTTACCGTTGGTGAGTTCGAGGGTTGCAGTAGTGTAATCCTCGCTCCACCTCCAGTTTTCTATGATAATATCCTCTTCCGGATCGCTCTTTGAGCTTGAGAATACCGACAAGCCAAGGTTTTCAACTTTGAGGAACGGAAGCCTCTCGGCAAGAACCGGGTTGGTATTTACAAGCACTATGGTGCCGACAGACATCGCGGCAACACGTCCGACGAAATTTGCCCTCATTCTTGAGGTTGAACGCGAACGGTCTTTTGAGCTGCCCGAACCTGAGCTCGAATTGGATTTTTTATCTTCCGGCTTTTCCTTCTTGCTGATGTCTTTTATTTCATCATAGTGATAGTATTCATCACCCTGCTGAGGATATTCCGGTGGGCCCTTGTACCTGACTTTTTTGTAAGAAAGGTTATACTCGTCTCCGGCGGCACGGCGTCCGCCTTTCGGTACATTTTGTGAGAGCCATGCGCCAAAACCTTTAACTTTCATGGCGTCGCCTCCGATTTAAAGTGTCATTCTTCTTCTGTCAAATCAGGCAAACCAAGCTTGACACCGCTGTTTTCAAACAAAAGTTTGAACTCTTTGAACAGGATACGTTCAACTTCATACCTGCTGTCTTCTTTACATCCGGCAACAACCATGACCATCTGAACGCCCTTGCTGTTAATGTCATAGAGGCCGAGGTAGTAAGGACCGCTTTCGATATTGGCGTATTTTTCGCGAAGCTGATCGACGTTTGCCTGCTTGACGACTTCGTCAACGTGATCAATCGACTCTGTGGGAGCAATCGGAATAGTGATGGCTGCACTGGAGAGACGGTCTGTGAGGTTGACGAGGGAGCCGATTGACGAGTTCCTCATTGTCATGATGTCGCCGCCGACGTCGAGAAGTTTTGTGGATCTGATGCCGATGGAGATGACCGTGCCGCGGAAGCCGTCTACAACGATGATGTCGTTGACGTCAAAGAGACGCTCCACGATGATGAATATACCGGCAACTATGTCCTCGATAAGCGAGGTGACACCGAGACCTATGATCAGAGCTAAGATTCCGAGGCCGGCAAGTATCTCGCCAGCGTTGACGCCAAGGGCCACGAGAACCATAAACAGTATTATGAGGAAAGCCGCATATTTGATGAAGCTGCTCAGAAGTTCAAGCAGAGCTATACCGACTTTCTTTGTAACGATTTTAACCTTGGTGAGTTTGCCGAGGATATACCTGATCACAAAGCTGCATGTAAGAGTAAAGATGCAGATGCTGATTACTCTCACCCAGGTGATCGGATCGGCAAATTTGGAGAACGGGTTGAAGCTCTCAACAAGCTTCTCGTTGCCCTTAAAGAAATACTTTCCGAAGATAAGCAGCACAAAATACGCAACCGCGATTAAGGCGCAGCAGATGCGGAAAATGATTGTTCCGGTGCTGACCTGGCTCACGTCTTTGCCCTTTTGGGCGGATTTGCTTTCTTTGCGGATCCGCTCGATGTCTTTCTTATCAATCTTAGCATGTTCGTTTCCCATAAAAAATTCCTCCTTTAATCATACCGCCAATGCGGTTAATATGATTTTTTAATGTTTTTTCTTCTTTTCGCTGTCTGCATCATCGTCATCCGGGTGAACGGGTTCAGGGATGCCTGCATCGGAAAGGTAAGGTTTAATGAATAGCTCGGAAGCCTTGAACGAATCGGCCCTGAGCACGTCGCCCTGACCTTCCGCGGTATCTTCCGCACTGCGATTGACAGTGATGTTGGCGGTGAGCGTATTTTCAGCACCGTCAGTCCATGTAACTGTCATCTCGTACCGGCCCATAGGAACGTCCGCAAAGCTGACTTTTTCCATCGAGACGTTGCTCATTGTGAATACATTGGCGGTATCGTCAAGGCTCTTCAGCGTGACGGTAACGGGGCCTTTGTACGAGCCGAGGCTCATTGTAGTGTTGACGTTGTAGAAAGGCGTGTAGCCAACCGCAAACGTCGAGAACTGATTTGCGAAGATGTAGATGATCTTGTTCTCTTTGTCGATGAAGAACGTTCCGTCTTTCTTTGAATCATTCTCCTCGAATATCTGAACAGCCGAGCCGTGGTATCTGTATACAACGATTCCGTGTCTTTCAATCTTTTCGTAAGGTATCGCAATCTCAAGAACGTTCGATGTTGATTCAAGAGCTGCGGACTCGGTGTCAATCGTCTTGGTGATTGTGATTTCAAAGAACGTGAGGTGCTTGTTCTTTGCGGCTGCAATGATTGCGGCTGAGTTGAGTGCATCGGAACTGTTCTTCGATTCGACGTTCATAATAACCGAGACGGTCGAGGCTTTCGAAATACCGTCAGAGGTTCTGATGTCCTTGGCTTCTTTGTCAAGGCCGCCTACCGCGATACCGAGGGACGAACCCTCATCGCCCGATGAAACGTTGATGACAGATTCGGTGATGCCCTCTGCAGTGACGATGTCGCAGACCGTGTTGTCAAAGAGCTTCACAAAAGCTGTGTCCTTAACGCCGTCGAACTCCGCTACGATGTTATAAGCGTCCTTTTTAACGATGAACTCGTAAGAGCCGTCCTCGCCTGTTATCACGTAATCAACCGAGTCGGTACCTTTAACAAGAGTTACAACCGCGTTTGCGATAGGAGTTGTTCCGTCGCTGTCGTAGAGTATACCGCTGATCTTAAACCAGTCGGCATCGGAAAGAACGACTTTGACGCATACGGGATCAAGATCGTTGTGGTTGGCGTCGCTGACGACCTTGTACCAGACGTAGTAGTTTCCAAGTTCCGCTGCAGTGGGAACAGCTGCCGAATAGCTTTCGGGAGAAGGCTCAACGCCAAGGTCATAGCCAACGGCAAAGTGAATCACGCCGCCTTCCACAGATCCTGCCGTGACAAGAGCGGCAGCGTTGCCGCTGTATTTGGGCTCCGTCGAAACAGGGCTTTCAACTATGACAGCGTCAACAGGCTCAACGGTTATTGAACCGTCTGTAATCACGAACGTAACAGTGCTGAAGTTCGGATTGACGTTTTCAAAGTCCTCTGCCTTAAGACCCATGTCAAGGCTTCCGGCATCGGTGAGTTCAACCTTGCCGGCACCGCTGAATACAAAGTCTTTTTCCACGTTATAAAGACTTGTGTCAGCCTCGGCCGTGTAGCCGGTGACGCTGAGCGGTTCTCCTGTATAGTCGAACGTGCCGGTGTTACCGGTGATCGTTACCTTGGCGGCAATGGGCTTAATTTCAACGTAACCGTCAACTATCACAAACGTTACCGTGATGAAGTTCGGGTTCGTGTTTGCAAACATATCGGCCGTAAGACCCATCGCGGCGGTTCCTGCGTCGGTAAGTTCAACGTAATCCGTGCCGCTGAAGATATAGTCACTGCCAAGGTCATAAAGATCAGAGTCAACTGCCGCTTCATAACCTGTTACGCCGTGCGCCTCGCCTGAGTAGTCAAACGTTCCGTTGTTTCCCG
Source organism: Mageeibacillus sp. UBA1243 (assembly GCA_002308595.1). Lineage (GTDB taxonomy): Bacteria > Bacillota > Clostridia > UBA1212 > UBA1212 > UBA1212. The sequence goes on along the minus strand of DBWH01000017.1, from coordinate 16,566 downwards.
TAATCGTTACAGTCGCAGTTATCTGGTTGATCTCAACGAAGCCGTCCGTAACTATGAACGTTACAGTCTCAAAGTTTGAGTTGGTGTTTTCAAACTGATTGTCAAGGAGCCCCATGAAAGTCTTGCCGGCGTCGGTTCTCTCTGCGTGATCTGTGCCGGTGAACGTGAAGTCATTTTCGACGTCGTAGAGGCTTGTGCTTGCCGTTGCGGTGAATCCGTTGACTTCGTGAGCATTTCCGTCATAGTCAAGCACTTCGGAGCTGCCGACGATTTCAACAGTCGCATTGATCTTCTTAATCTCAACACTGCCGTCAGTTACGATGAACGTTACCGTGGCAAAGTTGGCGTTTGTATTGGTAAACTGACTTGCGGCAAGTCCCATGAAGGTTGTTCCGTTATCGGTTCTAGAAGCGCTCGCATTTCCGCTGAACGTGAAGTCCGCGTTAACGTTGTAGAGGCTGTTTTCGCAGGATGCGGTATAACCCGTCACCTCGTGAGCCGTTCCGTCATAGTC
>DBWH01000017.1:0-15951 GCA_002308595.1 Mageeibacillus sp. UBA1243 | reverse complement strand
TTCGTGAACATGCTCGCGGTAAGGTTCATGTAAGTCGTTCCGGCATCCGTTCTTGAAGCTTTGTCTACGCCGCTGAATGTAAAGTCGGAAGTTACGTCGTAAAGGCTGTTTTCGCACGCAGCGGTAAAGCCTGTTATCTCGTAGGAGCTGCCGATGTAGTCGAAAGAGCCTGTGCTGCCGACAATTACAACTGTGACGTCAATCGGATTGATTTTGACGGTTGCCGAGCCTGTTACTGTTATATAGTTATTATGTGTGACCTGATAGTAAACCGTATACGTTCCTGCGTCGGCAAAAACGGGACACTTGTCAAGGCTGTACTCGCCCTCCTTAAGGCCGAACGTGACTGTCGAATTGTCAGGTGCGTTTACGGAGATTCCGTAGGAAGAACCGTCGTAGTTTCCTGTATAGCCCGTTGACGTAACGGTCATCTGAGCCTTGCCGATTGTAAACGAATCGCTTGCGGTGAAATCGCCAAGGGTAATGCTCGCAGTATAAGTTCCTGCCTCGGTGTTGCCGGAGTAGCTGATACTGATAGTTTCCGGGAGTCCGTTTGCGGATGTCCAGCCGGTGCTCTTAGACAGCGTCGCGGTTACAGGCTGTCCGTCGTAGGTCTTGTCATTGGCGGTAATCGTGACGGTCTGAGACTCAATCTCGCAGACGCCCGAACTGACGCCCGAGCAGGTTGCGGTTATGACATTGCCGTCAACCGAGTAGACCCAGCTGTGAACGTGAGGGATGCCCAGGAGAGCTTCCTTGGCGATCAGGCGAATCTCGTAAGTCGAAATGTCCGCATTGAAATTTGAAACAGATCCTTTACCGTCAAGTCCTGCAGTGAATTTGCGCTCGGGATTTGCGAGAGTGATACCGATAAGGGCACCTTCGGAAAGCTTGCCGCCAACGTTAATAACGTATCCTCCCGGAACATAAAGGTTGCTGTCGCCCTTATCATTGGCGTTTCCGGATATAAAGGTGTTTCCGCTGACGGTGATTGCGGCAGATGAAGATTCACGGTCGTTAAGGTAAATACCTGCGCCCTCATTCTCCGCGAGGTTCCCGGTGATCTGACCGCCTGAAATCGTTAGGGACGAGCCGCTTTGGATCTCATGGAATATACCGCCGCCGTTGTAAGAATAGTTATTCTTAATGAGTCCGCCGCTTACCGTAAGGATTCCGGCGTTGTAGATCGTGCCGCTGAGGCCGCCTTTGGAGCCGGAGACGTTTCCTATGACAGAACCGCCGGAGATATTTACGGTACCGGCAGAGTTGATTGCAGAGCCTGATGTGCCAAGGCAACCTATAACGGTTCCGCCATAGATATTAAGAACACCTGATTCGGAAACCTTAAATCCCCTGCCGTCAGAGGTGATATAGCCGCCTGTGAATGAACCTTTTGTCTCATTCGAAAGGTTATATGCCGCCTCGCTGACTATGGTTCCCCGGTGATCGGAGCCTATTATGTAATAATTTGTATTGGCGCCATGGTCAAAAACATTGAGCACAGAGCCGCTTCCGAGGATAACTCCGGACGAGCTGCCTGTATTTGTAAATGTTATACCGTAGCCGTAAAGTTCAAGATTAACGGTGCCGGAGGGAACGGTCCAGCTGCCGCTGCATGAAACGTTTATTTTAAGGTAGTAGCTGCCCTCTTCCGAAGGAAGCTTTGAGCCGTCAAACCAGGGGGTGAAATCGATGCCGTCACTGACCAGGATCCACTTCGAGTAAACCGTTGTGTCTGCATAAATGACATCCGAACTGACGTCGAAAACATTGACGCACTCTTTTTCTCTGTACCAGCCCGCGAACTTATAACTTCCGACGTCTGCGACCGCAGGCAGCTCTTCGATGAGATTTCCGGGGATGACGCCAATCGACTTGGGAGCGGTACCGTGGCCGTCAACGTCAAACGAAACAGATACAGGCTTTGTTACAACCAGCTGACCGCCGGCGTTTTTGCCGATATAATAGTCGCTGCTGTAGCTTGTAAAGAGATCCGGATCGTTGAAGCTCGTGTCCTCGCTGAATGTAAGAACGCGGTTTCCGTTGCCCTGAAGCTTTATGACGAACGGATTTCCGTCTCCGCTGGTAAGTTCGCCGCCGATTGCAAATTTCTTTCCTGTATGTATAGCGATGGAGTCGTCTGTAACGTCTCCGCTGCGGTTGCCGGATATGGTCACCTTGCCAAGGATGACAAATGAGAGGCTGGTGTAGTTATTGTTGCGGATCACAACGCCGGGGCTGTTTAAGGAACTGTTTCCGATACCGGGACAGTAGTTTCCGATTATATTTCCGCCGTCCATCGTAACGTTGCAGTTCTGAGCAACAAAGCCTGCCACATAAGCTCCGGAGCCTGCCGAATTCTCGATAATATCGCAGTCCTTCATGTAAACAGTGCCCTGTCTTGCGCCGAATCCGCCAATGTTCTGGTTTGCGTGATTGTGCTTTACGAGAACGCCGGACATGTTCAGATTAACTTTGCTGCTGTTTATATCGATACCGCCGGAGCAGTTTCCCGAATGGTTGCCAATAAAGCTCGCATCAATTAACACAACGTTCGCTGAGGACATAAGGATCATTCCCGCGCCTGCGCCGGCAACGTAGTTACCTATAACGGTACCTCCGTTCATGACCAGATCGCCGTAAGCCGTGATACCGCCGCCGCTGCTTCCTCCGCCGTCATTGTTGTAAGCGCCTGTGATGTATCCTCCGGAGAACGTGCCGTATTTGTCAGCATTGCCGGATATGGCTTCAAGTTCGCTTGAAACAAGAACGGCAAGTCCGGATGCGTTAATGTAATAGTATTTGTCGGTTAATTTCGATTTGCTGTCAATTATATAAAGGGAATTGCCGTCGGGAAGATAAATGACACTGGCGGAGGCTCCTGTCCCGCTTCCGCTTCTTGCGATTCCGAATCCGTTAAGATCAAGCGTCTTTCTTCCGCTGACGGTAACGGCATCGGAAACGGTCACATCGGTCCATAGGGTCAGAACAGCGCCCTCGGCCGAACCGTTCCATGCAGACAGAGCCTGGCTGAAAGTCCTGTAGTATTCAACTGAATCATCGCTTTGAGAAACGGAAGCTTCCATAAGCTGATAGTTTGCGTTCAGCACCAGATTCTGGGACGTCTCGGTTGTGGCGGAAACAGTCGAATAGATTATGTTAGAATTTGAAGTTACGTTTGAGGGAGTGCTGCCCGCATTGGCGTGATCGTAGAAACCAACAGGATGGAAATCGCCGCTGCCCTTGAAGCTTCCGGCAAACACACAGTCCACAAGGGTGATGTCGCAGGAACCGGTAAACGATTCATAACAACCTGACCAGCCCACAAAACCTCCGCCGTATGAAGATGAATTGACGGTTCCCGTGAAGGAGCAAGAAGTCATTGTAATCTTGGCGTTGAGACCGTGTCCCATAATACCGCCAAGGAACGCAGCGCCGCTGATGTCGGCAGAAGATTTGACGTTTCTGAATATCACATTACCTGTTCCGATTCCCGCAACGGATGCGCTGTGATTACCGCCTTTTACGGAACCTTTTAACGTAAGGTTTTTAACAGTTGCGTTTTCCAGAACGGAAAACAGGGCCAAAGTACCGGAACCTTTTAGATTCTCGGTAATTACATGTCCGCCGCCGTCAAAAGTTCCGCTGAAAGGATGAGCCATGCCGCTTGATGAGAAACCGGTTCCCGCAGAAACGGATACGGTTATGTCATCGGTGAGAAGGAAGTATTTTCCCGCGTAGTTTCCGTTATATACAGGGTTGGTTCCGTTGACTGAGGATGCGAAAGTATTCCAGTCCTCAGTGGATTTTATAAGGAAAGGATTTTCTTCGGTTCCTTCGCCGTCAAAAAGAAGCTTGTCGGGGCTTACGAGTTCAAGCTCGCCGTTTACCTTCTTAATACCTAATGAATCGCTGTCAGAGCTGAAATAATCAACGGGGTTCGCATCGCCCATATACTCGGTCCAGCCTGTTGTGAACGGCGCGAGAGTTCCGTAGAATGATATGCCGATGTCAGCTGATGTTTCCAGCTTTCCGGTGATTTCTATCATGTTAACCGTGCCGGAAGCCGGGTCATCGTCCTGAACATTATAATTCCTCTGATTTCCGGAAAAATCAACATTGTATTTGATAACGGGACTGCCGGATATCTTAACATATCCCGCATCTTCTTTGCCTACGGCGCCTCTTTCGCCCTTGTTGTATATGACTTGACCGCCTGTCATTATAAATGTGCGGTTTCTGTGTGTGCGGATAACGTTTCCGTACTCTGCCTTATTGCCGACAAATGTGCCGCCGTCCATAATGAAGGTGCCCTCATTCTGAACTGCAGAGCCCCATTCGGCGTTGGAACCGGTGACAAAACCGCCCTTAAGATACACGTAGCCGGTACCGTTTGAGAGGGATGTGGTGCCTGAAGAAAAGCCTGCAGACGTGCCGATCCAGTTGGAAAGATAAACCGAGCGGGAAACGAAAGGCTTGCTGTCCTTTAAAGTAAGGCTGCTGTCTTCGTCGATTCTGAAAGCCCTCGAACCGTTGGAGATAATACCCCATCCGTTGAGGTCCAGGGTTTTAGCAGTAGTAACAGCAATAGTAGAGTTAATCTGAACGTCTTTAAAAAGCTTGAGAGTGGTTCCCTCCGTCCAGTTTTCCGGAGAAACTGCGTCATTGAAGTTTTGAAAATATACTGTTGAGCCGTTCTTTTCAACCGCAGCGGAAACAAGTCTTATCTGGCCGCTGCCGCTTATAGCAGCAGGACTCCCGCCGCTTCCCGTGTATGTGGTGTAAAAATCTGTCAGCAGAACAACATTTCCCTGTCCGGAAGCATATGCCACCGGGTGGAAATTTGCGCCGGATCTGTATCTACCCAGGAATGCGCAGTTTTTCAGGGTCAGGCTGTACTTTTCGGCGGATATTCCGCCCCATCCTATGAATCCGCCCTGCATGGTAGCACCGTCAATGCTGCCGTCAAAAACAACGTTCTCCATAACGATGGTGTTCTTGTGGCAATGTCCCACAATGCCGGCAACATACCCGTTTCCTATAACATCCGCACTGACGGTGACATTCTGTATTGTCAGCGAAGAAGGATTGGTATGAGGATTAGCTTTTGATGCTCCAATAAGTCCGCTGGCGTGGTACTGCTTTGCTTTTACAGTACCGGTAACGTTAAGATTCTTTACAGTAAAATTATGAACGAGAGCAAAAGGAGCGGAAAAAGGATCCTTGCCGTCAATATTCAGATTTAATGTGTGGTAGTCTCCGTCAAAGGTACCCGTAAAAGGTATGTCGTAGGGTTCTCCGCCGCTGGGACGGCATCCGATGCTAGTCGTGACCGTGATGTCGTTGGTGAGTTTGTAGTAACAGTCGTTATAAACGGTTTCACCGCTGTTGATACTGCTCGCCAAAGCGTCCCAGTCCTCCGATGTCTGAATCAGGTAAGGACTTTCTTCCGTGCCTTTTCCTTCAAAGAGAGGTTTGTCAATAAGTACCACATTGCCCTCGGAAAGACTGACAACGTATGCGGGATTATCGCTTACAAAATATTCGGACGGATCCGCTTCTCCCATAACGGAAGACCAGCCGTAAAGAACCGTTCCTTTTCCGTTATCGAAAGTGAGCCCTATCGGGTTGCCTTTTTCCAGTTTGTCCGCAAGAAGAAACTCAGTTTTCTGGGCGTAGTAGCTGTTGCCGTTAACAAAAACACAAATGTTATCGTCAACGAAAGATGATTCTTTGTGTTTAGCTTTATTGTCTTTAATATAAGGTTTGCCGGATATTGACAGCGAACCTGCCCGCCAACCTTGGTTGCAGATGGCTATTCCGCCACCGTAGTAGTCAGCTCTGTTTCCCACGATAATAACATCGCCCGTTACGACAAGTTTTTCCGGTGCAGTTCCGGCATAAACTCCTCCGGCATCTCCGTTTACGGAATAGTTTCCGGTAATCAGTCCGCCGTTAATCAAACCGTTTCCGTTCTGAACACAAACACCGCCGCCAAATCCGTTTACAACGGTATTGTCAGCCACTATTCCGCCGTCCATAACAATACTGCAATTAGTCTGTGTCTGGACCCCGCCGCCTTCGCCTACAGCCGTGTTACCGATGATATACGAACCGGCATGTATGTTTATATTTCCGATTCTGCCGTAGATACCTCCAGCATTGGCATTGGGTTTGCAGCCGATAAGAGTTCCGCCGTAAAGACTCAGCGTTCCGCCGGTTACAAATATACCGCCGCCCCGATAGTCATTGTCAGTCCACGCACCCCTTCCGCCGGTGATGTATCCGCCTTTGAAAGAGCCGTGACGTGAAGGATTTCCTGCGATTGCTTCGCTCTCTGAACCCACGACAACGCCAAGGTAATCGCTATTGATGTAGTAATAGTGCACGGTCTTGTCGCACTCGTAAAGATTAAGAGTTGCGCCGCTGTTTAAAGTGATGATTGAGCCGTTGCTTCCCGTATGGGTTATGCTGTGACCGTTAAGACAGAGGTTAGTGGTACCCGACGGAACATTCCATGTGGAGGAAATGCTCACATCGGACGTGAGATAATAACTGCCCTGGGATGAAGGCAACGAAGAGGAAGAAGTCCAAGCCGTATAGTCGACATCGTGAAAATGATTTGATGCGGTGCTTTCGTTAAGATATACAGGTTCCGTGTTCTCGACACCGGAGCCGCCGTTACCGGTACCGCCCCGGTCCGCCGCCGCTGTAAGCATAACCGGTTCCGCCAAAATGCAGAACGATAGAAATACCGATATAACGGACCGCCAAAAAGCGTTGACTTTGCAGTTCTTTTCCATATAAAATCTCTCCTCTGTTCCCGGTCGGAGTGTTCTATTTAAGCTAATCAGATTCTGATATAGCGAGTCCTTTTAAAGTTAGAAAAATTTTAACATTTTCATCTATTTATTTTCCAGTATTATTTTGTTATAATTGTATAACTCACAGTTATACAAGGAGACAATATGATAGAGATCTATCTTTTGGAACAATTTGTCAAGTTTGCGGAAAAAGGAAGCCTGCTGAAGGCGTCTCTTGAACTGCATCTTTCACAGCCCGCCCTCAGCCGTTCCATGAAAAAACTGGAGGATGAATTCGGAGTGCAGCTGTTCGACAGGAGCAACAGCAAACTTGTATTCAACCAAAACGGGGAACTGGCACTGGAATACGCAAAAAAGATTCTTGCCCTCAACGAGGAGATGACAAGAGAGGTTATCCTTAACGACAAAAAATCAAGAACAATCAACGTGGGATCCTGCTCGCCTTTCCCGATGTGGAAAATCACTTCCGACATCAATAAAAAGTTTTCCGAGTTGACCGTAAGTAATGAAATAGCAGGCGACGATGAGCTAATTGGCGGTTTGAAAAACAGACAGTATCAGGTCATAATTACTGTGAACAAGCCCGAAAACAGGCTAATTTACAGCAAATTGTACTTTAAAGATAAATTATATGTTTCAATTCCCCGAAGGAATCCGCTGGCAGAGAAGAAAAGCATTCGTCTGAGCGATCTTGCCGGTACCGATATTTTTATATCGGAAAGTTCGGGATACTGGTACGATACTTTGATTAAGAACAATCTGAAAGGAAACCTGATAGATCTGAAGGACGGCTTCCGGTCATTCGATCTGCTGTTCACGGCAGGTAAATGCGCATATTTCGTATCGGACCGCTATCTGGATTTTTTTGAAGATGACAGTTTCCGTGCTATAATACCGGTTGACGAGGAAGAAGCCAGGCCCGAATACTATATTTCCTGCCTGATGAGTGAAAGAAGCAAATACGCGCCACTCATGAATTACGACGACAAAACAAACTGAATACGGTGATTGAAGAATTTTCCATACAATCCTGACGCAAATGAAAAAGAATAAAAGTCAATAATCCATATTCATTTTTCAACAGTCTCTGAGGCTGCGGAATTGATAACACCTGTTAGGGTATGAAACCGGATTATACCTTTCAGCTGTTTCCCTTTTGTTTCCGGCTGAAATAAAACGTTACGGTTTCAGACTGTCGCAAGCAGGTTTCAAACATCTTTTCGAAGCAAAAACAGCAGCGCCGCCGTCAAAAACGGAGAAGCCGCTGCTGTTTTATTATATTGGCTGTAATGCAGGCAAAATGTGATTTTGGCGGCAGGAGAAACCGTCCATACCGGCCTTCCCTGCTTTAATCAATAGTTTTCAAGGTCGTACAAGTATTTTTCGGACCACAAATACTGATCCAGAAACTTGCCTCTGAAGGTTCTGTCGCTCTCGGCAACACCTTTCAGATAGTCGTAGTAGTCGCACTTGATGCGCCTGACGTCGACCGAGTAGGCGTTATTGGCGTGTATCAGAACGTTCTCGAATCCGAACCTGTAGAGATCTGCTTTGAGAGCCGAATAGATGGTCTTGAAGTAGGCGTTGCACTTCTCCTCGTCGTCTTCGTCGTCAAATATGTTGACGCAAATCTCAGCTCTTGAGGCAGAGGCGCCTTTCAGGCAGACGAGATAGGCAAGAAGCTCTTTTTCCTTCTTGCGCTTGAACGGGAGAGGTTTATTGTCGGCAAACACTTCGAAATTTCCGAAGCACTGAATTTCAAGCAGCTTCTCGCTGCCGGAGACCGGGTTTCTTAGGTGCTCGAGCGCATTGGCGACATCCTTATCCATTACGGGCTTGAGCAGGTAGCCGCTCACGTAGAGCTTCAGCGCGTCAAGTGCGTAGTTGTCGTACGCAGTGACCATGACGATGTTGACGGAAGGCCTGATCTTTTTGATACTCTCGGCAAGGGCTATTCCGTTCTTGCCGGGCATCTGGACGTCAAGGAAAGCGACGTCGTAGGGGTGCTTATTGACAAGTTCCATTGCCGAATAATAGTCATAGGCATAGTTATAGGTGTTGCCCCCGCCAGTTACGCGTTCAAGGGCATCGTGCATGTCTTCCCACAGTATTTTTTCATCATCAACAATTAAAATGTTCAAATCATTTTCCTTTCGCTTTTTTCCCGGCGGGAATGTAGATGGTTACGGAAGTGCCTACGCCCTCCTTGCTGTCAATGTAAACCGAACCGTCGCACATGAGCTGAAGTCTCTGCTCGGTGTTTTTGATACCGACGTGCTCCTCGGAGGAATACTCAAGCGATTCCGAGTCAAAGCCGATTCCGTTGTCGGCAACAGTAATAACGTGGTTTCCGCCCGTTAACTTCGTGGAAATTACAATCGTGCCGTTTACGACTCTCGAAGCTCTGAGGCCGTGCGTGAGCGAGTTCTCAACGAAAGTGAGGATTGCAAACGGAGGCACCTCAAAGAGAGTGTCTTCAATGTCAAATTTAACGTTGACGCTCTCGCCAAAGCGTTTCTTCTCCATATATAGGTAGTGCTTTACAAGATCTATCTCGCGGTTAACGGGTATCGTGTCGACCTCTTTAAGAAAATCCGTGCAGCCCCTGAGGTAGCCGGAGAACTCGTTGAGAGCGTCGATGGCCTCGTCCGGGGACTTGCCGATAAGATGTCTGATGACTGAGAGGCTGTTGAAAATGAAGTGCGGCTGAATCTGATGGTTGAAAAGCCTGATGCGCTCCTCGGTGAGCAGCTTCTCCTTCTGCGTATTGAAATCGATGTAGTTCCTGATGTACGAGAAGAACATGACGAACGCTGAAATCACAAGCGACAGATACGAGAGCGAAAGTCCGTAGTAGAGAGTCTGCAGAAGCGTTCCGATGATCGGAAGCACGAGGAAAAGGATGACCGCCACACGCTCGTATTTGTTAAGCGATTTTATGTACTCAAACACAACGCCAAGGGTAATAGCGATGCCTATCAAAGCAAGCAGTCCGGGCGCAAAACCGAAGTCGAGTCTGAAGTACGTGTTCGAGGCGTCGAACGAATACATAAACCTGTAGAAAACGTTCACGGTAAGCATTATCACGCCGATTCCGAAAAGCGCCCACTCGATGTACTTCCAGATAAGCCCTTTTATTCCGGATCTGACAGAAACGATGTGTGAAACGTATTCGGCCGTAAGAGGCATTACGAGGAATCCGAACATGAACGCACAGAAGACGGCGATTTTTACAACCACACCGCCAACGTCAGACGGATCGCCTCTGAACCACCATGCGAGCGCGTCGCTCACCATTAAAAGCGCCGAGCAGAACATGAGGCTCATAAGCCTGAAAGCACCCTTTTTGTCAAACTTGCGGGTCATAAAGGCCACGACACATGCGACGAGGCAGAAAAGAGCTCCCCAGATTTCATACGTGAAATGAAAATATCGTAAAACGTTCATAGAAATGACTCTCCAATCCGATTCTCGAATTTCAGCGCAATTATAACATATAAATTTCAGAAAATCGTGATTTTTTTTGAAAAAAACTCGAAAAATAGTAAAAAAACATAAAAATTGTATCCGTTTTGTTACCTAACGGGTGTTATAATACACTCGAAATCGAAAGTTTCGATGAAACTTATCAGCCTGGCGCTTTCACGAATCGGGTTTTAATGTGGCAGCGTTAAATGAAATTTCGGGTGATTTCATTATAACCTCAGGGTTTTTCAGGCTGATAAATTTCATCCCGCTGCAGCCTCCGGATAAGGAATCACGCAGCACCAAAAACGCAAAAAGCATATTTCTGATTTTCAAATAATCGTCAACAATCAAATGCCGGCGCCTGTCGATGTACCGAAAAGACAGTCGCCGGTATTTGATTTATACACACTACGGCGAAAAACCGAATTATCCCGGCGAAGAACCCGCCAAGAAATCAAACACCCGGATTCCTGTCGTAACCTCTATCACAGCGGTGGCATTCATTCCGTCTGAGTGACATTGGCCTCTTTCAGTTGATGTTATTGGCTATTTCGTTATTGGTTGTTCTCAATTTTTTTGAGAATTTTAACCTCTGTTATTCGAGATTTTCTTCTATATACTCTTTTATTTTTGAGAAATTTTTTATATTTCCGTATTTATAAACGGTTCCGTTTACTGTCATCATTCCTCTGTCTTTTTTTGCGTTCGTTTCCTTTAAGGTGAGCTCCGAGCGGCGTTTTTTACCAAACTGCACCTCGTAATTGCCTCTTGTTCTGTATAAAAACAGCTCGTCGCCGACAAAAACTATTCTCCACTTTATACCGGTTTGGAATAATATGAGAAAAGTAACAGCGATGATAGAGCAGCCCGCAAAGAACAGAAACGTTAAAAAGTTGTTCAAAAGTCCGAGAAGCGACAGTAAAACAAGTCCGACGCCCGCTGCCGCGTACCAGAAAATGTTGCTTGTCTGTATTCCCGTTTCGGTTTCAAATCTGTTATTCATTTTATTCATACTCCATAAACGCCTCCATTAGTATTATACCCATAATATCATTTTTATCTCGTATGTGAAAGGATTTGAAGTGATTTGTGGCATTTTGACGGAGCAATTTGCGGTATTTCGGCGGAGTGTTTTGCGATGGTTTGACAGAGCACATTTGCGGAATTATGCCGGAGTAATGAGGACAACGTTTCGGGGAAAGTCAGCGATTCGTGGCTGTCCCCTATTTGTCACCCGCCATGTGTTATTATACAGCTAACTTAGATGAGATTCGTCAGCCTGGCGTTTTCACTAATCGGGTTTTAAATGTGAAACGTTAAATGGAATTTCGGGTGATTTCAAAAAAACTTAAACGTTTTTCAGGCTGATAGGTTTCATCCCAAATATAACTGAATATCAGCAATCCATTTGCCGGCGTGAAGTCCAAAAGACGGGCGCCGGCGGTTTGCTTATATTGGCGTGTTGATAATTATAAAGCGCCCTGCTCCCGGCAATGAATTTTCGTTGAAATTCACCGCAAAAAGTGTCATAATATCCCGGTACCGGCTGACGGGCAAAAACCCGAATCTTTGTCCGCAGCAGAGAATAATTTCAACCCGAGGAGATTATTATGACATCTAAGAAACTGTTATTGATAACAGCTTTATGTGTGTTTGCGTTTGTCGCCCTCACAGCTGTTTCAGTCGTCACCTTTTCACCCGTCACTCCCGCAGAAGCGGCAGGCGGCTCTTTCTCAGGGTCAGGAAGCAAGGCTGACCCTTTTATAATCTCAGGAGAGAACGATCTGAAGAAATTGGCGGATGACGTCAACAACGGAGTCAACAGTTATAAAGAGGAGTGCTTTTTGCTTAAGGGCGATTTGGATCTAACCGCCTTTTATTCCTCCTGGACCCCTATCGGAACAGGGAATAGACCGTTTGAAGGCACCTTTGACGGAGGCGGTCATTCAATAACATATTCAATTAATTACTATAACGATTATTCGGGTCTGTTCGGCAATTCGAAAGGAACAATCACCAATCTGAGCGTTACCGGCAATTTAAGCGGTAATAACTACGTAGGAGGAATTGTCGGATTAAACAACGGCACGGTTTCAAACATCAAATTCTACGGAACGGTTGACGCCAACGGGTTTTACGTTGGCGGAATAGTCGGATATAACACCGGCGAGACATATAACTGCGTAAACAATGCGGCAATCACGGGATGGTCCGAGACGGGAGGCATTGCCGGTTTCACAGTCAATACAGGAGACTGCACCAACTACGGAACAGTCACCGCCAATTACAACGTTGGCGGTATTGCCGGACAGTGCGAAGGTCAGATTTACAACTGCGTCAATGAAAAATACTCTACTGTTACAGCCACAGGCCTGTACGGCGATGACAATACCAACGCCGGAGGCATCGTGGGAAAAGTTGAAGGCGTTATCGGATCCTGCACCAACAAAGCAACTGTAAATGCCAACAAGAACAATACGGGCGGCATTGCCGGATATTGTTTCAATATTACACTTACCAACTGTCTCAACGAAGGCGCCGTTACGGAAAGCATTTTGAATATTTATAGTTGCTACGGCGGAATAGTCGGCAATGCCGGTGCGGATGAAGGTCAGGAAAGTGTTATTGAGGATTGCACAAACCGCGCCGAAGTGAATGTCGCAGTAATACAAGCTGTAGGCGGTATTGCGGGACGCACAGAAAGGTGCTTAATACGTAACTGCATTAACACTGCAAAAACTGTCGGGGGATACGATGTAGGAGGTATCGCAGGCAGAATCTGTTCCGGCGCATCGGTAGAAAACTGTTCTAACAGTGCATACATAGAAGGAACACTCCAGACAGGCGGTATCGTCGGTCTCCAACAGGAAAGCGGCCGCGTTTATAATTGCATCAATACAGGAAAGGTATTGGCGGAACACCTTGTTGGCGGCATAACCGGAGTTGCAGTTCAAAACGCTGATCAAACCGGCCTGTCTACAATAGTTAACTGTACAAATAAGGGAAATATAACGTATGAGCAAGGCAGTACCGGAACTGACATTGGCGGTATAGTAGGACGGACAAGTTCAGATGTTTCAAACTGCATTAACAACGGAACCGTAAGCGGCAAAGACGCGGTCGGCGGAATTGTAGCTTACAGGGACGGACATGCCGGATCTATTATAAGCTGTGTTAATACCGCATCGGTTACCGGAACAAAATACGTCGGAGGCGTTGCAGGAGATCTTCAAACAGGTAACATAGAAAAGTGCCTTAACAGCGGCAACGTCGAGGGGCAGACATATGTGGCCGGAATAGCAGGAATCGTAAGGATGAAGTCTGCCGGCACCATAATCAAGGTATGTCTGAACACCGGAAATGTCACTTCAACACTTGACACAACCGACAACGTTTATGTCGGAGGTTTTGTCGGATCAGGCGACACCTGTCAGCTGTACGAGTGCGGAAATACAGGAAAGATAACCGCCAAAGGATCTGAAGTCGGAGGTCTTTTCGGATATGCCGAATCGTGTACCTGCGTAAACTCTTATAACAGAGGCATCGTCTTCGGATACACAAAAGTCGGAGGCCTTGCAGGATACATCCGATACAAATTTACCGCAACAAAATGCTACTCATTTGTTGCCGAAGACAACGGTTCATACTACGGAATAGACTGCGAACTGCCCGGAAGCGCAGTCGAATACCAAAAAACAGGAAGTATTGTCGGATACAGATTCAATACAAAAGTCGAGCTCAACTTGTCGGATAACTACTGGTGGCGTGGCAGCGCAAGGCGTGCTTTGGGCTGGACATATATCTCCGGAGATTACAGCGGTGAAGGCTACACCGGTGTATACTGGAAGAGCGACATGAAGAACAAGGATACTTATGCAAACTTTGATTTCTCAAAAGTTTGGGTTATCAAGGATGATGCTCCTGTTCTTAGAAACACATTGAAATTAAGTGCGGCCGGAGGTCTTGGCGGCAGCGGAGGATCCGGCGGTACAGGCGGAACAGGCGACCCTGTTCTCAACAAAATCTATATCGGTTCCCTCGAGGCTTTCAAGCAGCTGCGGGACAATGTCAACAACGGCAATTCATACAGCGGCATGGAGATTTATCTTGCCTGCGATCTTGACCTTGGCGGCGAGAACTGGACACCAATAGGAATCGACAAGGATCATATATTTAACGGCAGCTTTTACGGTGGCGGCCATGTAATCAAAGGTCTGTATATAGACAGCAACAGTCTTGATTATGCCGGTCTGTTCGGCGCTTCAGGCGGAGTAATATCTGACATTTGCGTCTTCGGTTCTGTAACAAGCACAGGAACATTCGTCGGAGGCATCACGGGATACAGCCACGGTTTCATTCTAAGCAGTCTCTTTGTCGGTGACGTAAACTGCACGTCGGGAAGCGGATATGCGGGAGGAATTGTAGGCGTATTCGGAGCGTCGGGCCATTACAATGATATGTCCAACTGCGGCCATATAGGAACTGTTACCTGCGCGGGAGTAGCTGCAGGCGGCGTTATCGGCTCAAAGAGCTTCCAATTCAAAGTTGAGAGAGTATTCCATGCCGGCGGAGAAAACTCCGTTTCCGTAACAAACGGTTGGGGCAATGTGGGCGCCTTGATTGGCGAGACATCCCAGCCCCAGATGGTTCTCTACAGCATTGCAACAGAGAATTCCGCGCCCCAGCTGTTCGGTAAAATCACCGGCTACAACAGCCCTGTGGTCTGCAATTTCCTCTCCCCCGAAAACATGGGTAATCCGGATGTTGTCGGCGGAAACGGTTTTGACATCGGTTACGATGCCGGTCACACCTGGGGAGCAGGATGGGATTATCCCGTACTGCAGCAGTTCGGAAAATACATCACCGTCGTTCCTCAAAACAACAAGGACGATGCACGCAATATTTGGCTGCTGAAAGATCAAATGGTAATGCCCGCAGCAACTTATACACGCACAGCCTATTCATTTAACTCTTGGAACACTAAACCGGAGGGAGACGGGAAGAAGGTTGTTGCAGGCGATGCAGTAGCTCAGGGCGATGTCTTTTACGCACAATGGGATACAATTGATTACGAGATAGAATATATCTTAAACGGTGCTTCGGGTTCGACAAGCCAGACTTACAACATTGAGAGCACCGACACTCTTCAGATACTCTCCAAGCCCCATTATTCATTTGACGGCTGGAAAGTAATCGCCTGCAGCACAGGCAACTGGCCCAAAGGCGAGATTCTTGCGGGCGGAGAGCTCCTCACAGGAAAATACGGCGGAGTGGCTCTTCAGGCCCAATGGACCGAGCTTCCGAAATACACGGTTTCCTGGTACATGGATGACGGAACCTTATTAGGAACAACAAAGGTCGAAAAAGGTTCCATGCCCGCTTACGCAGACCCTGTGAAGACAGGCGATGCGGAGTTCTCCTACACCTTTGCCGGATGGGACAAACCTCTCACCCCTGTGCAGATAGACACCGACTACACCGCAACCTTCACACCCGTCAAGAACTCCTACACAATCACATGGAAGAACGACGACGGTTCGGTTATCGACACCACCGTGGTTGAGTACGGCAAGACGCCTGCACACGCCAATGCCACAAAGCAAAACACCGCCGAGTACACCTACTCCTTTAAAGGATGGTCTCCTTCAGTTGTGTCTGT
>DBWH01000054.1 GCA_002308595.1 Mageeibacillus sp. UBA1243 | reverse complement strand
ACACCGACTCCGACACCTACCCCGACGCCCACTCCGACGCCTACGGTAACGCCGAAGCCTACACCGACGCCTGTGGGAAGCACCCCGACGCCAACGCCGACGGCAACACCTACACCCACGCCGACCCCGACGCCAACGCCGACTCCCACACCCACGCCGACACCGACGCCAACGCCGACCCCCACTCCGACGCCTACACCGACGCCGCAGCAGTACGTGGCATACACGCCCACGTACGGGGCAAACGAGCTTCACATAAACAAGACGAATCCGGGCACACCTGAGCGCTACTACCTCTCCAAGATTACGAACGCTTCTCACAGATCGTTCTACGAGGTTCTCGAGCTGATGGCGACCGCTTACGGAGACACGGCTGTTCCGCTCGCTCCGATCAACATCAACGACGCAAAGATGGTCTTCGACCTGTTCATGCTTGACCATCCGGAAGTTTTCTGGCTCGGGCAGAAGATCACTTACACGCACCTTGGCGATGAGGTGACTGAATTTAAGGTTGAGAGAGTCTTCCCGCTCTCGGAAACCGCCAATATGATGCAGGCGATCGACCAGACCGTCAATACGATCATCTCATCGATACCGGACAACGCAACCGACATGGAAGCCGAGCTCATCATTGTTGACTGGCTCAGGAAGAACGTCAGTTACGGATACAGCACGGCCAACTGCTACACGCTCTACGGAAGCCTGATCGACAGGGTCTGCGTCTGCGAGGGCTATTCTGAAGCTTTCCAGTATATTTGCGGAAAAATCGGCATTCCGGCAACCTCGATAATCGGCACCGCCAACAACGGTACAGCTACCGAGAAACACAAGTGGAACGCGGTTAAGATTGGCGGCAAGTGGTACCAGCTCGACGTCACGTGGGCCGATATAGAGACGAACCACTGGGTCCTCTACATCAACAACAGCGCCTACATCTCGTCAGACCACACGCCCTCTTCAGCCTACAGTTCGCTTCTCCCCGCCTTCACGGCAAAGGACGCGGAGTACATGAACTACTTCGGGCTCTGCATCGATTCGGCGGCCGGCTCAAGCTCAACGTTCAGCTTCGACAAGGCACTTCAGCGCACGATTGTCCACTTCAAGACGACTCTCACGGACGCACAGTACTACAACTGCGCACTGATAAAAGTTGCCCCAGGCGTGAATATTGACACCTACGTGAATCTCATTACGAGCAGGCCGAAACAGGTGCTTGACATCTACGCCTCCGCATCGCTCGGAGACGGTTACAGGTACGACTCGTACTCGGTCAGCAAAATCGGAGACGACACGATCGAATTCTGGTTCTACAGACAGTAAAGGCGCCTGACACGCCAATATAACAGCAAAAAGAGCGCTTCCCCAAGGGTCCCAAAACCCGGTAAAGGAAGCGCTCCTTTTTGCGTTTTATTGCCGGAAGCGAGGCCTCCTCAGAAGGCCTCGCTCCTGACGTCGGCGGTCCCGTTCAGCACGGCCTCAAGGAGACCGCCGTTTTTGTCATACACAAGCTTAAGCGTGAAAAAATCGCAGCCGTTTTCGATCCGCTTTAAGAATATCCTGTCGCCCGCCCAGAGATCAAGGCCGTAAAGCCTGTCCTTTTCGATCCACTCAAGCACGCCCTCGTCGCAGTCGATGAGCTCCCCGTCAAAGTCAAAGCTCTTGAAGAGAAACATCTGTTCCGTTTCAGCGCCCTCGCACACAAAAGTCACGACCGAAAGAAGCTTCGGATCCTTCAGGGTGAGTCCCGTCTCCTCAAGCGCCTCGCGCCTCACACAGTCCTCCGGCGACTCATCGCCAAGGAAACCGCCTCCGACGCCTATCCACTTGTCCCTGTTGATATCGTTCTTTTTCTTCACGCGGTACAGCATCAGGTAGCACCCGTCCTTTTCAATATAGCAAAGCGTTGTGTTCTTCATAAAATCCCCCGAAAAAGCTTTCGTCAAGCGAAGAATACCATTTTGCGGGTTCCTTTACAAGGTTGAGTTTCCGGGCCCCCGGTTGTATAATCTTAGCCGCAAGCAAAAGCCGCGCATTGGCGTGTTTTAGGTGCAAAAAATGAGTTTACCTGCCGGAGGTTTTATGCCGTATCGCGTAGTTTTGAAAAAGAATGAAGAAAAAAGGATTGCGGAGGGGCATCCGTGGGTTTACGCCAATGAGGTTCTCTCGATCACGGGCGAAGGCAAAAACGGTGACGTTGCCGAGGTCTTTTCGTGCGACGGAAACTACATCGGCAAGGGCTACATCAACCACCTTTCGAAGATCCTCGTGAGGATTTTCATCCGCGGCGACGAATGCCCGGACGTGGATTTTTACGTTAAAAAGATTTCACACGCCAATGCTCAGCGCGAGAAGCTCGGTTTTACCGCCGAGGCGGGCTACAGGGCGGTTTTCGGCGAGAGCGACGGGCTGCCGGGGCTCATTGTCGACAGGTACGGCGACCTGCTGTGCGTGCAGCTTCTGACCCTTGGCGTTGACAAGAACAGGGACATAATCGTCGAGGCGCTGAAGCGGGTTTTTTCGCCGCGCGGAATTTACGCGAGAAACGACGTGGCGGTTCGCGAAAAAGAGGGCCTCAAGCTTACAAAAGAGGTGCTTTACGGCGACTTTACGCCCGTCACAACTATAACGGAAAACGGTCTTAAGATGCGGGTCGACCTTGAAAACGGCCAGAAGACGGGCTATTTCCTTGACCAGAAGGAGAACAGGCTTGCCGTCAGGAGATACGCCAAGGGTGCGACGGTGCTCGACTGCTTTTCAAACGTCGGCGGATTTTCGATGAACGCGGCGTATGCGGGCGCGAGCGAGGTCACGGCGGTCGACATCTCCGAGCGGGCGCTCGACGAGGTGCGGCAGAACGCCTCCTTAAACGGCTTTGACGCCAAGGTCAAAACGGTCTGCGGCGACGTGTTCGAGGTCCTCAAAAACTGCCGAAAAGAAGGCAAAAACTTTGACCTTGTCATACTCGACCCGCCGGCCTTCTGCAAGAGCTATTCCGACGTTAAAAACGCCCTCAGAGGGTATAAAGACGTGAACTTCTCCGGCCTTAAGATTGTGAAGCCCGGCGGCTTTCTCGTGTCGTTCTCCTGCTCGCATTTTGTGTCTTTCGGCATGTTTGAGGACATGCTCCGCGAGGCCGCGGCGCAGAGCGGAAGGACCGTAAGAGTCGTTGAGACAAGGACCCAGGCACCCGACCACGCGTCGCTCCTTGCCGGCGACGAGAGCACCTACCTCAAGTTTTTCGTTCTTGCGGTTGACTGAAGCGGTCGGCGGGTGAGACGGGAGGCATTGGCGATAAGATGAGCAGCAGACCCAAGCAGTCCGTGAGAGAGCGCTTCGCCTCGATCGGCAAACCGTATTTTGCATTTCTCCGCATGGACACGTGCATCCTTGCGATTATTTTTCTGCTGTCAATTTTCGTCAACACGTTCATCCTCAAAGCCTCGGGCAGCCTCAGCACCGCCCTCATCTATAACATGGTCTCCTACGGCTCTCAGCCGGTCTTCATGGTCGGCGCGGTCTTTCTCACACGCAGACTGTCGCCAAGGTACTCGCAGCGCATCGGCTTCGTCTTCTTCGCCCTGCTTTTCATTTTCATCATCGCAGTCGGCGAGCGTGCCGCCAATGAATTTTTCCTCGTCCCGGCGCTTCTCCGCTCCGCAGGCGCAGGCTTCTACTACGTAACGTACAGCTTCCAGATAATCGAATACACGACAGACGACAACCGCGACGCCGCATCAGGCATCAGCGGCACCATCGCATCGGTCATTGAGCTTGTGCTCCCGCTCGTCTCCGGCCTCTTCCTCGCGTCCTTCGCGGGGAGCTTCAACGGCTACCGCATATTTTTCGGTTTTCTGCTCGGGCTTACCGTGCTGGCGTTCGTTTTCAGCATGTTTCTCGTTCCTCTGAGGACTGTCATCGACCCGCTTGACCGCAAGACTCACCTTGGCGAGGCTCTGCGCGGCCTCGTTTCCGGCCGTATAGGCAGGTCGATTCTTTTCATGACTTTCTTCAAGGGCATACGCTCCGGCGCAATGACCTTCTTTGTCGAGATACTCATCTTCAACGCGATCAAGGACGAGGCTGTCATCGGCGTCAACTCAACCATAGGTAAAATCGCGGCCATCCTCGGTGCTCTCCTCTACGGCCTCATAGTGACGCCAAGGCGAAGAGCCAAATCCGTCGCGATCGCCTCTTCGCTCATCATAGGCGTTGCCGCGCTCCTGTTTTTGCGGTCCGACTGGATATTCCTCATCATTTTCAGCGCCTTCAACAGCGGTCTAAACATATTCATCACGGACCCTGAGCTCATGCTCTATTTCACGGTCATCGAGTCCATTGACGCCCTGCGCGGCAAGGCGGGCGAAGTCCACACCGTCAATGAAGTTTTCCTCGCTCTCGGCGAGGTCGCAGGCATAGGTCTCACGCTCCTTGCCGGCCACTTCTTCCCCGGCAGCAGCATCGCCGCGACGGCCGCGATAATACTTCTCACGGCTTCGCAGTATTTCTGCGCCCTGTTCATTTCGCGCATCACGGGCGAGCTGTCTTCAGATTGACTTTTTACCCGCCCCTCTTTATAATGATTTCAATCCTCTATAAAAGGAGTTTGCAGAAGTGAAGCATTCTTTTTCCGTAATTTTGAGTTTAATAATGGCAGTTGTATTGGCGGTTTGCATTGGCGGCTGCGCGTCCGGTTCGGACAAAAGCGGTGACATATCGCCAACGTCAGGAAACGCATCGGCAACGCCCGGCGAAGATTCCACGGGAAGCCCCACAGACGTGCCCGCAGAGACCGAAGAGCCCGCCGCAACGCCCGTAAAGAGCAACCTGCCTCTTCAGCCGGAGACGTCGAACGAACAGATGACCACGCCTTTCTGGCTCACGGACACCATGTACAACGAGACCATCTGCTTCTATGAACAAAAGGACGGCACCGTTAAAGGCACCACGCTTTTCACCCCCGTGGAGATCATTTCTCTCACCGACTTTTCATTCAAAAAGACCTATAAGGCCGGCAAGGATTTCATCTGGGACGGAGCAACGAATACCATCGTCATACCCGACGGTTCACCCATCAAACCCTACACCGAAAAAGAGCTCAAAGGCTACGACGAAAAAGGCAAACAGCTGGAGGCCTTCTCCGGCACATTTGACGCCAAGGGCCGCTCCCGACTCGCCAATGCCCTCTTCTGCAACAGCGAGTACCTCTACGGCAGGCAGTACGCAATCACATACAAGTATTCCTTCGGAAGCTGGAAAGGCCCCGTGACCGAATTCCAGGGCGATGTGCTTCCGAAGACAACCGCCAAGCTCAAAAACGGCGAAGACATCAAGGTCACCTTTTTTGGTGACTCCATTTTCGCAGGCGCTGAAGCTTCGGCATACCTGGGACACGCACCCGGTCAGCCCGTCATGGCCACCCTCTTCAAGAAAGCCATAGAGGCCTACTACAGCGTGAAGGTGTCCATTAACAATCCTTCCATTGGCGGTCTCAGTTCGAAAGATCTGATGGATCACATTGGCGATATCACAAAGAGCTCAAAGAGGATTCCCGACCTTGTGTTCATAGGCTTCGGTATGAACGACCAGACGACCGTCAACACAGGCAACAACGCGCAGAAAGTGATTGACGAGGTCCTCAAAGTCAACCCGGGCTGCGAGTTTGTGCTCGTTACGACCATGAAACCCAACCCTGACTCCGGTATGCTCCAGGGGCAGCCCAGGATTCCTTCGCTCTACAAGCCCCTTCTAAAGCAAGGCGTCGGCTGCGTTGACATGTACGGAATGCACACGGCAATTCTGGAGACAAAGGACTACGTCTCCACAAGCGGCAACAACGTCAACCACCCCAACGACTGGCTCATCAGAATCTACGTAATGAATCTTTGCGCGGCACTGATTGACTATTGACCCATCCACGAAAGGATGAATTTCAAATGTTAGAGATCCGACAAATATCAATCGACAACCAGGACCTTACCCTTCCTGTGATAACCGACAACAATGCCCCTGTGTTCCGCTGGAAGCTGGCCTCCGACAGGGACTGCGACACCCAGCGGGCCTACAGGATCGTCATAAGGAGCAGTTCCTGCAGCTACTGGGACTCCGGCATCGTAAAGACGGCGGACCAGTCCGCTGTTTACGCGGGAAAGCCCCTGCCCGACCTTGAGCAGATTGAAATTGAGCTGTTTGTTTATTCAACCGAGGGCGACTACGCCTGGGACGAGCGCAGTTTCTCCTGCTATCTTTCCCGGTTCGATTGCCAATGGATTTCCTCCACCAATACAGAGCCCCGCAGAGTTGTGAGATTCGTCAAGGACATCCCCGTTGACCAAACAAAGGAAGTGGAATCCGCATTTGTGATCTATTGCGGCCTTGGCTATTGCAGCCTCTTCGTCAACAAGGAGCGCACAAACCCGGACATTGAGCTGGACCCCGCATTCTCCGACTACTCCAAAACCGCCTACTTTGTCATCGACGACATCTACGAATCCGCTGCCGCCAATAAAACCCTCCGCCTCGCCTTCGAGGTTGCGGACGGCTGGCGCAGATTCGACAGCCCCTTCCTTAAGGAGATGGGTGTTAAGGAGCCAACTTTTGCAGGAGAAAACCTGCTGGCAGCGAAAATAATCATAAAGTATACGGACGGCAGCGTGTCTGAAACCGTCACAGGATCAGACTGGCAGTGGACATATTCAAACACCGTGACATCAAGCATTTATGACGGTACAGTGTTTGATGCGGGCCGTGTGCGCTTCTCGAAGCACCCGGTCAAGCTTGCGGATGCGCCATGCGAAAACATAAAACTGATGAACATCCCCCCTGTGATGAGGAGGGAAAAATACAGTCCCGTTGACGTTTTCCGCGCGGCAAACGGGGATTATATCGTAGATTTCGGCAAAAACATTGCCGGCGTGATACAGCTTGAGATTCCGGACGAGCAGGAGCCCGGGAGCGAGATTAAGATCGAGTACGCCGAGGAGCTTAACGAGGACGGAACCCTTTTCAGGGACACCCTGAGGAGCGCATTGGCGACAGACGTATATATCTGCGGCGAGCCTGCGGACATGCCTGTCATCTGGACACCTTCGTACACCTACCACGGCTTCCGCTACATTTCGGTGAGCGGCTGCGCGAGCCCTGTCTCCGAGTCCACCGTTACCGCGATTGCCCTCTACACCGCCCTTTCCGGGACGGGTGATTTTTCCTGCGGCAGCGCGATTTTAAACGCTGTGCACGAGGCGTGCGTCGCCACCGAAAAAGCCAACATTCATTCGATATTAACCGACTGCCCCCAGCGGGACGAGCGNNCGCATGGGCTGGATGAACGACGCCACGGTGAGGTTCGGAGCGTTCCCGTACAACTTTGACATTTCCCGCATTTTTCCGAAAATTGTGCAGGATCTGAGAGACGTGCAGAGCGATGACGGGGCAATAACCTGCACTGCGCCGTTTTTAATTGGCGGCAGGCCGGCGGATCCGGTTTGCTCATCTTACCTCGTTGCCGGTTACGAATACTACATGCAGACCGGGGACAAGGAGTTCCTCAGGAAGAATTTCGACGGGTTCGCCGCCTGGGAAGAGTGCCTGCTCTCCCATTCCGATGACTTCATCGTGAACTACTCCTACTACGGCGACTGGGCGGGCCCCGAATATGCCTGCGTGAGCCTCGAGGACGCACACTCCAAAGTCACTCCCGGCGAGTTCATGTCGACCGGTTTCTCCTACTATAACTGCACGCTCCTGTCGTTCTTCGCACAAGAGCTGGGCGACACCGCCAAGGCAAAAGAGTACACAGAAAAAGCCGCCAAAGTAAAGGCAGCTTTCCTCGCAAAATGGTTCGACAAAAAAACTCTGACGGTTGCCGGCAACTCTCAGGGGGCGCTCGCGTTTGCGCTCTGGCTTGACGTGCTGCCGGAGGATTGCCGGAAAGACGTTGCTTTGAAGCTTCGCGACGCATTGGCGGCTTCGGACTACAGGTTTACCACCGGCAACCTCACCACGCGCTACCTCCTCGAGGTCCTCACGCGCTACGGCTTCGTCGACGACGCCTACAGGCTCATGACCAGCGAGAAGTACCCCGGCTTCGGCTACATGCTTCAGAACGAGGCCACGACAATCTGGGAGCGCTTCGAGCTCAAAAAGAACCCGGCAATGAACTCCCACAACCATCCGATGTACGCCGCCTGCGACCTCTGGCTCTACAAGTACCTGCTGGGCATCTCAAATCTTGCGCCCGGCTGGAAAAAGTGCTCGGTATCGCCAAGCCTCCCCGCAGACCTTCTCTCCTGCAGGGGCTCCCTCGACACACCCTACGGCAAGCTTTATGTCAGGTGGGCAAAGCGCTACGGAAAGAAGATACTTATGATCACCGTTCCCTTCGGTATGGAGTGCGAGGTTAACTTCGAAGGCGTCAGAAAGACTGTCAAAGGAAGCGCGGTTATAGAAGTCTGAGTACAGCAATAAAAAACACATCTCATTATTTCACGGTGAAGAATCATCGCCTTCCATAGAGCACTACGTGTCGTGAGAAGAAACTGTTAAATCGTCGCTTAATGAGTTTTTGACTTCGAAAATTGTTAACAAGAGCCCTATTTGTATTCCACTATTTGTTATGTATTCATTTTTCTTCTGGCAATCCCTCAACCGAAAAATGCAATCATCAATATTATGGCTATCATTAATTATCTGAAGTTCGATTTTGGGATGTACTAGTATACTAACATCACCACACTTTGAAACCCGCACTTTATAAACTTTTTTATTGGAACAAAGATTGTTAGCGTTACAAAGGGCATGGAATAAAAGTGACTTTTCAATCCCTTTTTGTTTTTGGTACTCCTCAATCGGGAATTCATGACAACCTTCGTCTAAAAACATGTCGTCAAATGCAAGGATTGACTTTCCATTATTCAAAACACGAAAATTAGCTTCGATCTCAAGAAGATACTTTTTTTCGCCTTTAGTAAAAAGTAGTTTGAACCGCGCAGGTATTATTCCGTATCCTCTTTCAAAAGATAAAGATTCAATAGAAGCAGGAACGATATATTTTGACAAAAGTCTTTTTACTCTTTTATTCACGCCTAACCCTCACTTTTCAAACAGCTCACAAATGAACTCCTCTCTCCCGTTAAAGCTCCGAATCGATTTCAAACCTCATTTGTTCCCCTGTCGCCGGATGGGGAAAAGTCACCGCCGATGCGCAGAGGGCAATGTTTTTTGCCTCATCCTTTGCTCCGTATTTTCTGTCGCCCACCAGCGGGAAACCCCTTGACGCAAACTGTACTCTTATCTGATGGGTTCGCCCTGTAATCAGCCGCACTCTCACTAGAGAAGTGTCGCACCGGACTTCTTTAACAGTATAAACGAGCCTTGCCTCGCGCACCCCTTTTCTCAGGCTTTTCACCACATAGACCTTGTTCTTTGCGCTGTCCTTCAGCAGATAGTCGCAAAGCTCCCTGCCGCCCTCCTCGCTCTCCGGCACGCCGTGAACAAGGGCCTCATATTCTTTCACAAAAAGCCCGTCCTGTATAGCCTTTGAAAGACTCGCGGCTGCTTTCCTGCTCCTCGCAAAAACCATGAGACCTCTCGTGCCTGCGTCAAGCCTGTGGACGCAATAGATTTCCTCCGTACCAAGGGAATCTCTCAGAAGCGAAGGGAGAGACACGTCAATGCCTCCCGGCGAATCCTCCGCCAAAACCCCTGCGGGCTTCACGCACACCACTATGTCCTTATCGCAATATTTTATTTCAGGAACCAAACCGCTCATTTGAAGATCCACTTCAGCACTTCCTGAATGTACCTGTCCCAGAAGGCCCAGTCGTGAGTGCCCTCCGATTCCATGTACGTAAAGTCATAGTCAAGACTTCTCATCAGCGCCTCAAAACGCTTGATCTCACCGTAAAGCATGTCGTCGTAGCCGACGGCCATGAACACTCTGGGCCTCATGGGGTCCTGGGCTTTCGCCTTGGCGAGTGTGAACAGCTCGTCACGGTCATCCGGTTTTCTTTCAAGACCGAAGATGGCGTCAAGGCCGCCCCCCGCTATCCAGGCGTTGATGTCCGTGACAGGAGAAAGTCCCGCGCAGGCTGAAAACCTGTCGCAGTTGTTGAGACCGATTTTCAGGGCCCCGTAGCCGCCCATGGAGAGGCCCGCAATGAAATTGTCCTGCCTGTCCGTTGAAATGTTGAAGGTGTCGGCGATTCTTGCCGGGAGCTCCTTGGCGATGTAGGTGTAGTACCTCATGCCGAACTTCATGTCGGTGTAAAAGCTGCGGCCGCCGAAAGGCATCACCACCGCAATACCATACTGCTCGGCGTAGCGCTCGATGGATGTCCGCCTCATCCAGATCGACTGGTCGTCGGACAGGCCGTGGAGAAGGTATAGGCACTTGAATTTGCCCTGCTTGACCTCTCCGTTCGTGTCGCCAATGCGTCCCGCCGTGCCCCTCTGAGGAAGCAAAACGTATGCCTCCGTGCACATCTCAAGCGATTCGCTGAAAAATTTCATTGAACAAAAAATCATGGTGCAGCCCCCTGAAAAGTTTTGTCATATTATACCTTTTTTGCCTTGGCGTTTTCAATCGCCGGGGCCGATAGTGTAAAATTAACCAGTGTAAAATTATGACGGGGATTTTTTTCGGTTTTGTCGGGATCAATTGTTGTTCAGTACTTCACGGAGTCCGTCCCTGAAATCGCCGTAATGCCATGGAAACCTCTGCGATCCGGTCGCGTAAATCTCTTTTCCTTCGTTCACGGTCGCAAGGTATCGGGCGGCAGGGAGAAAGCTCTGCCGCCTTTTCTATAAATATTCTATTTCGCATTTTTAAATTACAATTGATTTTGCGAAATAGCTCCGGTATAATATGGGCATCGGAGGTAAATGCCATGAAACTGATTGAACGGACTTTTTATCTTGACAAGCTGAAAGATGTGATGGGAACACCGGATATCAAGGTCATCACCGGTGTACGCCGCAGCGGAAAGTCAAAGCTCTT
>DBWH01000065.1:264-30765 GCA_002308595.1 Mageeibacillus sp. UBA1243 | reverse complement strand
GCCGATGCAAGCCACACGACCCGTGAAGGCTACCTCATTGACAGCCATCTGATAGGTAGGCACGCTACCTACAGCCTCGATGACTACGTCAGGGCCGAAGCCACCCGTAATCTCCTGGAGGCGCTGGTGGGCATCCTCCGTCTTGGTATTTATCGTATAGGTGGCGCCCATCTCCTTGGCCAGTGCCAGCTTCTCGTCGTCGATATCGGCAGCGATAACGGTAGCGCCACGCAGGGCAGCACGAACGATAGCACCCATACCTACCATACCACAGCCAATAACCATCACCACGTCGATGTCGGTGACCTGTGCACGGCTGACGGCATGGAAACCTACACTCATCGGCTCTACCAGTGCGCAGACCTTCGGTGTGAGATTGCCAGCGGGAATCACCTTCTCCCAAGGCAACACGATATACTCCTTCATGGCACCATTGCGCTGTACGCCCAGCGTCTCGTTATGCTGACAGGCATTGACGCGCTGGTTGCGGCATGAGGCACACTTGCCACAGTTGGTATAGGGATTGCAGGTCACCACCATACCGGGCTTCAGCCCTTCAGGTACGCCAGCACCTACCGCCTCTATCACGGCACCAATCTCATGGCCAGGGATGACGGGGTTCAGCGCCATCGTGTTACGACCCATAAAGGTGTTGATGTCTGAGCCGCAGAAGCCCACATAGTGGAGCTTCAGCAGTATCTCGCCCTGGCCGGGAGCCTGGGGCTTCTCTAACTCAATAATGTTCAGTTCCTGATTGTGTGTAATCTGAATTGCTTTCATTACTTTATTGTTTTTAATTGCATGAATGAACGATAACCATAAACGATGATGACAAGGAAGCATACCAAGGGCAGGATGAACGACATGTTCACAGCCGGCATGCCCCAGATGGTGCCCTGATCAATCATCATACCCTGTAGCGGTGGCATGAGAGCACCACCGACAATAGCCATCACCAGGAAGGCAGCTCCCAGATGGGTGTCTTTCGAGTCTACATTCTCCAAAGCGATACCATAGATAGAGGGGAACATGATAGACATAAAGAGGCTGATGGCCACAAGACTATACAAGCCCCACATGCCCTCGATGCAGATAGCTCCCAACGTGCAGACGGATGCTCCGATACCAAACAGCATGAGCAGACGACGGGTATTGACATAGCGCATGATAAAGGTACCAACGAAGCGACCTGTCAGGTTGAGCGACATAGCCACGATGTTATACATCTGTGCCGTAGCCTTGTTAATGCCCAGATGGTCGGCATACTGGATGATGAAGGTCCACACCATAATCTGTGCGGCTACATAGCATACCTGTGCAAAGACGCCCTCACGATAGATGCTGTTGTGCCAGAGGTTTGACAAGGTCTCTTTGACGGTGTCCCGCCTGCCGTCGCAGTCGCAGTCTCGGTTTCCGTCGGAGAGGCCGTCTCGCCTGCGGTCGCCGGAGGTGTGGGCTGCGCAGCCGTAGCTGTAGCTGTCTGGCCTTCGGGTGTTGCCGTCTCAGCCTGCGTTTCGGTCGGGTCGCCCGCAGTTTGCGTCGGTGTTTCTCCCGCAGGTGTCTCACTCGATCCTTCCGCCGTCGGGGTTACCTCCGGCACAGCTGTTGCGGTCGCGGTAGCCTGCGACGGCGTCTTCTCCGGCTCCGGCACGGGCTTGGGTGCGCCTGTGCAGCCTGTTATCGCGAGCACTGCCGCCAATACGACAGCCGCCAACAAATAAACTCGTTTCTTGAAATTCATAGCATACTCTTTCCGTGGTGTATTTACCGCCAAGGCCAATCGTCAGAACCGCCTCAGCTCAAGTCCTGTATTATGCACTTTGAAGCACTCAAAGTAAAGCGTTTTTTAATCTAATTAAAGGCGTAAAGAGCCAAAAGTCAGTCTATTTAAGTGGAATGCTGAGTTTTGAGTTATTTTTGCGTGCGCGACCCCGACGCTGTACGAAGGTACTGCGAGCGGGGAGCTCGCGCAAAGCATTTTACATCTAATCTGTCGAAAGACACCTTACGGTTTTCGAAGAACCAGTCGGATTCGCACTTCGTAATTTTATGTAAAATGCGTAAAGAACCAAAACTCAGTCTTTCCAGGAAGGAATCTGGTCTTTGAAAAGCTGATAAAACTCTGCATTTGTTACGCAGATGATGTCGTCCGCCTCGGAGATCATCTTGATAACTTCCTCGAATTTGTCCCAGTTTTCCATCTGGTCGAACTCGTAGCCGTGACCCCATGCATAAAGGAGAAGGTCGCGGTCCGTCGGCTTTGCGGCGATAAGCTTCTTGACGAGTGACTTGAAGTACGAGACGTTGGAAGCAGAGCAGGACGGGTACCACTTCATCCAGTATTCGGGAAGAGCAAAAGTCTTCGGGTTGGACTGGTTGACCGCCATTCTCGCGAACCTGATGTTGGTGTTTTCGAGGATCGTGCGGATTACGAAATCCGAAGTGTCATCCTCGGTTCCGCCCGGGTAGGCCATGCCGAAGGGCTCGATGCCTGTGAGAGCGGTGATGTTCTTGGCGTCATCGCCGACCTGCTTAATGATCTGTTTCGCGTTGGTGCCGTAGTCCCTGCCGAGCGAGGGGTGCGTGAGGGTGTGAACCTCAACGTCAAAGCCGTCGTAAATGCCGGTCTGGATCTGAGCCTTGGTGAAGCGCTGGTGGGAGAGGCCGGGCTTGTTGACCGCGGTTGCAACCCAGTCCCAGCGGACGCCGTAGAGACCCGTGTTGATGTTGAACGTGCAGGGCATGTTGTACTTTTTGAGAATTTCGATGATCCTTTCGTCCTGCGTGATGCCGTCGTCAAAGCTCATCGTGAAATACTTTTTGTACGTCGTGGTGCCTGTCTCCGGGGTGGGAGTGGGCGTAGGCGTAGGAGTAGGAGTGGGGGTCGGCGTCGGTGCCGGCGTGGGTGTGGGTGTAGGAACTGCTGTCGGTGTATAGTCGGGCGTCGGCGTTTCGACAGGAGAGTTTTCGGGAGTTGCCGCGCCGGGCGTAGCAGTTCCGGGTCCGGGTGTTAAAGTCCCGGGTTCGGGAGACGCGGGCGGTGTTTCGGTCACGGCGGGCTCTTCGGTTGTCGCCTCGGGAGTTTCCGCCTCAGCTGTTGCGGTCTCCTGAACGTCCGTTGCCGCGGGCTCCGTCTCTGAAGGTGCCGTTGCCGTGGCTGCCTCTGTTGCGGGCGCAGGCTTAGGTTCGGAGCTTCCCGTGCAGCACGAGAGTACCGCCAATGCAGCCGCCAGCATTATCAAAAGAAATATGAATCCGGTTGTCCTTTTCATAGTAACCTCACTTAAGTCTTTGCTTAGCATGGAAAACTCAGTCTTTCCAGCAGGGAATCTCGTCCTTGAAGATTTCGTAGAACTCTGCGTTCGTGACGAACATTATGTCGTCCGCCTCGGAGAGCATCTTGATGACCTCCTCGAACTGTTCCCAGCACTTGTTGTTGTCGAGTTCGTAGCCGTGGCCCCACGCGTAGAAGAGCAGGTCGTGGTCGGTGACCTCAGCGTTGATGAACTTCTTGGCGAGTGACTTGAAGGTGGCGATGTTGCCGATCTGGCAGGACGGGTACCACTTCATCCAGTACTCGGGGAGAGCAAACTCGGAAGGCTTCTTCTGGTTGACGGCCATTCTTGCAAACCTGATGTCGGTGTTTTCGAGAATCGTTCTGATGACAAGGTCGGACGTGTCGGATTCCTGACCGCCGGGGTAGGCCATGCCGACGGGGGCAATGCCCGTGAGCTCCGCGATGTTCTTGGCGTCATCGCCGACTTCGCTGATGATTGCGCTGATGTTGTTGCCGTAGTTGCCGGCAAGCGACGGGTGGTTCAGCGTGTGGACCTCGACGTCAAAGCCGTCATAGACACCGCCAAGGATCTCCTCCTTCGTAAACCTCAGGTGGAGCAGGTTCGGGTTGCCGGAAACCTCGCCGACCCAGTCCCAGCGGACGCCAAAGAGCCCCGTGTTGATATTGAACGTGCAGGGCATGTTGTACTTTTTGAGAATTTCGATGATCCGCGCGTCCTGCGTGATGCCGTCGTCAAAGCTCATCGTGAAATACTTCATCGGCGGGCGGGGCGTCGGCACGGGCGTAGGCTCTGCTTCGGTCGGTTCAATCGTGGGTTCGGGCGTTTTCGTCCCGGTTCCCGTGCAGCCAGCGAGCAGGCTTGTGACCAGAAGCGCCAGAATCAGAAACAATATTGCCGGTTTTTTCATTTTCATATCAAATCACCCTGTCTTTGTGAAATATATGTTACCGCCAATGCAAAAATGCCGCAGTTCTTTGCCGCCGCGAGGCGCATTGGCGTCAGTCTTCATTTTTAAGTTTTAAAAGTTCACGGAAGGAATCCTGTCCTTGAAAAGGTTATAGAATTCGGCGTTTGAGACGCACCTGACGCTTTCGGCCTCCGCAAGCATGCGCACGAGGTCCTCAAAATCGTACCAGAGGTTCTCGCTGTCAAGGTCGTAGCCGTGGCCCCAGACGTAGAAAAGAAGGTCCCTGTCCGCAGGCACCGCGTCGATGAAGCGTCTTGCGAGATCTTTGCAGCGCGCCATCTCAACCACGGCAAGCGACGGATACCACTTCATGAAGCAGTCCGGGAGCGCAAACTCCTCAGGCTTTTCCTGCGACACGGCAAGCCGCGCAAATCTTACGGGGGTGTTCTCGACGATCGTCCTGATGACAAACGGGGAGGTGTCGACCTCGCGGCCTCCGGGGTAGGCCATACCGACAGGGGCAACGCCCGTCAGATCCTCAATGTTTTTTGCGTCCTGTCCGACCTCGGCAATGACCCGCTCCTTGTCGGTTCCGCAGTCGCAGCCGAGCGAGGGGTGGCAGAGAGTGTGGACTTCCGCGTCAAAGCCCTTGTAGATGCCCGAGAGAATCTCTTCTTTTGTGAAGCGTTGATGCGAAAGACCCAGTTTTCCGAGAACCTCGCCGACCCATGTCCAGCTGGCTCCGAAGAGACCGGTGTTGAGATTGAACGTGCACGGAACGTTGTATTTCCTGCAAATATCCATGATCCGGGCATCCTGAGTGATGCCGTCGTCAAAACTCATCGTAAAGTACTTGCCAAAGTTTTTTCCTTTGTTTTCGGGCATTTTATGTTTTTCTCCTGAAAAAAGCGGCGCGGATGCCGGACAATTAGCGATGACTTTTGATCACCGGGAACCGTCCCGAATCCGCGCCGGCCGGTATAGATTTTAATGTGATTCAGCCGCTATGTAATCGGCAAGGAGCGCTCTGTAAGTCGCGACCTCGTGCTGAGCCTGCAGCGCGGTGATGAGACTCTGGTTGCTCATAGCCTGTGTGGCAAACTGTCTGAGCGGGTAGAACTGCGACTTGCTGTTGATCGAGAAGAGGTGGAGGGCAAGGCTTGTCATGTTGCCGGAACCGGTCATGATATCGGCAATTGCACCGATCTCTTCGTATACGGTCTTTCCTTTGGCGTCAGTTCCCGCTTTCGTGAGTGAGAACTTGGTCTCGTAGAACATCTGGATCGTCATGGGCTCGCCGTTTACTGTAAAGATAGGTGAGAGCGTCGAGTAGAGGTTTGCAACGGACGTTGAGAGGTTGTTGCTGTCGGGCAGAACCACGTCATTTCCGGGCCTGAAGAATCCGAGTTCATGAGGCGGGAGATAGATGATGAAGTCTGCGGGGTTGACGATGTTGAAGATATTGGCGGAGTTCTGGTTGACGTCCTGGCTTCTTATGCAGGCAGGAGTTGCGTATGTGTAAACAAACGCGTTGCCGGCACCGTATTTTTCGTTGTAAAGGAGACCGAGAAGGTCTGCGCATGCTGCGCCGCGGCTGTGGCCCGTGAAGAGAACGAGCGGGTTGTCCATAGAAGCAAGCCTGTTCTCAACCGTCTCAAAGATGTTCTGGGCAGCCATGAGGAAGTTCTCTGCGTAGAGAGCGTTGTTGTCGTGTGAAGGAACGAAGTCAAGGTTCGAGTACCACTCTGCGCCGACCGTGCCTCTGATGACGACGATCATTGCCGAGCGAACCTGGCCTTTGTAGTTGACCGTGCCTGTGCCGATTGTGAACGCGGATGTGTGCGACTTGTCATTGGCGGTGTCCTTGTCGTAGTTGATCTGGTTCCTGCTTGCCACGTTGAAGCCAATGGCTTTCAGCGCGTTCTTCGTGTCGGTCTTGTCCTGGGAGTTGTTCAGCATGATGACCTGGTTTGCAAAAGCGGAGTCAAACACTGTGTTGTCCGAGGGGAATACGAGGCTCGAAGAGGCTGCCGCACCCGGTGTAGGAGTGGGTGTGGGGGTAGGCGTAGGAGTCGCTGTCGGCGTGGGTGTAGGCGTAGGTGTGGGTGTTGCAGTCGGCGTCGGGGTCGCAGTAGGTGTAGGCGTGGGTGTCGCGGTCGGCGTCGGTGTGGCCGTCGGCGTAGGCGTAGGCGTAGACGTAGGAGTTGCAGTCGGAGTGGCCGTGGGCTCTGTCGTGGCGCCTGCTGTAGGTGTCTCTGAACCTGCTGTCGGTGTTGCGTCTGCCGGTGTGGGTGTGCCCGCTGCAGGTGTTTCGTCTGAAGTGCCTTCGGGCGTTGCCGTGGGATCGCCGGTTTCGGAACCTGTGGGGTTCTCGGAAGGCAGGTCGGTGGGCACGTCTGTGGGCTCATCAATCGGCGCTGTTGTGGGACTTGAAACCGGATCTGTCGGTTTCGGATTGTTCTCAACTGTGCCCGTGCATCCGGCAAGCATTGCAACGGCAATTGCAATACATACCAAGCATAAGATAATAGTATGTTTTCTGATCATGGTTTTCCTCCTTTTGTGTCCGCACCCGAACGACATAACCCAGGCGGGACGCACTTAATCGCAAAAATAAGCACATTATTTTGCAAATAATCAACAAAAGCTTTATCCCAACGTTCTCTTGAGAAGCCTTGAAAGCTCCTCAAACATTTCGTCGACAACATCGCTCTTGCCAATGTCATTAACTGCCGCGGGCTGACCGTCCCTTTCGATGGGGCCCCTTTTCACAACCCGCGAAACTACTTTCAGCCCGGAAAAAACTCTTATCTCCGAATAACTGCCGGGCCTGCGTGAAGATTTCTTTGCGGGGTAGTCTTCGAGCAGCCTGTGATTTACAATGAAATCTCTGCAGCCCTTAACGACCGTGTCCGAAATCTGAAAATAGTTGCTTACCGAATCGAATTCCGCATTGAGGTCGTAACGCCTCGAGTAGGTCACCCTTGAGGTGAGCTCGCCGGTCCTTGTGCGCCATGAATCAAACGAAAGCCTGATGCAGGAAAATCTGTTTTTCTCAAAATTCTTTTCGGTGAGCTCAATCGCCGTGACCTTTACGGGTGCGTTCTGCTCTGCCGCTTTTTTTGCGGAATCGGATCTTGCCATTTTTCCTGCTTCCTCCGTCAATGTTTCATGCTGCTTACCGCCAATGCAAATACACTTTTATTTTATTATATGATTTTAAATTAATCAATAGCGAAAAGCAAATTGGCGGCAGCGAAAAGGTTTTTCGACCGGTTTTGCGTGAATTTGCGTTTTTTTGGAAAGATAGGGTAACAAAGAGGGCACAATCGGGGCAAAAAAAGGGGGCCCCGGGAGGCCCCTTGGCGGTATTCAGCGAACGCTTGAGACGTTCTTTGTGACTTCTTTCGAGCCTGTTCCGAAGAACAGTGTGTTGTCGCCCGGCCCGTGGTAATCGCCAATGTAAACCACCGTTCCGCCCCTTGTGACGGTGAAGTCGCTGACGCCCGAGACAGTCGCGGAAATCTTCTTGCCGTTGTGGACAGAGAGCGTTCCGGTGTCGCCCGAAAACTCAGTGAAGAAGCAGACCGTGCTGCCGGCCGCCTTGACGCTTTCGGGGATGGCTTTTTCGGATATGCGCCTGCCGTTTTTGTAGAGCGACGCGAGCGTGAAGCCTGCGCGCGGCTCCTTGAAGTAGACGCATTGGTCGGGGTTGAAGTACCTGTCTGAGACCTTGGCGTCAACGACCGTGTCGGTGAACTTTTTGACGTCGATCCTGTGGAGGTCGTAGACCGCGTAACCCTCCGTGCTGAAGCCCTTGTTGGCAAAATAGTAGAAGTACGATCCGTTTGAGGAATAAGTTACCCCGCTGACGTCGCCCGCTTCGGTGTACATGCGGTCTGTGCCGCGCGCCGCTTCAAGGACGCAGGACGGCGCGAGCCTTGCCGTGAGGTATTCGCGCAGCGATTCGTAGTCGCTGAATGCGTCGATGGGGGCGGAAGGCATTGCCGAGTCCTTGATCTTGAGGAAAACGACTGTCCCCCTGCCGTTGTCGAGCGGTCCGTCGGCAAGCCCCGTCGCCTCGAAGAGGGCGTAGTACGGGTCGTCTTCGGAAGCCGTATTTTTGGCGAAAATGTGCTCCGCAACAGGCGTGATCTTTTCGCCGTCGCAGTAGTTCAGCGTGACGGTCTTGCGCTCGATCCTGTCGGATTCCGCTGCCGCCCTGATTTTGTCGCGCGCAAGCTTTTCGGTGTAGCTTTTTTCGAGCGCGGGGTACTCCTTGGCGTCTTTTTCGTAAACCGCCAACGCAGCCTTGTACTCGTTCTCGGTCGGATACGAGCTCCTCTCAGGGGCAACGGGCTTCACAGGCTCCGCCATCCCCGCGTCATACTCGCGCAGGGCGTCCTCAATGAGGTCTGTCACGTCGATATTTGAGCTTTTATAGGTGAGAAAATAGAAGTCGGGGAGCTTTCCCGTGAGCACGAAACCGTCGCCGTAAGCGTCGGAGCATATCTTCTGCTTGTCGCCGCCAAGGGTCTTCCTGTAAAGCACGCTGTTCTTCACAAACCAGACCGTGCCGGATGTGCTCACGCAGCCGACGGATGTGACGTCCTTTTCGACGGGTTCGGCAGCTGACGAGCCGTTTTTCAGGAAAAGGGTGCCCGCGTTGTCAATGTAGTAGACGGTTTCAAACGTCTCGGAGCCGCAGAACTTTGCGATATCTGCGCACAAAAGCTCGGAGCCGCCCTTCGGCGAAAACCTGTAGAGCGCCGCCCCTTTCCTATAGAGGACGGTCGCGCCTTTTTCCGCCAATGTGATCTCCGCGATGTCCGAGTCGACCCTGAGAGCGCTGCCGGAACCGTTGGTTTTTCTGCAGAAATAGGTGCCTTCGGCGCCTGTCACGGAGTTGTTGTCGGGGTAGAAGATGTACCTTCCGTCGGAGCTCTCGAATATCTTCGGGAGGAGCTCTGCGGAGACGGTTTTTGCGACGGAAGGGCTTGCCGATGCGGCGCCGGCGATGAAGCCCGACGAGATCCTGGTGCCCTTGCCGGCGCCGGTTGACCGGTACAGCTCGCCGCCCTCGATGTAGTAGTAAACGTTGCCGGGTTTGGTCCTCTGGGCGGCCATGACGCAGAGAACTATTATAAGAACGAGCGTGACCGTTCCCAGAAACGGCCCGAGAATTTTGTTTTTAAGGCTCATCTTCCGCTTGGGGGCGTGTTCCTCAGTGAGGGGAGCGTCCTCTGCGGGCGCCGCCTTTTTGCCCGCGGTTTTTTTGCCGGATGTCTTCGGAGTCTTAGGTGTCTTCGCGGATTTCGCGGATTTTGCGGTCTTTTCGGGATGCTTTCCGGCGGCGCCGTTTTTTGCATTGGCGGCAGACTGCGCTTCATCGTCTTCTTCGAAGGATATTTCGGTTATAGGTGTGTACCTGTGAGTGTAGTCGTACTCCTCATCGTCAGTCCACGGAACGTCTCTTTGATCTTTCAACGCAGCCCCTCCTTTCCCGGAAATGCCGTGAGTTAATTGTAGCTCATTTCGGTTTTAAAAACCATCCGCGGGGGTCATTTTCTTTTGATGACGCCAATGACAAAAAATGCCGCGAAGATAAGTGCCTGGAGCGCGACTATAGTCGCACCGACGGGCGTGTCGATCATGATTGAAAGCAGTATACCGCACACCGAAGTTGAGAGGGCGATGACGGCGGAGCAGATCGTGACGCTCCTGAAGCTTCTGCAGACGCGCATTGCCGACAGGGCGGGGAAGACCACGAGCGCGGAAATGAGAAGCGAGCCGACAAGCTTCATCGCAAGCACAATGACTATCGCGATGATGACGGCCGTTGCGGTGTTGATCAGTTTGACGTTGGTGCCTGTCGCAGATGCGAAGTTCTCGTCGAACGTGACCGAAAAGATTTTGTTGTAAAAAAGCACGAAGAAAAGTATCGTGAGGACGCACATCACGAGCGAAATGATCACGTCTGACATCTTCAGGACAACGATATTCGTCGCGCCGAAGAGGGCGGTGCACACGTCGCCGGCAATGTTCGAGCCCGTCTGGAACTTGTTGAGGAGCAGATAGCCTACGGCAAGGGCCGTTACCGAGAGCATCGCAATCGCCGCGTCTCCTTTTACCTTGGTGCTCTGGCCGAGCCTGAGTATGAGAATCGCGCAGACTATGGTGAGAGGGAGCACGAGGGCCATGTCCTCGGCAATGTGAAGCACGGTCGCAATCGCAAGCGCACCGAACGCAACGTGCGAAAGGCCGTCACCGATGAACGAAAACCGCTTCAGAACCAGCGTCGTTCCGAGCAGCGAGGCGCACACCGACACGAGAGCCGTGCAGATGAGGGCGTAGATTGCAAACGGAAGAGAGAGTGAAAGCACGAGATTTTCGATAAATTCAGGCATTTCTCTTCACCCCCTTGTGCGTCGCGGCCGCGGAGCCTGCCGTGGCAAGACCGTTCATACCGCCAAGCGACTCAAGCGCCGCATATTCCGAAGCACTTCCGAAGAACTGGTTATCGCCAATGTAAAGCACGTGCGAAGCGTACCTCTTGGCGGCAGCTATGTCGTGCGAGATCATGACTATGGCGGTGCCCTTGTCGCGGTTCAGATTGGCGAGTGTCTTGTAGAGCTCCTCGGTCGCCTGGGGGTCGAGTCCCGCCGCGGGCTCGTCAAGAACTATCATTTTTTCGGTCGCGCAGAGCGCCCTTGCGATGAGGACCCTCTGCTTCTGACCGCCCGAGAGCTCCCTGAAGCACTTGTTTTTGAGAGAAGTGATGCCGACGGTCGACATTGCCGATTCAGCGAGTTTTTTATCGTCCCTGCTGAAAAAGGGGCGGAAACCGAGGCGCCCGGTGCAGCCCGAGAGCACGACCTCCTTAACAGAGGCGGGAAAATCGCTCTGGACGAGGGTCTCCTGGGGCAGGTAGCCGATTTGTTTGGCGTTAAAGCCGTCGCCGTAGACGAGCCTGCCGGACACGGGCGGAATGAGGCCGAGAAGTGTCTTCATGAGGGTCGACTTGCCGGCACCGTTGGGGCCGAGGATGCAAAGGTAGTCGCCGTCGCAAACCTGAAAATTTATTCCGGAGACGATTCTCCGCCCTCCGTAGCCTACGGAGAGATTGTCGCAGTCAAGTAAAATCATGTATCAAATATCAAACCGTGCCGACGGGTCCTGACCCGCAGCCGGACATTCCTTTCTCAGTTTTTCTTGCAATCGCCGCACACGCCAAAGAGCACGGTCTCCGACTTGTCGATTTCAAAGCTCTGCCTGCCCGCGATATCGGCAACGAGCGCGTCCGCAGCCTCGTGGTCCATGTGGATCGTCCTGCCGCAGATTTTGCACGACAGGTGAAGCTCGCCGCGGCAGTGCGCAGCGTCAGTGTACTGGAAGAAAACCTTCCGCGAACCCTCTTTAACCGACCGCCTGACTTTTCCCTCAGCCTCAAGCTCCGCGAGGTTCCTGTAAATGGCGCTTCTGCTGATCCCGCTCTCCTCGAGCGCATCGCCGATCTCTTCCGCCGAAAGCAGCCTGTCGGGGTTTTCGGCAAGGTAATCGGTAAGTATTTTTCTCTGCTTTGTTGAATACGTACTCATTCTCTGCCCTTTCCGGGTCGCAGGCGTAAAGCCTTTTCCGGCCGCCGTCTGCTCGTTAAAAAATGCGTGAATTTGGGATTGATTCGCAAATTCACGCAAATTATACCATATGACGAAAACAAGTCAATATTTATAATTTAAGCTTAAAAGGACCGCAAGGCGCCTTTTGACCTTTGACGGCAATCCGCCGCGATTTCGATGTTTAAACCATGCCCGAAAGCTGATATAATTAAGGCACCTCAAAAAAGGAGATGCCTCAGGATGCGGAGATTATTAAATACCGCAGCAAAGATTGTTGCCGCAGGAGCGCTTGCCGCGTGCCTTGCGACTTTGTTTGCATGCCAAAACCGCGGGAAAACCGCGGAAAATACATACAGAGAAAAGGAAGTACACACAGACATGAACGGACAGGTAAGCGAACCTAAACCAAATCTATATTTCACATCGTGCACGGTTGACGGCAATGACGTCAGCTTCGGCGTCGCTGTGACGGGCGTTGCGGACGATACCGCCAATGTGACCGTGAAAGCCGCGGAGCTTGTCGACGCGGCGTACAAAGACGTCGGAGACGTCGTCTGCTACACGGGACAGCAGAAAAACGTTAAAACGCAAAACGAAAAAATGAACGTGCCCGCGGGCGGGCACGTTGTGACAGTTAAGGGCGCCGGCGCGTCTGACGGCAAGACACATATGATCACCGTCACGGCAAGCTGCAAGGCGTCCGGCGCCGTCTGCCAAGGGACGCTGCTCCTGCGCGGCGGCAATGTGCTCCTCTCGGCCGCCGCGGTGGACCTCGTCTGCGACGAGCTGACCGACGAGGAAATGGTATCGCTTCTTGTCGGCAATACAACCGTCGCGCCTGCCCCGGGTGAGGCGGGCGTCACAAGCCCCATTGCCCGCCTCGGAGTGCCGGCGCTCGCGCTTGCCGACGGGCCGCAGGGGGTCAGGCTTGCAACCCATACCGTTTGGTACCCCTGCGGCGCTGTTGTCGCGTCGTCGTGGGACCGCGAGAACGTTTATAAAGTCGGCTGCTCGCTCGGCAATGACTGCGACGCGACGGGCGTTGACGTGCTGCTGGGCCCCGGAATGAATATCCAGAGGCTTGTCGTCGGCGGCAGAAACTTTGAGTATTTTTCGGAAGATCCCTATCTTTCGGGAATTATCGCCTCCGCATACACGTCGGGAGTGCAGTCGAAAGGCATTGGAGTGTCCGCAAAGCATTACGCTGTGAACAACCAGGAGACCTCGAGAGGCACGATTTCCGCCAAGTTGAACGAGCGGGCCCTCCGCGAGATTTATCTTAGGGGCTTCGGCTACGTGGTCAGAAAGGCCGACCCGATGACGATCATGTCATCCTACAACAGGGTCAACGGAGTTTTCACGTCCGTGAACAGGCCGCTCCTTGACGTGCTGCGCAAAGATTTCGGCTTTGACGGGCTCATCATGTGCGACTGGGGCTCGGGCGGCGGCGTTGTCGACAAGGTGGCCGCCGGAAACGACCTCACCGAACCGGGCTGCAAGGAACAGTACGACGAGCTGCTCGCGGCTCTTAAGAACGGAACGATTTCGAGGGAGGCGTGCATTGAGGCGTGCAGGAACGTTCTTTCAGTCGTTTCAGAGTCCAAGGCGTATGAGAAGATGCTTGGCGGCAGAGAGCGCGCGACGAACGATGTTGACGTTGAGAGCGGCAGAAAGGCGGCCCTTGAGGCTGCGGAGAGCGGAATTGTGCTCCTGAAAAATGAACAAAATGCGCTGCCTGTTAAGGAGAACACGGAGCTTGCCCTCATCGGCATGACCGCGTACGATCCGATTTACGGCGGCGGAGGCTCGGGCGGCGTCAGCACTTCCTACAAAAAGGACATCGAATCGGGTTTAAGAGACGCCGGTTACAGGACAAATTACACGGCTGGGTCGTGGTTCAGCTACTCCAACAAAATCAGGAAAGAGTTTGACGAGGAGGCCGCCAAGTGGGCCGAATCGTGCGAGGCTGCAATCGTGGTCATCGGAAGGTACACCGAAGAGGGTGCGGACAGGTCACCCAAGGAGGGCGGCTTCCTGCTCACGGACGACGAGAAGGCCCAGATTACGCGCACGGCTGAGATTTTCCACGCAAAAGGCAAGAAACTCATTGTCATCATAAACAGCGGAAACCCGGTGGAGAGCGCTTCCTGGAGAGATTCCGCTGACGCGATACTCTGGATCGGCTACCCGGGCGAGACGCTCGGCACTGCAGTCGCGGACATAATTTCCGGCAAGGTCTCTCCCTCCGGAAAACTTACGTGCACATGGCCCGAGACCTACGAGAGCACCCCTTATGCGGACGACTTCCCGGGCACTGCTTCATCGACAAAATACAGGGACGACATATACGTCGGCTACAGGTACTACGAGGAGTTCGGCGTTGACACGGCCTTCTGCTTCGGCCACGGACTCACTTACACAAGTTTCGAATATTCGGATTTCAGCGCGAAAAAAGAGGATGACGGCAGAATTGTTCTCAGCTGCACGGTGAAGAACGCCGGCGATAAGAGCGGGCGTGAGATCGTTCAGTTCTACGTTTCAAAACCCGTTGCCGACGGCCGGCTGCCTCTTAAAAAAGAGCTCTGCGGATTCAACAAGACGAAGCTTTTGAAGCCGGGCGAGAGTCAGACTGTAACGGCGACTGTCACGAGCTTTGAGCTTGAGTCGTTCTTCACTGAGGAGGGCGCGTGGAAGATCGCCGGCGGCGACTACGAGTTTACCGCAGCTGCGTCTTCCGGGGACGTGAGGCTTGCCGCCAAGGTCACTTTCGGCGAAACCCGCATCACATGGAAGGTCGCGGAGAGCCTGCAGCCATCCGAGGCGATCAGGACCGTCAAGGACTCGCCTTTTGACGAAGAAAAGGAGCGCGAGAAGCGCCCGAATATAGCCAAGGGAGCCGACACTTACTGCAGCGGCGTAGAGGGCGCGCACGGATCGGCGAATCTCGTTGACGGCAGCAAGGACACACGCTGGAGCGCCGCGGGAACGGCGGGCGAAAGATGGGTCGTTATTGACCTTGGCGGTGTCAGAAAGGTGAGCGACATTTCAATCCTCTGGGAGTCAAACACGGCCTACTCGTACACGGTTGAGATTTCGACCGACACACCGACCGGGGAGGGGCGAAAAGGCACCTCAAAAATACCTGAGGGTGTGACGTTCAGACAGGCTGTCACGAAAAAACTGGAGGACTGGGAACTTGTTTATGCTACAATAGATTCTGAAGCCAGATTCATCAGAATCAGCGTCCCCGCATCGGCGAACTGGTGCTCCATCTACGAAATCTCGGTTTTTGAAGGGAACTGACTATGGATTACGAAAAATTGATGAAAAACGCGCGGCCTGTCTTTCTCGCAGGGCTTGAAGACGAGACGAACGTTCAGGCGGGCTTTGTGTGCAGGCTTGAACTGAAAAAGAGCGACCTTGAGGCAAAAGACGCCAAGGTATACGCCGCCGCGAGAAACTTCTACAGGCTCTACGTCAACGGCACCCTCTGCGCGCACGGTCCGGCAAGGGCGGCGCACGGCTTTCTCAGGGTCGACGAGATCGACGTCTCGGCTTTTCTCAAGGAAGGCGCCAATGTGTTTGCCTTCGAAGTAACGTCCTACGGCAACCCCTTCGGCGGCTACTCAAACGACACAGTTCTCGGTAAAGGGCTCCTGCGCGCCGTGATAAGGGCAGGTTCCGTGACCGTCTGCTCCTCGCCCGACACGTTTTCATGCACTAGGCTCCCGCAGAGGGTTCAGCGCTCGGAGCGCATCTCGCACTGCAGGCAGATGACCGAAAACTATTACCTTGACGACAGCTATTTTGCCTGGCGGACAGACGCTTCGCTCTGCGGCGAAAAGCCCGCCGTTACAGTCGATGACTCAAAACTCATCGCGCGCGGCTCGCTTCTTCCGACGCTCAAACCCCACAGGGCTTTTCGCGTTGTGACCGCGGGCAGGGCAGACATTGACGAGAGCGTATATTTTGAAAACAACTGGTTTGAAAACCTCATCGAGGGATACAACGATATAAAAGAGAGACCGCTCCGCGACTATGTGAAGACGGTCGAAAAACCGTTCAAAAAAACCGAAAAATGCGTGATTTCGCCAAACGGCGACGTCTCGGTAAAAGGCTCAAACGGCGGCTCGTACTACGTCGAATTTGACCTCGGAAAGCCGGAGCTCGGCTTCATCGAAGCTGAGTTTGAGACCGAGGGCGCAGGAATCGTCGACATCGTCCACCTTGAGTCAAACGTCATCTACGGCGAGAAGGACGAGGTCACGGGCGGCGCAAACCCCGTCACGAGGCTGCACGTCAAAGGCGGCAAGGTCTCCTTCATTTCGATGGAGCCCGCGCTCGGAAGGTTCTTCAAGG
The DNA here is from genome assembly GCA_002308595.1 of Mageeibacillus sp. UBA1243. Lineage (GTDB taxonomy): Bacteria > Bacillota > Clostridia > UBA1212 > UBA1212 > UBA1212. The sequence goes on along the minus strand of DBWH01000065.1, from coordinate 14,581 downwards.
TGTACTTCAGGGGCTGCGGCTCCTTCAGGCTCACAAACCTTTCGGTCCGCGAGTACACCGTGCCTGACGTGCGCGGCGGAGGCTTCCTATGCAGCGACGATGACGTAAACAGGCTCTACGAGGCGGCGGCTCTGACCTTCAGGCTGAATACGCTTGACATTTTCATGGACTGCCCGGAGAGGGAGCGCGGCGGCTGGCTGTGCGACTCGTACTGGACGGGCCGCGCGGAAAGGATGCTCCTTGGCGGTCACAGGGTCGAAAAAGACTTCATCGAAAACTACCTCTCAACGGATGCCGCCAATATGTTCCGCGGCTTCTTCCCCGAAGCCTACCCGGGTCACAAACCTGACTACAAAGGCTGCGCCGGCATCACCACCTGGTCCTTCTGGCTCATGGTCGAGCTCTGCGAGTACGTCAGGGAAACCGGCGACTTTGAGCTTGCCGAAAAGTACCGCGCAAGGGTTGAAGCGTTCGTCGAGGGCGTTAAGAGCTTCATCGGCGGCACGGGCCTACTCGAAAACATGCCCTGGATCTTCATCGACTGGTCGTTCTCGAACGATCCGGAGTTTGTAAGCCCCGTCTCCACAGGCGCCAATGCGCTCGCCTCGAAAATGCTTGCCGGCCTCGGCGAGCTCTACCAAAGGGACGACTGGAAGGAACTTGGCGGCAGCATGCGCGACACACTCCGCAAGGCGATCATCGGTTCAAGCCGAAAAGGCCCGGCGTTCATCCCGGACGCCTTCAACGTGGTTGACGGCAGACTCGCGCCAAAGAACCTCTACACCGAGAGCTGCACCTACCTCACGGTCTGGTCGGGCGTTATAACCAAGGAAAACGCGCCGCTCACCGTCTTCAACGCGGTCAGAGCGATGGGTCCCTGCCCCGAATTTGCCCCCAACACAAGGGTCGGACGCGCAGGTCTCTTCATCGGCCTCCAGTACCGCTTCGACATGCTGGCAATGCTCGGCGAAAAGGAGCGCGCCCTGAAAGAACTCAAGAGCTTCTACGGCTCGCAGCTGAAAGAGGGCCCCGGCACGCTCTGGGAGAATCCTGAAATCAGAACGTCAAGCTTCTGCCACGGCTTCACATCGTTTGCCGCCGTGCAGCTCATGCGCGACATACTCGGCCTCGGCATACCCGACGAGACTAAAAAGACCGTCAGAATCGAGCCGCACCCGTCCGGTCTCCGCTGGGCAAGGGGCTCCGTCATGACCTCCGACGGCCTCATCACGGTCTCATGGGTTTCGCGCGACGGAGAGCCTGAGCTGAGCGTCAGCCTCCCTGCCGGCTGGAAAAAAGAATAACGGTTTTATCCGTCATACATAAAACACGCACGGCCTTCGGAAAACCGCTTTCCGAAGGCCGTGCGCCTGTTTATTTCACGCCGGCTCGCGGTTATTTCGTTACAATCCTGAACGTTCTCGGCGTTGCCTCGTTCATCGTCACAACGAACGCGTAGGAGAACGAGTTGTCGGCGTCCGTGTAGACCGCGTACCCGTCGTAGCCGTTGGCGGATGCAATTTCGTACCTGACCCACTTGCCGCCTATCTTTTCGTATATCTCCGGCACGCCGAAGGAGTCAAAGCCGTACGCCCGGACCGCAATGTTGTAGTTTGAGGACATGTAGTAGCTTTCGTTGACGGCCGGGATGTTTGCCGCGCCTCCGGAAAGCGTAAACTCGCAAGTTTTCCCGTCGGCGCTCTTAACCTTCGGCACAATGCCGTCGTCAAGCACCGTGTCCGCCTCAGACGTAATTATGATCGGGTTGAGGCAGGTGTTTTCCCTGACAAGCTGCACGCGCTCGTCGTCTCTTATCTCCTGCGAACCGTACGGGAAAATGATGAGCCTGAACTTCATCACGTCGCCCGCTTTGAGCGTGACTTTGCCTAAATCAAGGGAAAGACTGATTCTGTTGAGATTCCAGGAGGAGTAGTCCGATACGATGAATCCGGCGCTCGACTTCCTGCCGCCGATGGTAACTTCGCTGTCCGCAACGATCACGGCCATGTTGACGTAGTCGCCCGCGTCGGCGTCATAGATTGCGACGTAGGGGCAGGCTTTTCCGAGCCTGTAGTATGTCTTGTCGGCAGCGTGGCTCGTGGCTGCAACCGCGGGTTTGTTATTGGCGTCAAGGTAGCCGAGTTTGTTGTAGAAGACGAAGCGGCCGTCCATGCTGAAAATGTTGAAGTCGCGGCGGAACTCTTCAATCGTGATATCCTCAAGTACGAGGAATTCGATATCGTAGTAAGCCCTGCTCTCGTCCGTCTGGGGCATCTCAACGTGGCGGTATGTTGCCGCGAGCCGCTCGTCCTCGGAGAGGTAGTTCATGCGGACGTCCGCGTAGACAGGTCCCGTGCTGTCAATGTATTTCGTCGTAAACTCAAGACCGGAAAAGCCTTTGTCCTTGGAGGTGTACTGAAGTACCCTCGGGGCGCCGCCGCTGGTGTGCTGGGGCTGACCTGTCCAGAGAGGTGCGGACATCGGTCTGAAGTCCGGAATCGTCCAGTAGTCCTTGCCGTAGACAAAGTAGGGCGCGATGCAGTTTGTCTCCGTGACACCCGTCGAGAGGTGGTAGTAGGTCGTGAAAAACTGAATCGAAGAGAGCTGCTTGAGCGGATATTTGCCCCAGTTCTGGTAGAGGTTCACGACAGTGACGCTTGTGTCCTTGCCGCTTTCGACAACTAGCGGGAAAAACGTGTCGCTGTAGGAGTGGTCGCCTGCGTCAAAAACCGTCTCGTCGCCGTCGCCGCAGAAGTTCTTGGAGACCTCCATCTCGATCGGCAGCACCGTGTTGTTCCCGTCAAGCAGAACCGCGCACTCAAGCGTTCCTCCGGTGTCCCCCGCGTGTGTGTAAACGTAGACGGTCCTGTCGCTGTCATCGCCCGTGAACTTGACGGAGAGCGTGTAATGTTTGTCGGGTGACGAATAGTATGGCGGCGAGAAACCTCCGGCGTTTGACTCAATCGTGAACGTGTAAAGCCCCTTCAGCGAGTCATAGCCAAGGTATTTGCCGTTGGCGGAGGGAGTTGTCGTGACGACGTTCTCAAGCGGGTGCCTCTCAAACTCGGCTTCCTTCAGAAAATCTTCAAAGCTGTGAGCCGTGTCCGTGTAGAAGCGCCTTCCGATTTCGTAAACGTATTTTTTGCGGAGCAGGCCCTTGTCAGGCACGTGCGACTGCTTTATAACGTAGAAATCACCGTCTTCCGTGACCGTGAAGGTGCTCTCGAAGGTGCCGTTCAAAAGTATGTAGCCGAAAATGCCGGAGTCTTTGATGTCAAAGCCCGCATACTCTGCGCTCGCCCAGTCGACGTCCGCGAGGTTATCGTGGAGACCGTTTTTGTCCTTGGCGATAAGTTTTTCGACAGTGTCCTTTTTGATCTCGGTTATGAGGCCGATGGCTGCGACGTTCTCGGCTTTCTCCGAAATAACGAACCTGTCAACGGAATTGATCTTGTCGGTAAAAACGTGGAAATTCCTGTCGAGAAGCACGTTCGGACGGTCTGTGTCCTTGGCGAGAAACTCGATCTTTGATATGGAAACAGTGTCTTTCGTGACCTTGTCGAAGTCGATTCTGAAGCTCTTGAGCGTGCCTTTGTAGCCCGTGATGCCCTCGAGGGAGATCGTGTACTCGTGGTACTCGCCGTCCGGATTCAGCGAAAAAGCGATTTTCTGGTCCGAATTGAAGCTGCTGTAGCTCCCAGCCGCCACGTAGATCTCGCCTGAGAGGGTGGTTTTGTTCTTCATCGTGATCCTGACACCGCCAAACCTGTCCGCGTCTACGCCAATGTTATTCCACCCGATATACGCATCCTCGGGATTGCTCATGCTGAAGCTGAGAACACCGTCTTTGAGGGAGGGACTGTTTACGTCATTATCCGTATCCGGCAACGCGATGTCAAACGGAAGCTTTTCGGTGTAGTCCGTGACGCGCGCGAAACTGCCGTTCAGAATGTGCGTGTCGTAGTAATAGCTGCCGTGTCTGTACGAGTTGAGCGTCGGGCCCTCGATGCCGTTTGCGGTGGTGTAGACCGAGCCGTTCTCAAGCTCGATAAAGGCGTCGCCCGTGTTTTCAATATACACCTTGCCGGCAGGGGTCGTGAGCGATGAAATCTGTTTTGCCGCGCCGGAGCTTCCGATGAAGTAGTTGAGGTTCATGTGTGCATTGGCGATGCGGACAGCGCTTCTCTCGGCAGAGAGATAGTAGACGTTTACGCCGTTGGCAAGGTCCCTCGCCGCGTAGACGGTTTTCGCATTGGCGCCTGTGTACATGTCCCTGTACTCGGAGACTTCCTCTTTGTAGACCGCAAACGGGTCGTAGTCGAGTCTTCCGGATTTGTCTGTCCCCCTGCAGCCGACGAGTGCGCAAACGCACAAAACCGCGAGGAGAAGAGAAACATATAAAGCTGTTTTCCTCATCTTTAAGCTCCTGTTAATTTGTATCCGGGCTGTTTTGCCCGTAAATATGTCGCCAATGTATTTTACCCCACCCAAAGACGCCTTTGCAAATGTTTTTCGCCGCCGCCGCTCCGCCAATGTTACTGTTTAAAAAGTTGTTTAAAAGCTCCGAAAGTAGTAAAATTCAGGCTGACGGAAGATGATAAAGAATCTTGGCGATAGTGCCGCCGGCCTTTTTTGCCGGGGAGGTTTTAACCGAAACATGGAACAGTTTATTCAAAGAGACGAAAACGAAAAGCCGCTTGACGTCATAAAAGATGACGGGGGCTTTACAAGCATATTCAGAACGATCGCGGTCATCGGCGATTCCCTCGCTTCGGGAGATCTTGAGTCGATGGGACCGGGCAGTCCGCGCGACTACCACGACATCTACGACATATCCTGGCCGCAGTACATTGCCAGACTCAGCGGCACGACCGTCTACAACTTCACACGCGGCAATATGACCGCAAGCGAGTACAACAACTCCTTCGCTGAAAGCAGGGGCTTCTGGGACAAGGACAAGGCGGCCTCGGCATACGTCATTGCGCTCGGCGTCAACGACCTTGACGGCTTCAAGCAGGAGATCGGCTGCATTGGCGATATCAGCGAAGACTACCACCGCAACAAGCCCACATTCGCGGGCGACTACGCCAAGATAATCCAGCACTACAAAGAAATCCAGCCCGACGCGGCCTTTTTCCTGCTCACCATGCCACGCGAAACCGAGCCCTACATCACCGCTGAGTGGGCGCAGAACCACGAGGCCCACAGAAAGCTGATTTTCGAGCTCGCAGACCGTTTCACCAACACCTATGTGGTAGATCTTGCGGAGCACAGCCCCGTCAACGACACCGAATTCCGCAAACTGTTTTACACCGGCGGTCACCTGAACAACGCCGGCTACTACCTCTACGCCAAGATGATCAGCTCCTACATCGACTACATCGTTCGGCACAACCTCGAAAAGTTCAACCAGTCCGGCTTCACCGGTACTCCGTTCAAATACACCTGCTGAAGCTTGCGAATATTGCAAAGCAAAAACCCGGCACCCAGGCGCCGGGTTTTTGAAACTGATGTGCACACAAATGATTCAGCTGTAGTACACCGCTTGCTTTGAAAACATTTCTGCATAGATTCCGGGCTGAGCAAGGAGTTCCTTGTGGTTTCCTTGCTGGATGAGGCGGCCTCCGTCGAAAACAAGTATCTTGTCAGAGAAAAATGTACTTGTAAGCCTGTGGGAGACAAAAACTGTAAGCTTTTGCCTGCTTTGAGTTGAAATGTTTTTAAAAATCCGGTATTCACTCAGAGGGTCAATTGCGGCGGTTGGTTCATCGAGGATAATTACCTTGCCATCGTGGCAGTAAGCCCGGGCAATGGCCAGTTTTTGCTTCTCGCCGCCTGACAGAACCACCCCGTCATCGTAAAGATCTTTAGTCAGGAGTGTTTCGTCTTTGTCAGGCAGCCCTGAAATCAACCCGTCAAGGTCGGCTGCCTCATAACATCTGTCAAGAAAATCCCGGGAGATATTTTTGTCAAAAGCGACATTTTCCCTGATGGAGTAGGCAAGAACCTCATAGTCCTGAAACACGGGTGAAACAAGCCTTTGATACTCTGAAAAAGGGTATTCCCGTATATCGGTACCGTTCAGCAGAATCCGCCCCTCTGTTACGTCGAACATACGCATCAGCAGATAGACAAAAGTTGTTTTGCCTGCGCCATTTTCACCGACAACGGATATAATACTTTTAGAATCGAGGGTAACGGATACATCCTTCAGCGCATAAGTATCGCTGCCGGGGTACATAAAGCTGACGTTCTGAAATTCGAAAGTAAATTCATCGCCAATACAACTCTTTGCCTTCGGGTTGGTCTCCACATCCTTGTAAATGGTTTCGGGAAGATTCATAAAGGCTTCATAGTCCGCAAAATAATCGTTGATGCGGGCAACTTTCACAAATCCGTCGAACAGTTCTTTGACTGAATCTGTGATTTCGCGGCTCCCTGTGATGCATAACATAAACGCACTGATTGAGATGGCCCCTAAATAGAAACTTCTTATTGCCAGCAGGAAGATGAGAACAAGATTCAGAAGATTTACGACCTGGTCTATCGAATGCCACATGTTAATTTTACGCGCTTTTTCGTCCTCAAGAGAGATAACTTTTTGCGAAACCTCCCTGTACTTTTCGGTGAGGTTTTCCGAGTAGTCGTAAATTTGGATTTCCTTGGCGAAACGTGTGTCGAAAATAATCTCCTTGAAGTATTCTTCGGTTCTTGTGTATTCCGATATCAGGCCTGTGTATTTGTGGTCGACTTTTGCGATTTTCTTACTGATTGCAGCGCGTACGCAAGCTGCGGCAAAGACAACGAGCAGAGAAAAGATGTTGATTGCAGCGATGACATAGCCAAGACCCAATAATGCGATGACTGCACCGCCAATATCACACAAAACAACGTAGTCAATCTCCAGAAACTCGTAAATTGCCCGCTCGCCCTTGGCTTCAAGATCAAGCACGGAGGAATCCATGAGGTCCTTGTAATCAAGACTCATTGCCTTTCTGCTTACCCTCATCGAAACGAGATTATCGGTTTTTGAGGAGTGAGCAGAGAGCATGTCGCGGCTTTTTCTGTTGACAAAATCAAAAAGCACAATCATGAAAGTCATGACGGCAATAACTGCGCCGCAGAGAATCTTGTTGGCGTCTTTAAGAACCAGGTCGATTACAATTGCCGGCAAGACTATTGTAAGAATACTGTAGGCCTTTCCTGCGACCGTTGACAGCAACTCATGAAACAGAGCCGCCTTGTTAACTGTGTATTGCAGCTTGATTATTTTGGCGGTGTTTCTCAGAATATTACGCATTTTCTTCATCTTCCGCACCCCCTTCAAAGTCTTTGCCGGTTTCAAAATTGTCAGCAGATTGGTAATACCCTGCCTGAGCAGAAAACATCTTAAAGTAAATTCCCTGCATATTCATCAGCTCATCATGGCTGCCGATTTCGGCAACTGTGTTATCGTTAAGGAGCACGATTCTGTCCGCAAGCCTGCAGCTGTTTAATCTGTGAGAAATGAAGAACACAGTTTGCCCTTGTGTGATTTCGTCAAACTTTTGGTAAAGAGCATATTCATTTTGAGGTGAAAGGGCCGCAGTCGGCTCGTCAAGGACATAAACCGGCGCATTTTTATACAGCGCTCTTGCAATTGCGAGGAGCTGCCGTTCACCTCCTGAAAGATCAACGCCGTTCCTATCGACTCGCTGCGTGATATATGTTTTTTCACCGTCTTTCAGTTTTGAAATAACGCCGGAAAGACCTGCCTCTTGAATTGCTGTCGGAACACTGACATGGCTTTCAGACAGGCCCATTTTTATATTCTCTTCGATGCTGAAATCGAAGATATTGAACTCCTGAAAAACTGTTCCGAAAAGGCCAAGGCAATCGCTGCGCCTGCAATGTGAAATGTCCTGCCCGTTGAAATAGATGTGTCCTTTGGTAGGCTTATAAAAACCCATCAGAAGATTTACAAGCGTTGTTTTTCCTGCTCCGTTAACACCGACAATGCAGATCTTCTCATGAGGCCTGACTGTCAGGTTTATGTCCTTTAGAATCCAGGGACCGTCTTCGCTGTACCGGAAAGAAACGTCTGAAAACACAATCTCAATTTCCCTGTTTTTGGGGATTGTTATACGGTCTCCGGCCGCATTGGCGTCATCATACAGTAGGAAGGTCTTGAGGTGGTGAATGTACTTGGCGTTTTGAAAGATTCCGGCTGCAGACGACAACATGCCTGAAACGGAGCCCGTGAAGACCAGAATCGCTGCAATGTAGGTACTGAACTCACTTACTGTTATTGTCTTCTGAGCAAGCAATATGCCAATGTAAGTGTATGTTACTGCCAACTGAACGAAATTAACAACATAGGTCCACCAGAACTTTTTAAAGAAGCGTTTTGAAACGCTGCATTCAAGCAGAAAATGCTTTTCAATCCAGTACACTGTTTTTGAGCAGATAAACCCGCGCAAATCATATGCCCGCACTTCTTTGGCAAATACAGGGCCTGTCAGGTAATCACGGGCATAGTACATATTCATCTCAATGGGCGATTCGTCTTCCTGCTGCTCGAATTTGTATTGCATGCGCATTATGGTTCCGACAGTACTTGCGACTGCAAGAACGAGCAACAGCAGCATGACATATACGTTTAGAACTGCAAAAAGGACAACGGAGCCGACAATATTGATTACAGTTGAAACCAGCACAACAGAGGCGGAAAGCAGCGAACCGATAACTTCTTCTTCCGAGCATTTCTTTGCGAAGTGATACTGTTCGCGGATGTCCTGCCGCTCGAGAAGGTCCTGTGGGAACTGCATCTGCTTTCCGGCAAGATCCGCTTTAAGCGCCGCAGAAATCAATTTGCTTTTTGTACTTTGCCTCCGTTGAACATCGTTGCTGACTATGTTTAACGCTGCCGCAATAAGCGGAAATGCAATCGTAATTCGTATTGCCGTGTCGTAATCCGCTTTGCTCAGGGCATCAAGCAGAAGCCTCAGCGATATAACTGAAACCCATGTGTTTGCGACGCCAAGGAGAACGAGCATCAAACCGACCGGATAGTATGATTTAAAGTTTTTGACAATGTATTTTATCAAAAACAAACTGCTTTTAATGTATTTCATAATCTGCACATTTGTCTTTTCTTAAGTATTTTTCTGACATATCACTGAAATCATGTTTGAAAGGCCAATTAAGGACTTTAACATTTCATATGCAAGAAATCGTACAGTGTAATAATATCAAAATGTTTTTTAATTTCAACCGTTAAAATATGCGGCTTGTGTAAAGAGCCAAAATTCCGCATTCAAACGAAAAGAGGAAGATGACCGGTCACCTTCCCCTTCCCGTAAATAATCAGTCAACAACCAAATAAGTAGTCTGGTCAGCCATTATTTTGATGGGATATTTATGTCTTTCCTATCAAATAACTAACTTATTTGTTTCCGCGTCAAAACTCGTGCAGACAATTAACATTTAACCATTTACAGTTGTTTTGGCGAGGTCGCGACAGTTTAGCCATTGAGTGTACCGTCCCAAGTGCTAACTGTTCGAGATTTTTTCTCTTCTTCGGCGAACCAGTGCTGCGTGATGCACTTGGCGTCTGTGTAGAAGTTCATGCCGTCCTTGCCGAGAGTGTGGAGGGCGCCGAAGAATGATTTTTTGTGGCCCGAGAACGGGAACACGCCAACGGGAACCGGGATGCCGACGTTGATGCCGACCATGCCGCCGTCTGTGCGCTTGGCGAATTCACGTGCATAGTAGCCGTTCTGTGTGTAGATGACCGAGCCGTTTGCGAACGGGTTGTTGTTCATCTCTTTGAGACCTTCCTCGAAGTCGCGGACGCGCTTGATCGAGAGGACAGGCCCGAATATTTCACGTGAGCCGACGTACATGTCGCCCGTTACGTAGTCAAGAATCGTGGGGCCGAGGTAGAAGCCGTTTTCGAAGCCTTCGACGACAACGTTGCGGCCGTCGAGAACACATTTTGCTCCGTCTTTGATACCGCTTTCGATGTCTGCGCAGATCTTCTGCTTGTGAGCTGCGCTGTAGACAGGTCCGAGCTTTGTCGTCTTGTCGTATGCGGGGCCGACTTTGATGCCCTTGGCGAGTTTGACAATCTCGGCAACGAGTTCATCGGCGATCTCTTCTTCAACAACTACAACCGGGAGAGCCATGCAGCGCTCGCCTGCGCAGCCGAATGATGCGTTGATGATGCCTGCAGCTGTACGGCCGATCGGAGCATCCTTGAGGACGAGGGCGTGGTTCTTTGCTTCGCAGAGAGTCTGGACGCGCTTGCCGTATTTGGAGGCCTTCTCGTAGATGGAGTGACCGACTTTGGTGGATCCGACGAAGGAAACGCCTTTGATGCGGTCATCGGCAAGAAGAATGTCCGTAACGTCGCGACCGCAGGTGATGATGTTCAGAACACCGTCGGGGAGGCCTGCTTCGCGGTAGATGTCGGCAATCTTGAGAGCGGTCATAGGGGTCGAACTTGAAGCCTTGATGACCATTGTGTTTCCGCAGGCGATGCACATCGGAGCCATCCAGCCCATCGGGATCATTGCCGGGAAGTTGAAAGGAACTATGCCGAGGAACACGCCAACGCTCTCGCGGATCATCTGCGTGTCATATCCGCTCGAGGCGTTCATCATGGAATCGCCAAGCATAAGCGAGGGCATCGAGAGTGCGTGCTCTGTAGCTTCTTTAGCCTTGAGAACGTCGCCTTTTGCCTCTTCCCATGCCTTGCCGTTCTCGCGTGCAACGCTCATCGTGAGCTCGTCCATTCTCTCAACGAGAATTTCGCGAACCTTGTAGAGAACCTGCATACGCTTGAGAACAGGTGTGTCGCGCCAGGCCGGGAATGCCTTGTAGGCGGATGCAACTGCCGCGAGTGCCTCGTCTTCGGTGCACTTCGGGGCTTTTGCGATGATCTCACCCGTGCTGGGGTTGTAAACGTCTGACCACTCCGTCGCAGCAGAGGGGACGTACTTGTTGTCAATAAATAAATTTAACTTTTCCATGATTTTCTATCAACTCCTTAAATGGCTTATGTGAGAACACTTGTTTGATAAGTGCCGGATCGATTTCTCTGAGGATCTCCTGGAAATCTTTATGAGAAGCCGTGCTTACCTCTTTGAGCTTCATGCGGCTTGCCTGCTGACTCTCAGCGCGGTGAGGGGGATAGCCGCGGCCCATCGGGTCTGCGAACAGTTTCTCGAAAATATAGGAAAGATTTATGTCGGCTGCCCATCCGAAGCCCTTGTTTAAGGCGAGGGAAACGCAGTTGCCGCCATTGATCTGTGAGAACAGCCAGGCGTCGAGCGAATCAAGAATGAGTCCGCAATATACCTGGGGGTACTGCATGGCAGAGATCATGAAGCCCTGACCCGTTCCGCAGCCGCCGATTACGAGGTCGACAGCGCCCGAATTCAAGGCGATACCCGCCATAAGGCCCGTGTGAATGTACGTGAGCTCCGGCTCGTTGCCGGCGCCTGTCATTCCGACGTTGAACACTTCAACCGGGAAGGGCTCAAGCGCCTTGATGACCTTTTCGTTTTTATCCTGCGATGAAACTTCGTTTATAACCGCAATTCTCATCTTTTTGCTCCTTTTCTTTCAATGGCGATCATCGCCTTGCGGGCAATCTCTTCGCCTGTGAGACCGAAACGCTGCTGCAGATACTGCTGCGTGCCTACTTCACCGAACGACTCGTCAACGCCAATGCGCTCAACCGGAACAGGATATTTCCCGGAAATAAGCTCGCAGACCGCGCTTCCGAGACCGCCAACCATATTGTGGTTCTCCGCAGTCACGATTGCGCCGCACCTTGCGGCAGCTTCAAGCACTGCTGCCTCGTCAAGAGGCTTTATGGTGTGCATGTCGATGACGCCGGCGTCGATTCCCTGAGCCTTGAGAATGTCTCTTGCTCGGATCGCTTCGTATACCATGATACCGCAGGCGATGATGCACACATCTTTACCGTCAAAAAGACGCATTGCCTTACCGACAGTGAACTCCGTGCCGGTCTTGTACAGCCTGACTGTTTTGCGGCGCGAGGTTCTCAGATAGAACACGCCGTAGTTCTCAGCCATTGCGTGAACAACGGATGCGTACATTGTGCTGTCGGCGGGCTCGACGATTGTCGCCTTCGGTATAAGCCTCATAAGGCCGAGATCTTCGAAGGGCATGTGGGTTCCGCCGTTGGTTTGTGCAGTGACACCGGGATCGGCTCCGATTATTTTAACATTTAGGTTCTGATACGCGCAAGAGATGAATATCTGATCGAATACGCGTCTCGTTGCGAACACGCCGAATGCATGGAAGAAGGGAACGAGTCCCGTTTCAGACATTCCGGCGGCAAGGCCGATGGCATGAGCTTCCATGATACCGCAGTTGATGGCGCGGTCCGGGAAAGCTTCGTAAAACCTTCCTGTGCCTACAGAGTGGCTGACGTCGGCGTCGAGAACGATGAGTTTCGGATTGCGTTTTGCCTCTTCGATGAGGGCGTCGCAGTAAGCCTGTCTCATCTCCGAATTGTCGAGTTCAAAAGAATCAACCAAGTTGCTCATAAGCTTTCTGCAGCCTCCTCTCTATCTCTTCGACAGCGCGGTCCGCGTCCTCGTGTGAAACCGGCATATAATGATTAAACCCGTCAATTTCGGCAAAGCAGCACCCGTGACCCTTCTCGGTGTCGCAGATGACAACTGTCGGCTTTTCGCCTTCGCCTGCCGTGAGGAGGACGTTGTAGATTGCGGTCACGTCGTGGCCGTCAACCCGTCTCACCTCAAACCCGAACGCTTCCAGCTTTTTTCCCAGGTCCGCCTCGTCGCAGATGTCAGCCGTGTAGCCGTCAAGCTGCCTGCGGTTGTTGTCGATAATCGTCACAAGGTTTGTGATCTTCCTGTGGGCAATGAAAAGAAACGCCTCCCAGTTCTGACCCTCCTGCAGCTCGCCGTCGCCGACGATTGCGTACACCTTGCCGGGTATGCCCTGCATCTTCTTTCCCACGGCAACGCCTGTCGCAAGCGAAAGACCCTGTCCGAGCGAACCCGTACTGATGTCTATGCCCACGGTTTTAAGCCTGTCGCAGTGGCTCGGAAGGTTTGTGCCTCCCTTGTTTAGAGTCAGAAGCTCCGACGGGTCAAAATAACCCTTGTAGGCGAGAGTAGAGTAGAGCGCCGGTCCGCAGTGCCCCTTGGAGAGGACAACGTAGTCGCGATCCCTCATCTTGGGGTTTTTGGGGTCGATGTTCAGAATGTCCGTGTAGAGAACCGCGAGCATTTCGGCAAGCGACATACTGCCGCCAATGTGTCCCGAGCCCGCAGCCTCCATGGCACGGATCGCTCCCTTGCGTATCTCTGCCGCAGCGCGCATTGTCGCGCGTACGTCAAACGGTTTCTTCTTTGATGGCATCTTCGTAAGCCTTTCTCTTTTCTTCCATGTAGCCCGGAATCGGAACGTCCCACCAGCCGAACGCTTCGCCGCCCGAGTAAGGATGCTTCGACGATACATTGACGTGGATAAGCGAAGGTCCTTTCTGCTTGAGAGCGTCTTCAAGAGCTGCCTTGAAAGACTCGTTGTCGTCAGCACGGTAAGCGCTGATACCGAATCCGTCGGCGATAGCCTTGAAGTCGGGGCGGTATGCCTTGCCGTTCTGCTCAAAGTCGTTGCCGAATGTGTTCTCTTTTCCGAGAACGTCAACCTGGAGGTCCTTGATGGCCATCCAGCCCTGGTTGTCGGCAAGGATAGTGATGACGGGGATGTTGTACTGAGCCGCAGTCGAGAGCTCCTGCATGACCATCATGAAGTCGCCGTCGCCAAGGAAAGTGACGACCGGTTTGTCGGGAGCGGCAAGCTTTGCGCCGAGAGCTGCGGGAAGTGCCCAGCCCATTGTCGAGAAGCCGCCCGTGGTGAGGTTGCAGTAACGCTCGTCGTAGCAATACTCCTGGAAGAGCTGCGCCTGAGTGTTTCCGGACGATGTGGAGATGATCGTATCCTTCGGGAGAGTCTCCTTCATGACGCCGATCATGCGCGAGATTGTCATTTCTGCCGTCTTGGCGGTTTCCTTGGCGTTAACGAAGTCAAACCATGCTTTGCGGCGGTCGGCAATCTCATCGAGATATGCTTTATTTACCTTAAAATCGGGATCTTTTTCGAGTACGCGGTTGATGAATGCTTTCACATCGGAGAGCACACCGACGTCAGCCGCATAGTTCTTGCCGATTTCGTGTCCGTCAAGGTCAACCTGGATGAGTTTGGTGTCCGGGAAGTTGAAAGCCACGCCCTTGCGGTAGGAGCAGGTGGATTCGTCTGCGAAACGTGTGCC